>NZ_JAUTWQ010000003.1:0-263854 GCF_046719735.1 Halobacillus rhizosphaerae
TTTATAAGTGTCCATTATTCGGGTTATAGTTCAGCACGGGGCGGCTTTTTTTACATATCACTCTTTGAATTTGTCGACGGCTGGGGAATGGGATCAGGATGAACAGGGTCCGGATCTGGAGTAGGTTCAGGATCTGGATCTGGTTCCACAGGATCTGGATTCGGATCAGGCTGAGGATCAGGGTCCGGATTTGCAGGATTCTTATCCTTGTCTGGATTGGAATCAGCAGATCCGGAGTCAGAACTATCCCCATCAGACTGATCTGAGGACGACCCTGAAGAATTTGAATCCCCCGAGGACCCTGAGGATCCTGAGGAACCCGAAGATCCCGAAGATCCCGACGAACCTGAAGATCCTTGGCTAGAAGAACTTCCGGTGTTTCCGGTATTACTGTTAGAACTGGAATTATTATAAGAAGAGCTGTTACTTCCGCTTGAATGGCTTCCAGTAGAACCCTGGTAGCTGGAACTATTTGATTGAGAATGAGTGGTACTCTGACTGGACTCTGAGTCATTTGTGAAATCAGACTGGGAAGAGGTATCTTCCTCTTCAGTGGAGGTTGAGGAGTCCGTGACATCGGTGTTATCGTCTAAAGCTGTCTCTTTAATCGCCGCTAGTTCCTTTGTAAGATCACCCTCACCTTCAAACTCACTTTCCATTGTACGACTTTCTTCATCCTTTTCTTGATAATCCGGGACAACTTCTTCAGAGGATTGTTCTTCTTTCATATGTAGTGATAATTCCGTTTGGTCATCTGGAGTGACATTTTCAAATTCATTAGTACTTCCACAGGCAGATAAAAGCACTAAAGAACTGAACAAAGCGCATGGAACCCAACGTATTTTCATAGAGGCTACTCTCCTTATATGTATAATGGCAATTTTTTCATGAGTGATTAAATATTGGTTTGATTATAACATAGGTCCTTAGACCGTGGAGCATAAAAATAGGATGCCTGATTCAATCAGACATCCTGAGAAAGTGAAAATTAGAAGTTTGTTTTATCTAGCTCTTCTCCCTGGGATTCATAGCCTTGCATATATTTAATGCGGCGCTGAGCTGAAGTTTCGTTTACCTGCTCATCGGCGTGATAAGAGGAACGGACCATTGGACCCGCTTCACAGTGCTTGAAGCCTTTCTCCATGGCAATTTTTCTTAGTTCTTCAAATTCATCCGGGTGATAATAGCGCTCTACATTCAAGTGCTTTTTCGTTGGCTGCAAATATTGGCCAATGGTCATAATGTCTACATTATGAGCCAAAAGGTCGTCCATGGCTTGAATAATTTCTTCTTTTGTTTCTCCAAGTCCGACCATGAGGCTGGATTTAGTTGGAGTGTTTGGACGGATTTCTTTAACTCGGCGCAGGAGTTCAAGAGAACGATCATACATAGCCCGGGCACGGACGCGTTTGGTCAGACGGCGCACGGTTTCAATATTATGGTTGAAAATATCGGGTTCCCCGCCCATAAGGGTATGAAGACTATCATAGTCTCCTTTCATGTCTGAAGGAAGAATTTCTACTGTACATCCAGGGACCCGGCGGCGAATGGCCTTTACCGTCTCACCGAATACAGCAGCTCCGCCATCGTTAAGGTCATCTCTTGCCACGGCGGTTACTACAACGTGTTTTAATCCCATAATTTCCACTGATTCAGCAACACGTTCCGGTTCTCCCAGATCCAATTCATTGGGCAGTCCGGTTTTAACTGCACAGAAGCGGCAGCCGCGGGTACAAGTATCTCCAAGGATCATGAATGTCGCTGTTTTACGTTCACTCCAGCATTCATGGATATTCGGACAGCGAGCTTCTTCACAAACAGTGTTGAGTTTCTTCTCGCGCATGAGTTTCTTTAGACCCGTATATGATTTATTGGTGTTGATTTTTATTTTTAGCCAATCGGGTTTTCTTATGTAGTCTTGTTTCTTAGCCATTTGTATAAGTCCACTCCTTTTTAACGTGCATAATTCCAAGCATCATTATTGTAGCGTTCTTCAGCAATTTTATAAACTTCATCCCATTGTTCATCACTGAGGTGAAAAGGCTGCAATTGAATCCCTAATCCTTTCTCGAACCCTTCGTGGAAAGCTTTCTTCGTTTCGTCGAAAGTGACTGGGGAATCGAGAACGCTGTTAATAGATACAGCTTTATCGCCAAAAGCACGACGGGCGCGTTCTTTTATTCGCTCGTTTTTATAAATAAACATATCAAACAGTTTCATATCATCGACATCGATGGGGATGGAACCATGTTGAAGTATCACGCCTTTTTTCCTTGTCTGTGCACTGCCAGCTGCTTTCTTGCCTTCTACAATGAGTTCATACCAGGAAGGTTCCTCAAAACAAACTGCTGATCCGGTCGTTCCTAATTTGCCTTCTGGAACAGCGAATTCAGCATTTATATCAAGGTTTTTAAAACCCTCGAGCAGTCCTTTGGAAAGAACTAAATAGGCTTCTTTAACCGAAGCGGGCATATCTTCATGATCCTCAGATACGATCACACTGTAGGTGAGCTCCTGATCATGTAAAACAGCTCGTCCTCCAGTTTGGCGGCGGACGAGTTCAAATCCATGCCTTTTTACACCTTCAAGATCGATTTTACCTTTTACTTTTTGGAAATATCCTACAGAGAGTCCTGCTGGAGCCCAACCGTAGAAGCGTAAAACCGGTGGTATTTTACCTTCACTATGCCAATTCATAAGTGCTTCATCTATTGCCATATTGATGGCAGGGGTGCAATGGCCAGAATCGACAAAGTACCAAGATTCCATCATGTTGACCTTCTTTCCCAATTAAATTGCTTTACCTAGCTAAAATATTCAAATTAATTCTAACAAGGCATATAGAGTAAGTCAAAAAAGCTTAAATAGAATGTTAACTTCCTAGAATGTTTATTTTGGAGAGTCTCTCTCCCTGCTTTAGAGCGATTCAAGGGATTACCGATACGTAAAACAAAGATAGGGGTAAGGTAATTCCTGAGGGATGAGGAGACGAAACCAAAAATATACTTAAGAGAACGTAAAAATTTCTCAGTAACTCCCATTAAATGTAACATTTACCTTCGAGAGAATAAATAGTAAGAAATCACATGGGCCAGAAGGAATGGTGTAAAATAAGGTAAGGAGGGCGTTACCCATGAATCAGACTCTATTATCAAGTATTCTATTCTTTATAAGTGCTGCCATTTGGGCGATCCTTGCTTTTGTATACTTTGATTTAAGATGGCTGAACTTGTTACTTTTTATAATTTTTTTAGTTCTTGCCCTTACTCAATATAATCGCTATTACAGAGACCACGAGCTGGAAGATGATGACTGATCACTGGATTGGTCATCTTTTTTTGTCCACGCGATCCAAAGCTATCTATCCCAAGTGACGGGAGGTCGCCCTTCTTGCTGCCGCTGACTTAGCTCAGAAGATCTCTTTGCTTCTCTTCGCCGTTCGTCTTATGCTTGTCGGATTTTCCTGGTCGCTTGCGTTGTTGAACAACTAGTTCAATTGTACTAAAGATGTTTCTCTTATGATTCTATCTAGGATCAGACTTCTGATTTCTCTTCTTCTTACATAGGATAAATCGTACCCTCCAGCTGCATTAGGAGGGGCCAGTGCAGGAATTATTCGTACATGTTTTGTTTTTTTACAGCATAGGATTAAATAAATTCGTCTGTTACGACGGGGGAGGTCGCTAAGTGGACATTTTAAAGAAAATACAAGACCACCGGGAACAAGAAGAGGAACTTAAATGGGAAGGTACATTTGCCGAATATTTGGATTTATTAAAGGAACGTCCTTTTTTAGCTCAATCAGCACATTCCCGTGTATATAACATGATTAAAAATGCGGGTGTAGTAGAAGAACATGACCATAAGCGTTATAAATTCTTTGATGATGATATTTATGGTCTGGATCTTGCTATGGAGAAGCTAGTGGAGGAATATTTCCATCCAGCAGCACGGAGACTGGATGTACGGAAACGTATCTTGCTTCTAATGGGGCCGGTAAGCGGCGGGAAGTCAACCTTAGTCAATCTTTTGAAACGCGGACTTGAAAAGTTTTCTCACACCGATGACGGTGCCGTGTTTGCTATAAAAGGATGCCCGATGCATGAGGATCCGCTTCACTTAATTCCTCACTTGCTGAGAGAAGAGTTTGCAGAGCAATACGGGATTCGGATTGAAGGAAGCTTGTCACCTTTGAATACTATGAGGCTGGAGAGTGAATTCGGCGGAAGAATTGAGGATGTTCTTGTTGAGCGTATTTTCTTTTCTGAAGATAAGCGTACAGGCATTGGTACCTTTAGTCCATCTGATCCTAAATCGCAGGATATTGCTGACTTAACTGGTTCCATTGACTTTTCAACCATTGCTCAGTATGGATCTGAATCTGACCCTCGTGCCTATCGTTTTGATGGCGAGCTGAATAAAGCCAACCGCGGGATGATGGAATTCCAGGAAATGCTGAAATGTGATGAGAAGTTTCTCTGGCACTTATTAAGCCTGACTCAGGAAGGAAACTTTAAAGCAGGAAGATTTGCTCTTATTTCGGCAGATGAATTGATTGTAGCCCATACCAACGAGGCAGAGTATCGTTCCTTTATCGCGAACAAAAAGAATGAAGCGCTGCATTCCCGGATGATTGTTATGCCAGTTCCTTATAACTTAAAGTTCAGCCAAGAAGAAAAAATCTATGAAAAAATGATTAACGAGAGTGATATCCGTGATGTACACATTGCTCCGCACACGTTGAAGGTTGCTGCAATGTTCTCTATCCTTACAAGATTAAAAGAATCGAAGAAAGCGTCCATCGATATTTTGAAAAAACTGCGGCTCTATGATGGCGAAATCCTTGAAGGGTTCAGCGATGTGGATGTGGAGGAACTTAAAAGGGAGTTTTCTGACGAGGGAATGAGCGGAATTGACCCTCGATATGTTATTAACCGGATTTCTTCTACTATTATTAAGAAAGAAATGACTTCGATTAATGCTTTGGATGTCCTAAGATCTTTAAAAGACGGCCTCGACAGTCATGCTTCTATATCCAGTGACGATAAAGAGCGCTATCTGGAGTTCATCTCTTTGGCTCGTAAAGAATACGATGACATAGCTAAGAAAGAAGTACAGAAAGCGTTTGTTTATTCTTATGAAGAATCCGCTGTAACGTTAATGGATAACTATTTAGACAATGTCGAAGCTTACTGCAATAAATCTAAACTGAGAGACCCGCTTACAGGAGAAGAATTAAATCCTGATGAACGTCTGATGCGTTCAATTGAAGAACAAATCGGAGTCTCAGAGAATGCTAAAAAAGCATTCAGAGAAGAAATTCTGATACGGATCTCAGCTTATGCTAGAAAAGGAAAGAAATTTGATTACCAGTCCCATGAACGATTAAGAGAAGCGATTCAGAAGAAATTATTCGCTGATTTGAAAGACGTTGTAAAAATTACAACTTCTACGAAAACTCCAGATGAACAGCAGTTGAAGAAAATGAATGAAGTGGTAGCTACTCTAGTAGACGAACATGGTTACAATTCAAGTTCTGCGAATGAATTACTTAAATACGTTGGAAGCTTGTTAAACCGATAGTTAACCTCAGACCGTCGGACCGTGAACCCTTTCACAGTCCGGCGGTTTGTTGTGTTATAATGGCGTCAAAATGAAAGTGGGTGGGACGATTGGCGAAGAAATATTATGCAATTATTGATGTAGGTTCAAATACTATGAGACTGGTCATTTACCTCAGAGATAAAGGCGGACGTTTGCGGGAAATTGAGAATGTCAAGGCTGTCGCCCGACTAAGAAATTACCTGCTGGATAATGAAACACTCTCAGAACAGGGCGTGCAAAAGCTGACGAGTACATTAAACAGCTTTAATGAAGTTGCCAAATCGTATCAACTAGAAGAGATGGTTTGTGTAGCAACGGCAACAATCAGGCAAGCCGCTAATCAATCAGAAATCCTGAAAAGAGTTTCTGATGAAACAGGTTTCCACATGAGGATTCTCTCAGAACATGAAGAAGCTTACTATGGCTACTTAGCGGTTGTGAATTCTACTTCTGTGACAGAAGGGATCACAGTCGATATCGGCGGTGGAAGTACGGAAGTTACATATTTTAAAGATCGGCAGCTTATTGAATCACACAGTTTTCCTTTCGGAGCTCTTACTCTAAAACAAGACTTTTTTAAAGAAGATCTCCCTACAGAAGAAGAGTTTTCTAATCTTCGCCACTATGTACTTGAGCAGTTTCATTCCTTGCCGTGGCTGAAAGACCGTCAAGTCCCTTTAATTGGAATAGGCGGTGGCGCGCGTAATCTTGTGCAGATTGATCAAAGTCTGAAAGATTACCCTCTCGCTGGTCTTCACCAATATAAAATGAAAGACAGCGATTTGTCTTTTGTTAAAAATTATTTGTTTACGCTGCCGATGAAAAAACTTCAGAAAGTAGAGGGGTTATCCAAAGACCGGGCCGATATTATTCTGCCTGCTACAGAGGTCTTCCACTCGCTTTATGACACCATCCAGGCTTCGGGCTTTATATTGAGCCGTAAAGGTCTGAGAGACGGTGTTTTTTACGAACAGCTTACAAGAGACATGGGGACTTCCCTGTTTCCTAATGTCCTGGAAGAAAGTATCCAGGAGTTAATCAACGATTATGAGTTAAGCATGAAACAGGTTCATCACGTTCAGCATTTGGCCTATGAGCTCTTTCATCAGCTTCATGATAAAGGGATCGGATCCTTAACGAAAGAGGATTGGGTCGAGGTGAAAAGGGCGGGTTATGTGTTTAATTTAGGGGAATACATTGATAATGAAGCCAGTTCCCAGCATACTTTTTATTTACTGGCAAACCGGACAATTGACGGCTTAATGCATATCGAGCGGCTCCGTTTAGCTTTAATGGCATCCTTTAAGAATAAAACGATTTTCAAGCAGTTTCTGCACCCTTATAAAAAATGGTTTTTAAAAACAGAACAAAAAAAGATCCGGCTGCTTGGGGCAATGCTTAAATTCTGCTACAGCCTCGATAGTACCCGGAGACAAACGGTGAAGGACATTCACATTACTATACATGATGGTGATCTGCAGATTACTGCTTATTCTGGAGGCGACTGGATGCCGGAAGAATATCAAGCAGAGAAACAAAAAAAGCACTTGGAAAAAGCTTTGAAGAGGTCGATCGAATTGTCTTTTGAAGAGACAAGTGGAAGTTCCTCCTAAATCATTTTTTTCACGAACTTTACAGGATATTTAAACAGATTTAACGTTCAGCTTATATTTAGGGGGTATTGTGAAAATAGGACTACAAAATGTAAAGGGTGAACGTTAAATGTTAACAGAATCCAAATCTTTAGAATTAGACAACCCGTTATACTATAATAATCGAGAATTGAGCTGGCTTGCGTTTAACGAACGTGTACTGGAAGAAGCACAGGATGATGATAACCCTTTGCTGGAACGGCTTAAATTTCTTGCCATTTGTTCTTCTAACCTGGATGAGTTTTTCATGGTTCGGGTGGCCGGGTTAAAAGATCAGGTGAAGGCAGGGTTTAACAAACCTGAAAATAAGGCAGGCTTAACACCAAAGCAGCAGCTTGCAAAGATTGCAAGTATTAATCATGATATTGTGCACAAACAATATGAATCCTACCAGAAAATGATGCCTCAGCTTGAGGATGAAGATATTTCAATTCTATCCATTGAAGATCTCACTCACGAGGAAATACAGCGGATGGAGAAATATTTTGACGAAGAAATCTTTCCGGTACTCACTCCCATGGCCGTAGATGCTTATCGCCCATTCCCGATGTTATTAAATAGATCCATCAACTTAGCAGTGGTCCTAAAGGATGCCTTTGATACGACTGAGGAAGTAACGAAAACGGCAATCGTCCAAGTTCCTTCAGTGCTGAACCGATTTATTGAAATTACTCATACATCGAAGCATCAGTTCATTCTACTAGAAGAAATCATTAGTTATTTCATCAATAAATTATTCCGAGGGTTTATCGTCGAATCAATTTCTGAATTCCGCATTACGAGAAATGCGGATATGACGATTCACGAAGAAGGTGCTAGGGATTTATTAAAAGAAATAGAAAAAGAACTTAAAAAACGAAAATGGGGAGCAGCAGTCAGGCTGGAGGTACGGGAAGGGAAATTTGATGACAAGGTCATTGCCTTTCTTCTGCGGGTGCTTGAGATTCATAAGGATGACCTTTACATCACGAATGGACCGCTTGATTTGACATTTCTCTTTAAGTTTCATAAAACCATAGCAGAATGTAAAGACCATCTTGTTTACGAGAAGCTGATGCCTCAGCCTCCCCGTGATTTAGAAGGAGAAGAGAATATCTTTGATGCAGCATGCGAAGGTGATGTTTTTTTGCATCACCCCTTTGAATCCTTTGAACCGGTGGTGGAATTTGTCTCGGAAGCGGCAGATGACAGTGAGGTACTGGCTATTAAACAGACACTGTACCGGGTAAGTGGAGATTCTCCCATCATCGAAGCCTTGAAAAGAGCTGCCGAGAATGGAAAGCAGGTAACGGTGCTCGTGGAGTTGAAAGCCCGGTTCGATGAAGAAAATAACGTTCAATGGGCAAAAGAACTAGAGAAAGCTGGGTGTCATGTCATTTATGGCATGACATACTTGAAAACTCATAGTAAAATAACATTGGTCGTTCGTAAACGGCAAGACAAAATTGAGCGTTTCGTTCACCTGGGGACAGGGAACTATAATGACCAGACAGCATCGCTCTATACAGATATGGGAATTATTACGTCTAAACGTAAATTTGGAATTGATGCTACTGATTTCTTTAACTATTTAAGCGGTTATACTGAAAAACCGCATTACCACCATTTATCGATGGCTCCTTTTGATATTCGCAATGACTTCATTCGATTCATTCATAATGAAATCCGTTTTCATAAGCAGCATGGTAACGGAAGAATTATTGCTAAAATGAATTCATTAACGGATAAAGCCTTAATTATGAAACTTTACGAAGCTTCTCAGGCGGGTGTGCAAATTGATTTGATTATCCGGGGCATTTGCTGTTTGCGGCCTGGAATTACAGGAGTCAGTGATAATATCCGGGTAATTAGTATAGTGGGACGCTTTTTGGAACACAGCCGTATTTTCTTTTTTAACCATAATGGTGATGAACGAATATTTTTATCCTCAGCGGATATGATGACGCGGAACATGGCAAAGAGAGTAGAACTTTTATTTCCAATTTATGATTCTTCAGTTAAATCCCGGTTAAATAAAATTTTATCTCTCATGCTTCGTGATAATGTCAAAGCCCGTGAACAAGCGAGCGATGGCAGCTACCGCTATGTAAAGCCCCAGAAAGGGGAGGAACGCATTAACAGCCAAATGAAGCTTTTTGACTTAGCGTACCGAGTTCTTGAGGATGAAGAATAACAAGTTCATACCACTTTACTGGTAAAAGAGAAAAAGGCGTACCCAATGGTGCGTCTTTCTTGTTATAATGGTAATGTTGTTAAGATGCAAAAAATAAGCTGTATATGTTGAATAAGTATTCGAATCAATTCTATAATAGGAAATGGGCTTGCAAACGTTTACGAAACAACACTAGTCAACAACTACTTGGGGGTATTACACGTGTCAATACAAGGGTCCACCGAAAGATTTTGGGAAAACTTTCACGGCCCCAATATGGGGTACATCGAAGAACAATATGAACAATATCAAAAAGACCCTTCTGCAGTCGATCCTTCTTTAAAAGAAGTATTTGATGAGCATGGGGCACCTGATTGGATGAAAACAGGGGCAGCCGCACAGCCAAATGGGGCAGCTTCAGCCACATCAGCCGATATTGAAAAGGTAACCTCAACGATGAAACTTGTTGAGGCTATTCGCCGTCATGGCCATTTACAGGCCAATATATATGCCGTGGGCAGTGATGAGCGCCCAGCAACAAGACTGCTTGATCCTGACTATTACGGATTAAGTGAGAAAGATTTAGAAGACATCCCAGCAGAATGGGTATGGCCGAATTCACCGGTTAAATTGCAGAACGCTCTTCAAGTTGTGCGCACATTGAAAGAAAGATATGCGGGAACGATTTCATTTGAATTCGATCACGTTAATAATGATGACGAGCGCCACTGGCTGCAGAATAAAGTAGACGCTGGATTGTTTCAAGTTAATTTGAGCAATGAAGAGAAGAAAACACTACTAAAACGTTTGGCTAGAGTGGAAGGGTTTGAACAGTTTTTAGGAAAAACATTTGTTGCCCAGAAACGCTTTTCAATTGAAGGCCTGGATATTATGGTACCGATGCTTGATTATCTTATTCATTCAGCATCCACTGACAAAATTGAGAACATAATGATGGGAATGGCTCACCGCGGTCGTTTAAATGTTCTCGCTCACGTTCTAGGGAAGCCATATGACCTTATATTCTCTGAATTTCACCATTCAGCGGATAAAGAACTCGTTCCTTCAGAAGGTTCTACAGGCATTAACTATGGCTGGACGGGAGATGTGAAGTATCACTTTGGTGCTCACCGTAAAGTTGGAAATGGAGAGCAATCCACTACCCGCGTTACCTTGAGTCATAATCCGTCTCACTTGGAATATGTAAATCCAGTAGTAGAAGGCTTTACAAGAGCTGCACAAGATGATCGCACTAAACCTGGATACGCTGAAATGGATCAAGATGAAGCTTTCGGCGTATTAATCCATGGGGATGCTGCCTTCATCGGTGAAGGAGTAGTAGCGGAAACCCTTAACATGAGTGACCTGCCTGGTTATCGTACGGGGGGGACAATCCATATTATTGCTAACAATCTTGTAGGGTTTACAACGAATCGCAGTAATGGGCGATCTACCCGCTACGCCAGTGATCTGGCAAAAGGATTTGAAATTCCAGTCATTCACGTAAATGCCGACGATCCAGTAGCTTGTTTGTCAGCGGTGGCATTTTCTTATGAGTATCGTCAGGAATTCCATAAAGACGTATTAATCGATCTAGTAGGCTACCGCCGTTATGGTCATAACGAAATTGATGAACCTAGGGCGACACAGCCGCAGCTGTACCAGGAAATTGATAATCATCCTACCGCAGCCTCCGTCTATGAAGAACGCCTGATTGACGAAGGTGTAGTAGATAAGGGTGCATTAGAAGAGTTAAAAGAAGAAATCGATAAAAAGATGAAAACTATTTATGACAACATGGGTGAGCACGATACGGACGAGCCTGAAGTCAAAGAGCGTCCGGGCGGAGTAGAACGTCCTCTTGATGAAATTGAAACTGCTGTAAGCATTGATCGTCTCCGCAGTTTGAATGAAGGAATGCTCGAGCGTCCAGAAGGATTTAATGGATTTAAAAAGCTTGAGAAGATTCTCCAAAGACGTGGAAAAATGCTGGACGAAGACAATCAAGTAGATTGGGCTGCAGCGGAAGCTCTAGCATTTGCATCGATAATCGAAGATGGTACTCCTATCCGAATTACCGGTCAGGATACAGAGAGAGGAACATTTGCTCACCGTCATATGGTTCTTCATGATGTAGAAACGGGAGAAACGTATTGTCCGCTTCATGGATTAGAACAAGCGAAAGCTTCCTTCGATATCCACAATAGTCCATTATCGGAAGCGGGAGTTATTGGCTTTGAATATGGCTACAGCGTTCAGGCACCCGAAGCCTTAGTTCTTTGGGAAGCTCAATTTGGAGATTTTGCTAACGCTGGACAAGTTATTTTTGACCAGTTTATTGCTGCTGGACGAGCAAAATGGGATGAAAAATCCAACATGGTCTTCCTGCTTCCTCATGGTTATGAAGGACAGGGACCAGAACACTCCAGTGCAAGACTAGAACGTTTCTTACAAATGGGCGCAGAGAATAACTGGACTGTAGCTAATGTTACTTCCTCTGCTCAGTATTTCCATCTGCTAAGACGCCAGGCTGCTATTAGCAACCAGGAAGAAGCGCGTCCTTTAGTATTGATGACACCTAAAAGTCTGTTAAGAAATCAACGCGTTGCCGTCGAAGGTAAACAGTTTAGTGAAGGTAAGTTCCAGCCTATCCTTAGACAGCCTGGGTTAACGAAAGAAGAGAACAAAGATAAAGTGAAAACCTTGCTGCTTGGAAGCGGAAAGATTATGGTCGATATCGAGGATACGGTTGAAAAAGCTGAAAATCATTCGTTTGATACTATTGATGCCGTTCGTATTGAACAAATCTATCCGTTCCCAGAGAAGCATTTGAAAGAAATCTTGAGCGAATATCCAAACCTTGAAGAACTTGTTTGGGTTCAAGAAGAACCGCAAAATATGGGGACATGGTATTATGTAGAAGGAATTCTTCACAAAATGCTGAAAGATGGTCAGATTCACCGTTATGTTGGACGTCCTCACCGTGCTTCGCCATCAGTGGGTGAACCAAACATTCATAAAACCGAACAAAATCGTATAATCCATGAAGCGCTACAGATGTCTAAAGGAGGAAATTCAAATGAAGGAAATTAAAGTACCTGAATTAGCTGAATCCATTACTGAAGGTACGATTGCAGAATGGCTAGTAAAGAAAGGGGATCAAGTTGAAAAAGGCGATCCTATTCTTGAACTAGAAACAGATAAAGTAAATGTAGAAGTTAACGCAGACGCTAGCGGTGTCATTGCAGAACTGCTCAAAGACGAAGGGGAAGATGTAGAAGTAGGAGACGTCATCGCCAAAGTTGATGAGAATGGTGAAGCAGGTTCATCGAATGAGGATTCCTCCTCAGACAAAGATCAAGAGGAAGAAAAGCAAGAAGAGAAACAACCTAAACAAGAAGAGCAGGAAGAAAAACCTGCAGCAAAATCTAATGATAAACAAGATACTTCTTCTGAGAAGGGCAATAAAGGGGAAGTAATTGCTACTCCTGCAGCTCGCAAACGGGCTCGTGAGCTTGGAATTGATCTTTCTGAAATCTCTGCACGTGATCCACTTGGCCGTATTCGTCCTGAAGATGTAGATGCGGCAGCAAGCAGCAGCAGTCAGAAAGATGAAAAGAAAGCTCCTAAAAAAGAGAAGAAAGAAAGCAGTGAAAAAACAGAGTTTGAAAAGCCGGTAGAGCGTGAGAAAATGTCCCGCCGCCGTCAAACGATTGCCAAGCGTCTAGTTGAAGCACAGCAGACTTCTGCCATGCTGACTACGTTCAATGAAGTGGATATGACAAATGTGATGAAGCTCCGCAGCGAACGTAAAGAATCCTTCATGAAAAAGCATGATGTTAAACTAGGGTTTATGTCATTCTTTACGAAAGCAGCCGTAGGAGCATTAAAAGAATTTCCACTAATCAATGCTGAAATTCAAGGAAACGAAGTTGTGAAGAAGAAATTCTACGATATCGGCATGGCGGTATCTACCGAAGAAGGTCTGGTTGTTCCTGTAGTACGTGATGCTGACAGACTTGACTTCGCTGGCATAGAAAAAGGAATTGCAGACGTGGCAACGAAAGCACGTAACAAAGAACTTCAATTGGAAGATCTTCAAGGCGGGTCATTTACGATTACAAATGGCGGAATCTTTGGTTCTATGCTTTCTACACCGATCCTGAATTCTCCACAAGTGGGAATCCTTGGTCTTCATAACATTGAAAAACGCCCGAAAGTGATGCCTGACGATACGATCCAGGCTCGCCCGATGATGTACATTGCGCTTTCTTATGACCATAGAATTGTAGATGGTAAAGAAGCAGTTCAATTCCTGCGCAGAATTAAAGAAATGATTGAAGATCCTTATGATCTACTGCTAGAAGGTTAATTAATAGGAGAACCGCCGGCTGAGCCGGCGGTTCTTTTGTTTTTTATGTGTCCTCTTTAGAAGATAAATTAGGAAAGACTTCCGCTGGATAAAGCAGGCGACCATCCACTTTAAGAAAACGGTTGTATAAGCACAACTTTGTGTCCAACTTTATCTTTTTTGGAAGAAACTAGTACCTTGAGGTAACAACCATTGCGATTTTTTGCAAAGCGATTTATGATAGAGAATAGAGTAATTAGAAAGACATAATTAGTGATTTGGAAATACAGCTAAGAATACGAAGAAAAGAGTTTTGACTATGACAATAATTGCAGAATTATTTGATGGGTCTTATGATTTATTATTTCTATCCATCTATATAAGTCTATTTGTGACGGTAGCGGTCGATACCATTTGGCTGCATATGGTGAAGAAACCCTCTAAGGGTCTCGTAACTCACCATCTTACTGCAGAAAAAAAGCAGGCGGAAGTGAAAGAACGGCTTCATTTATTGTCGCCGGTTAATGAAATGATCCATTGGCTGCAGAGAACCGTTAGAAGAAAAGATGATTCCGGAGATGACGACCATTTCCTTCTTTATATTTGCTGTTAGATATTCAAATATAGAGGAGGAATTGTAAGTGAAACGTTTATTAGGTATTATCAGTGTTTTTGGGTTAATGTTAGCAGGGTGTTCACCGAAGAGTGCAGCAAATGGGGATGGCTTTTTCGGCCACTATTTGGTACAGCCTTTTATTGATTTAATTAAGGTAGTAGCAGATGCATTTGGTGAGAATTATGGCATTGCGATCATTCTTATAACGCTTGCCGTTCGTTTTGTGTTAATGCCATTTATGTTGAGAACATTTAAAAATAGTCAGGACATGCGGGTGAAAATGGACGCTGTAAAGCCTGAGATGACAGACATTCAAACTCGTTTAAAGGCAGCGAAAAATCAAGAAGACAAACAAAAAATCCAAGCAGAAATGATGGCTCTTTACAAGACTCACAATATAAACCCTTTAAATATGGGCTGCTTGCCGCTTATTATTCAGATGCCTATTCTGATGGGCTTCTATTATGCGATTCGCGGGTCTCACGAAATTGCTACTCACACATTCCTCTGGTTTAATTTAGGCCAGCCGGATATGGCGATGGCGATTATCGCAGGGATTCTGTATTTTATTCAGTACCGTGTATCTATGATCGGTATGACTGAACAACAGCAGAAGCAAATGAAGCTGATTGGTTTGCTATCACCGGTAATGATTTTATTCATTTCCTTCTCAGCACCAGCAGCTCTTCCTTTATACTGGGCCGTTGGCGGACTGTTCCTGATTCTGCAGACGCTTATTTCGAAGAAGCTTTATCAACAGCCAGTGATTAATAAATAACTGACTACCGGATGCATTCCCTGCATCCGGTTTTTTTGGTATGTCTCAAGACGGTCTGTTGTTTATATCCCCTTAAATTAAAAGAGGAGCATGTAAAGCATTGATTGCTGCTAAAATTCCGATTTAATTGCGTGTAGAAAGGTAGAGCGATAATTTTCCTTCGATTGAAAATGTCCGTTCACTTTATAGACAGCGGGGTTGGATGGGAAATAGCGAGACTCCCGCGGGAGAAGGAGCTAGGCGAGACCCCACAAGGAGTGATAACGACTGAGGAGGCTTGCCAGTTCCCCCGCAGGAAAGCGAGTTATTTCCCATCCAACCCCAGTCTTGATATGGCAACGGACCTGAAATGTCTCGAAACTGAGTCTTCAAGAATAGGGTGCTTTAGCGGAATAATGAACTGCCTCAATTTTCATCTTCAAAGCTGCTGATATAATAAAACCATTTTTATAAAAAATATCTAGGATAGCCTGCCTGAATTATAGGAGAAAACACAAATAATTTAGGTATATTAGATTTCGTTTCATCCAATCACGTGGACCTGCATACGATAGAGTAATACTCGAGTAGGAGGGGGAAAATGATGGAAGATGAGAAAAGTTTCATAATTGCCGAAGACGACTGGTCCCTCCATCGGAAAGGCTACGATGATCAGCGGCGGCACCAAGAAAAAGTAAAGGATGCTATGAAGAAGCAACTGCCAGATTTAATAACAGAAGAAAATATCGTAATGTCCAACGGAAACCGTGTCGTTAAGATACCTATACGTTCACTTGATGAATATAAAATCCGTTATAACTACGAAAAAAACAAGCATGCTGGTCAAGGTGAGGGAGACAGCCAAATAGGCGATGTAGTTGCACAGGCGCCGTCATCCAAAGGTAAACCCGGAGCAGGAGAGGGAGCTGGAGATCAGGCAGGAGAGGACTATTATGAAGCTGAGGTTTCATTAGCTGAGCTAGAGGAAGCATTGTTTAGGGAGTTAACCCTTCCTAATCTAGATGAGAAAGAAAAGGATACCATCATTCAAACAGATTTCGAGTTTAGTGACATTCGTAAGACTGGATTAACCGGTAATATTGATAAGAAAAGAACCATGCTTGAGGCATATAAGCGGAATGCTCTGGGTGGAGAGGCATCATTTGCTCCTATTTTCCCGGAAGATATTCGATATAAAGCTTGGAATGATTTCGAAAAGCCAGAATCAAAAGCAGTAGTTATTGCTATGATGGACACTAGTGGATCCATGGGCCAATGGGAGAAGTACATGGCTAGAAGTTTTTTCTTCTGGATGAACCGGTTTTTAAACAAAAACTATGAAACCGTGGAAGTTGAATTTATTGCCCATCACACTCAGGCAAAAGTAGTCAGTGAGGAAAATTTCTTCTCGAAAGGTGAGAGTGGGGGAACGATCTGTTCATCTGCTTACAGAAAAGCTTTAGAACTTATTCATGATAAATATTCTCCGCAGCGCTATAATATTTACCCGTTTCACTTTTCTGATGGTGATAACTTAACGTCTGATAATAAACGTTGTTTAGGGTTAATAGAAGAACTGATTTCTGTATCGCAAATGTTTGGCTATGGAGAAGTGAATCAGTACAATAGAGCTTCCAGTTTAATGCAAGCCTACAAATCCATTGATCATCCAAAGTTCAGGTATCATATTTTACGAAAGAAAGCCGATGTCTTTTACGCTATGAAAGAATTTTTCAGTGAAAAAGGCAGTATGGAAATTACAAGCTAAGACATAAAGAACGCCAGATCAGTCGTGATCTGGCGTTCTTTATGTCTGCTTACGATGGGACATTATTTCGATTGAAGCAAACCACGAAAAAAGCCGAGCTTGAGGCAGCTCGGCTTTTCTCGTAGCAGCTATGATATTTGTGGTGAATCGTTATGATATGAAGAATACATTCTTTATTATAGGGAAAGAATGTCCATTTGTAAACCTTTTCGTCATAAAACATGAAATATTTACTAGTTCTTTACGTTCACAAATTATGGGTTTGTGGTGGTAGTGATTATCAGATACAATATAAGTCACTAAGGAGGAGAGGCCACGTGAATAAAAAGATCGGATTTGTAGGGTGCGGAAATATGGGTCAAGCGATGATCCAAGGAATGATGAACTCTGGCACCGTTAAAGAAAATCAAATATCTGCTACAGCACTAACCGATGAAACCATCGATTTTGTTGCAGAAGAATATGGTATAAATATTACAGATGATAATAAACAGTTGGCAAGAGAAAGTGATGTTCTATTTTTAGCGGTTAAGCCATACGTTTATCAAGGGGTCATACAGGAAATAAGGTCGGAAGTTCCAGAGGATACGGTCATTGTTACTGTAGCCGCTGGTATCACTCTGCAATCCATTCATGAAGCGTTTGGATTTAATGTGAAAGTGATCCGCTCGATGCCAAACACCCCATCACTGGTTGGGGAAGGGATGAGTGTCCTTTGTCCTAACGACTTCGTGACGGAAGAAGAACTGGCTGAAGTGATGGAGATTTTCCAAAGCTTCGGGGAAGCCGAGGTTATTGAAGAGAAATTGATGGATGCGGTACCTGCGATTAGTGGTTCTTCCCCGGCCTTTGTTTACATGTTTATCGAAGCCATGGCAGATACAGCAGTACAGCAAGGTTTTCCGAGAGATAAAGCATATAAATTAGCTGCTCAGGCTGTCCAGGGAGCTGCTAAAATGGTGAAAGAAACAGGGAAGCATCCCGCTCAGTTGAAAGATGAGGTTTGTACACCAGGAGGAACCACCATTGCTGGGGTCACCTCATTGGAACAAAGTGGGTTAAGAAATTCGGTGATACAGGCTATGACAGCTTGTACCAATAAAGCGAAGGAATTATCCAGCAAGAAATCATAAACATATTGTCATGCTACAAGACCAGACATGTTTTATATGCATGTCTGGTCTTATTAGATTGTGAAACCTATAGGTTGGATGAAACGTACTTTAAATGGAAGATGAAAGAGCAGGTGAAGTAAGTGAGAGAACCAAGTCAACGAATATCTGAAAAAGCTTTAGAGTTATGGCGCATTTATGGTGCGATCCAAGTCGGTATTATGCTCCTTATTAGTATTGGATTTATCGTTCTTACAAACATTTGGGATTGGCCAACCTGGATCATTTCCATACCCTTGGCCGCGACCATCCTGCTTCTCGTATTTTCTGTATGGCTGATTCCACTGGTAAAATGGAAGAGATGGAGATATGAGGTGACGGATCAGGAAATTGAGCTTCAGCATGGATTATTCATTATTCAACGCACTCTGGTGCCTATGATCAGGGTCCAGCACGTGGATACAGAGCAGGGACCTTTACTTAGAAAGTATCGCTTAGCTACAATCAGCATTTCTACTGCAGCGACTGTTCATAAAGTACCTGCCTTGAATGAACAGGAAGCGGAACGGCTTCGTCTGTCTATCTCTTCTTTAGCAAGGGTGGCGGAAGAGGATGTCTGAAGTGAAACGGCTTCATCCAGTTTCCGCGGTTATCAATTTTGTTAAAAGCTTAAAGGACTCCCTTCTGCCTCTACTAGCGATTATCTTTTTAAATGGCAATTTCTCGGGAGGCTCCGTGAATTGGATATCTATAGGAATTACGGGATTAGTTTTGCTCAGTGTTCTTCTAAGAGGGATATTTCGCTGGATTAGTTTCACTTATCGCGTAGAAGAAGGGGAACTGAGGATTGAATATGGGCTGATTTTCAAGAAGAAAAGGTATATTCCAATTGATCGAATCCAAAGTTTGAATTTTTCTGAGGGGATTTTCCACAGGCCGTTCCACTTAGTAAAGGTATCCGTCGAAACTGCCGGCGGATCGGGAGGGAAGCAAAAGGCGGAAGCAGAATTAACCGCCATTAAGAGAACAGAGGCGGACGAACTCGAGAATCTTATTTATAAGGAACAGCAGACAGATGTATCGCTCGAACAAGAAGTGAATAAAAGGACTAATCGAAAATTGGTTTATGAAATGAAATGGAAGGATATCGTAGTGATGGCAATTTCCTCAGGCGGCGTAGGCGTGGTTTTGTCTGGGGCAGGAGTGTTCTTTTCACAGTTTATGGATGTTCTGCCGCTTGGAACCCTATACAACGAGATCAAAGATTGGCTGCAGTTCAGCGTGTTAATTATTGCTTTCTCTGCTTTTGTCCTGCTATTGATTGCTTATGGTATCTCAATTATTTTGACAGTATTCAGGTATGCAAACTTTGCGGTTTATCTTGAAGAAAACGATGTAATTATTACGAGAGGTCTGCTAGAGAAAAAGCAGATGACCATTCCAAGGAAGAGAATTCAAGGGATCCGTATGGACGAAAACTTAATTCGCCAGCCATTAGGGTATGCCTCCTTGACTCTAATTAGTGCAGGAGGATCCATGAACAAGGAAGCAGAGCAGCAATTACGACTCTTCCCATTAATTAAAAGGAATCAAATAAGGGGCAAACTGGCAGGAATCTTAGATGATTATGGACTAGATGTTTCTATCAAAAGGCCGCCAGTCCGTTCTGTGCGCCGCTATCTACTGCGAAAATCTTGGATCACCTGGATTCTTTCGGCAGCGGCCATCATTATTTTCTTTCCACTTGGACTTTTTTCATTAATTGTACCTTTATTTTTTACAGGTATCGGCTGGCTCAGTTATCGAGATGCGGGATGGAATGTGAACAACGACCAGCTGCTTTTGAGAAACCGGGCTATTGGATTACAAACGTATATTATGAAAAGACATCGGATCCAATCGGCGGCCGTTTCCCAGACCATCTTTCAAAAACGTGCTGAACTGGAAAGTGTTGCCGTATCACTAAAGTCAGGCGATGGCAGAGCTAAGGCTGAATGTTTGTATCTGGAGAAAAATGATTGTGAAACAATTATGAAATGGTACAGACCATTCTCTAAGGCATAGATGCATAGACCGTGCTTTTAAAGCGCGGTTTTTTGTGTGAATAGAAAGAGTATAATTCATACGGTGATGTCTTTTATTCCAATATAGTGCCTCATTCATGAAGTATTTGTTCGAGACAATAGTGTTCTATAGGGACAGAGGGACAGTTTAGTTTTCTTCCAGGTGTGATCTTAAAAATCCGAACGATAAAGTAGAATCACTTGAATTTTGTACGGAAAATAACTAATATAGTAAACGGTGTTATTTTTCAAGAAAGTAAGGTGTTTTCTTTTGTTTAAGCGATTTAAATTAGCTGAAAATCAAACGAATGTAAAAACTGAAGTGCTGGCAGGAGTTACTACTTTTTTAACTATGGTTTACATTATTGTGGTGAATCCGGGAATTTTGCAAGCTGCTGGACTGCCCTTTGAACAAGTATTTATGGCAACTGTAATTGCGGCAGTTATTGGCACTTTAACTATGGCTCTGGCGGCAAATTATCCGATTGCGATTGCGCCGGGTATGGGAATGAATGCGTATTTTGTCACGGAGGTAGCTCAGCAGGGAGTCACTTACTCTGTTATTTTAGGTACGGTTTTTCTTGCTGGAATTCTCTTTATTATTCTGAGTTTAACGAGTCTTCGGGAAAAGTTAATTACTGCGATTCCTCCATCATTGAAATATGGAATTACTTCAGGAATAGGCCTGTTTATTGCTTTTCTGGGACTTAGAATGTCTCATATAATAGTTGCTAGTGACGTGAATCTGGTAGCTCTCGGGGATTTATCTGCTCCAGGGACACTGTTAACGATTGTTGGACTGTTGATTACTCTTGCTCTTGTTACACGTAAAGTTACGGGTGCTCTGTTTATAGGGATGATGATTACCGCCATTATTGCTTATTTTACAGGTCAATTAAACCTTGAAGGTTTTGCCTCTGCCCCGCCTGCTCCAGTATTTTGGGATATTGATCTTGGAGGGGTAGTAAGTCACAGCTTATATACCGTAATCTTTGCTTTCTTGCTTGTTACAATTTTTGATACGACGGGAACTATGGTCGGTGTCGCGGAACAAGCCGGTTTTATTCGAGAGGACGGAAGTCTGCCTCGAGCTCGTGCAGCTCTCATGTCTGATGCAGCGGCCACAACCATAGGATCGATGTTTGGGACAAGTCCATCTTCCGCTTACATTGAATCTTCTACCGGTGTAGCTGCGGGAGGAAGAACAGGATTAACGACTGTTGTTGTGGCATTATTATTTATTGTATCGATTTTCTTTTCTCCATTTATCGCTGCTATTTCAAGTCTGCCTGCGATTACTGCTCCCGCTTTAATTATCGTGGGCTGCTTTATGATGGGGGGGCTCGCGAAAGTGAATTGGAGTTCTTTCGATGATGCTTTTCCTGCATTTATTATCATTCTTTCCATGCCGTTAACGTCGAGCATAGCGACGGGGATTTCACTTGGGTTTATTACGTATCCATTCGTAAAAATATTCCGCGGTAAGGCGAAAGAGGTTCATTGGCTCATTTATGTATTTGCATTGATTTTTATTTTGCAGTTGATTTTCTTCCCCGGTCATTAGTAGAGAGAATGTATTTTTAATGTATAGGGGAAGTTGATCATACAGAGAAAATGTAATTATCTATACTAGAAAACCCGAACCGATTATTATACAACGGTTCGGGTTTTTGTGTTTTCTAATGAAAGATAGCAAATTATTTATGAAAGCACTTATTCTATCCTCCGTTCTTCCATTCCTCCTACTAATTTGAATGCTCCTTTTTTTACAACTATTTCCTTAGTACAGACATTTATTTAATTGACTCTCCTCAGTATAAATATTTCTTACTGTGGGAAGATATGGATAGGATAGGTGATGTGTATGGGTTTTTTTAAACGAATATGGCAAAGTAACCATAGTAAAATTACGGATCGGCAAGTTAGGGATGATTCTAAGGATCCAGAACAGCCGAGTTCTGGGAATCTAAAAGATGATGTAAATTATATATTGAATGCGTTACACCAAACCGCTGATTTAAAAGTAAGAGCCTTAAAAAAGGGAAAAGCGGCATTGCTTTACTTGGAAAGTTTAAGTGATCAGGAAAAAATCCAGGAGAACATTTTTGTCCCTTTGGAACTCGGTAAATATGATGACATATCTGAAATTCCTAATGCGAAGGTATCTGAAAACTTAGAAGAAGTAATCATCACCTTACTTCGCGGTCATGCCGCTTACTTAGAAGAAGGAAGGAAGAAAGTCAATTTATTTAACGTCACTTCTTCCTATAATCGCAGTGTAGATGAACCTGCAAATGAAAAGGTTGTCCGTGGCTCTCATGATGGTTTTGTTGAAAATATCTTAATCAACATCAATTTAGTTAGAAAGCGCATTGAGCACCGGGATTTAAAGGTAAAATATTTTAAAGTTGGAAAGAAGACCAATACCAATGTCGCACTCTTGTACATGGATGGCATCGTTGATCCAGAGATTGTCCAAAAGGTCGAAGGAAGAATTAAAGATATTAGCGCGGATATGATTCATAGCCCTGGGTATATTGAAGAATTTATAGAAGACCAAACGTCTTCACCCTTTCCTCAGATGTTGAATACAGAGCGTCCGGATAGAGTAGTAGCCAATCTTATTGAAGGAAGAATAGCTATAATGGCTGAAGGGAGCCCTACCACACTCATTGCTCCTTCTACTTTCTTTATGTTTTACCAATCACCCGATGATTATAATATGCGGTGGTACACGGGAACATTTGTGCGGATTATCCGATTAATGAGTTTTTTAATAGCGGTAGGTCTTCCAGCTTTTTATATTGCGATTGTTAGTTTTCATTTTGAAGTTATCCCAGATGAACTTATCATGCCGGTAAAAAGTTCGATTAATGAAATTGCTTACCCACCGATTATGGAGGCACTGGTAATGGTGGTCATTATTGAATTGATTCGTGAATCCGGGATCCGGCTGCCGCAGCCAATTGGTCAAACGATTGGTATTGTAGGCGGTCTCGTTATTGGAGATGCGGTTGTGCGAGCGGGTCTGGTTTCAAATGTAATGGTGATCGTCGTTGCTCTGACGGCAATTGCTTCCTTTGTTGTACCGTCAAATGAATTGAGTACAGCGCTAAGGCTGTTAACCTTCCCTCTCATTCTTTTAGCAGCAACTCTTGGGTTTGTTGGAATTGTATTTGGATTATTGTTTATTGCGATTCATTTGGCCAAGCTAGAGTCTTTCGGTGTTCCTTATTTTGCACCTCTCACACCATTAAGAATTCGAGATCTAAAGGATACCTTTATCCGTATTCCTTTATTTAAAATGAACCAGCGGCCTAAAGATGCCCATCCTATGCAGCCCAAAGCAATAGATAACTCAAGGGAGTGGAAAAAACGTGAGCAGTCCGGGCAAACAAAGCAGCAGCCAAACAAATAAGCCGGAAACAAATAATTCCGGTCAATCGTCTGGTGTCCAGCAGACAGAAAAGCCGCTTCATGTAAAACTAAATGAGACAAAGATCTCCAGACGCCAATTCTTCTTTATGATCATTCAAACGCAAATTGGTGTAGGGATTTTATCTATGCCCTATGACTTGCACAAAGTGGCTAAACAAGATGGCTGGATGTCTTTAATCTTGGGCGGACTCTTGCTGCAAATTGTTTTGCTGGTCTTGTGGCTGATTGCAAGAAGCTATCCTGAACTGAACTTTTTTCAAATCATTGAAAAAGCCTTTAGCAAATGGATTGGTAAATTTATTTCTTTAACTTTTATTTTTTACTTTGTATTAATAGCCATATTAATTGTTTTATTGTTTGGCCGGATGATTAGTTTGTGGGTTCTACCAAGTACACCATTTTGGGTTTTAAGTATATTAATGGTCATGATTTGCCTGTATTTTCTATCTTCAAATCTAACGGTTATTGCAAGACTCTACACCTTTCTATCATTCTTACTCTTTTTCCTCTTTGTGTTGATGATTTATTCTATAAAAGAAATAAGAATCATGTATATTCTACCCATTATGGCTGATGGGTGGGGGCCTGTCTTTAAAGGGATGAATCAGGCGATTCTCTCTTTCTTTGGTTATATTGTTTCCCTGGTCTTATTCTCACGAGTGGAGGGAAAACCAAAAGAAAAATTAAAGACAATATTTCAAGCTCATTGGTTTGTCCTGTTCTTTTATTTGTTTATAGTTCTGGTCTCCTATACATTTTTTAGCACAGATGAAATTGATCTAGTTCCTGAACCAGTACTTTATATGTTGAAGTCCTATGAGTTTTCAATTTTGGCCAGGGTAGATTTATTCTTTATTTCTATTTGGATCGTATCTGTAGCTACCTCGCTTACTACTTATTTGTTTATGGCAACGGTCGGATTGTTAACGGTATTTAACTCGCAGAAGTACCGGTTGATGAGCATTATTATTGGATTTATTGTTTTTGTTATAGCGTTGTTTCTAGGCTATGATATGCACAAAGTTGAAATGTTTAGCAAATATGTAGTTCATTCAGGTTATGTTTTTACCGTCGGATTCCCCTTTTTGATGTATATGGTGATAGTCATTAGAAAGAAATTTCAAAAGAAGGGGAGTCGGGCTACATGAAAATAAGAGGTGTATGCATGCTGCTCGCACTCCTTTTGTTGACGGGCTGCTGGGATCAGCGGCAGTTTAAAGATGTAAAGCTAGTTCTTGCCAAAGGCTTTGATCAAAGTGAAAACGGGAAGATTATTGAAACCGTATCGATTCCTTCTGTTGAAAGAGGAGGTGACGGTCCTGGTCAGGAACATGTCCAAATTATTTCTACAGAAGCGGATTCTGTCCGGGATGCGCGAGAGAAGATTGACCAGACTATCTCCAATTCCTTTGACCCTGCCAAGCTGCAGTCCATATTAATAGGATCCGACCTAGCAAAGAAAGGTATTTACCCAATATTAGATGATTTTTATCGAAATCCAGATAACAATCTGAATTCTTATTTGGCATTAGTAGATGGAAAGGCTAGAGATGTGATTTCGCTTCAGAACCCTACGGAAGTAAGGATCAGCAAGTACATTAGCGGCCTTCTCGATGCTTTGGTTACCTCTACTCATTTTACAGGAAAGAACCTGCAGAACATTTGTTCAGATCTTATTGAACCAGGAAGAGACTTTACGCTGCCGATCTTAACCGTTATCGAAGGGCCCCAGCTGATAAAATATCAAGGTCTTGCCCTATTCCATGGCGATGTGTACACGGGGGAAAGTCTTAACCCAGCACAGTCAGAACTTCTTATGCTTTTGGAAGGCTATAAAGGTAAATTTGCCAGGTTGACGAAGAAGGTAGAAGAACATGAGAATAATCAATTATTAGATTATTTAACTTTTAATGTAATGAAAGTGAAGCAAAAACTCACAATATCAGCTAAAGGCAGTGAAGTATCCGCAAAAATTGATTTAAACATGCGAGTAAGAGTTGTAGAATTCCCGAGTAACCATCTAGATTCTCCTGCTAAGGTAAAGAAATTAGATAAAATCCTATCAAAAGAATTAACGAAGGATGCAGAAGAGTTACTGCAGACTGTTCAGGAGGCAAATAGTGATGTATTTGCGATTGGGCGTCAAGTGAAAGCCTATCATCCAGAAGTATGGGGGAAATTGGATTGGGATAAAACTTTTCCAAAAATTAAGATTGAACCTAACGTAACGATTGATATTCAGGAAACAGGGGTAATAAATTAGAAAAATTGAATGGTTTGAAACCTTTTGCTTCACCAGATCGTCTAATTATTGTGAAAGTATAGAGGACTAGGTCATTCCTCTTAAAATGAATTTTTTAACAAACGGAATAGAGCCCAAAGCATCTGGATGTTCTAGCTTGCTGTGTTCTTTCCAACTAATTATGAGTATGCCTCCCCTTAGGTATAGCATCCTGCAGCTTGACCGGCTGCAGGGTGTATTTTTTTGCGAACTTTAAAAACGTGTTATTTGCAGATTCTTTAATGCGGCTTTCGCTGTTGTATAAAATATGGGTTTTCAGCCAAACTACTTTTGAATAACTCAAAAGGAGCGATTGCAGTGAAAGTAGTTTGGATGACGTTAGGAGTGCTCATGCTTGCAGCTGTACTGTTTGTACAACAACCAGTGGAATCGCATGCTCAGTCCACAGATACGTATACAGTAAAGTCCGGGGATACATTATGGAAGATTTCGAAAAGATATCACATAGGTCTGTCTGAAATCATTAATGCTAACTCCCAAATTAAGAATCCTGACCTGATTTATCCTGGAGAAAGGGTAACGATCCCGCTAAAGAAAAAAGTTAAATCAATTGAACAGCAAGTCATTGATCTAACGAATAAAGAACGCACAAGCAGAGGGATCCCAGCATTGAAAGCGGATTGGCAATTGTCTAGAGTAGCCAGATATAAAGCAAGAGATATGGCGAACAAAGGCTATTTCTCTCATACTTCTCCTACTTACGGGTCTCCTTTCAAAATGATGAAAGATTTTAATATTTCTTATCACAGAGCTGCTGAAAACATTGCGGCAGGCCAAAGTACCCCTGAAGAGGTTGTAAATGGCTGGATGAACAGTGCCGGTCACAGAAGGAATATCCTTGATCGAAAGCTGACTCGCATTGGAGTCGGTTTTGCTAAAGGCGGAAGCTATGGGTATTATTGGTCACAGATGTTTATAAGTAAATAAAAGGAAGTGAGAGGCAGTTGGTTTTTACCAACTGCCTTTTTCGATTAGTCTCCCATTACTACAGAATAACAAATATCTCTAACTAGAAGGTTTTGTTTCTTAAGACTTTTGATTAGGGGCATCAGGAAATTTTTTCTAATTAAAAATTAGAGAACAGCACCGTACCGGCAATGTTGGCAGTAGTCATAGAAAAATACATTTATAAGAAGATTCACTCTTTTTTAAAAGTCTTGCAAGACGTCTGACAACCTGTTAAAATCCAATATGGAAACCAGATATGAAAGCATTTACATTTGTCTGGAAATCGAGACGACTTACAACTTTTGAGGAGGACTAAAGCGTGGATATTTTACTAGGTATCTTAGCGATTGGGGTTATTTTGGGAATCGCATTTCTCATGTCCAATAATAGAAAAAACATAAATTATTTCGGTATTGTGGTCATGCTTTTCGCACAATTAGTTACAACATTTATTATGTTTAAAACTGAAATCGGGGCTAAAATTATTAATGGCGTTTCCTGGGTTTTTAACAAACTGATTGAATTTGGAAGTAATGGGGTAGATTTCGTACTAGGTGGAATCGCCACAGATAATGGGGCCACTGTTTTCTTCTTTAATGTGCTTTTATTAATTATTTTCTTTGCTACGATCCTTTCTGTACTTACGTATTTGAAGATCCTTCCGTTTATTATTAAATATTTGGGTCTATTTATATCATTCATCACTCGTCTGCCTAAAGTAGAATCATTTAACGCCGTAAACAGTATTTTCTTTGGTCAGTCTGAAGCAATTCTTGCGATTAAGACTCAATTTACCCATTTAAATGAAAATAGGCTTTATATCGTAAGTGCTTCAGCTATGGGGTCTGTATCTGCTTCCATAGTAGGTGCATATCTTAATATTCTTCCTCCAGATTATGTGCTTGTAGCTTTACCATTAAATATGTTTAGTGCGTTAATTGTAGCTTCCATAGTAGCTCCAGTTAAAGTATCAAAAGAAGAAGACCGTGTTGATATTCATGAAGTATCAAACGCAAACAGCTTTTTTGAAGCAATGGGAAATGGAGCGTTAGATGGTGGTAAAATCGCGTTAATCGTAGCAGCTATGCTGATTGCTTTTATCGCTTCTCTTGACTTAGTGAATGCTGTCTTTTCATTCTTCTTCTCAGGATTTACATTGCAGCAGGCACTTGGATATGTCATTGCTCCAATTGGATTACTAATGGGTATACCAGCTGGTGAAGTCATTGATGCAGGTGCCATTATGGGTACGAAAATAGTGACCAATGAATTTGTAGCTATGCTGCAATTTAAAGAAATGGTCCCTGAAGTTTCTCAGAAAACCGTAGGGATTGTTACCGTTTTCCTTACCAGCTTTGCAAACTTTTCATCTATTGGGATTATTGCGGGTACGGTTCAGGGAATTGACCCAGACAAAGGGCGAAAAGTTTCAGGGTTTGGACTTAAGCTGTTAATTGGTGCGACACTAGGATCTATGCTATCTGCAACCATGGCAGGTCTATTCCTATAAATAAAAGTTATAAGCTTTGCCGGGAACTCCTCCCGGCAAAGCTTTTTTTGTTGCACTTATACAGCCTCTTGAAAGTTTATTTTTATCTGAAAGCGGCAATACACTCAATAGATTCCAATTAAAGGAGACGAGTGATCTATGGTGAAAAGTTATAAACTCTTTATTAATGGAGAATGGGTGGAAACACAAGATGCCCTTGAAGTCCCAAATAAATATACTCAGGAAACCTATGCGAAGGTTTCAAAAGCATCTGAACAGGAAGTTACCCAGGCAGTAGATGCTGCTGAGCGAGCCTTTAAAGAAAATCCAATGCCCCCTTATAAACGATATCAAATCCTGAAACGTGTTAGCGAACTGTTACAGGAAAATAAGGAAGAACTCGCAAAAATTATTACCGCTGAAGCAGGTAAACCTTTAAAACAAGCGAGAACAGAAATCGATCGAGCCACTCAAACTTTTGAGATTTCAGCAGAGGAAGCTAAGCGAATTCACGGAGAAGGCGTTCCAGTAGAATCAGCTCCCGGGTCTGAGAATCGTATGGCATTTACCATCAAAGTACCTGTAGGTGTAGTCGGAGCCATTAGTCCGTTCAACTTCCCAGTAAATTTAGTTGCCCATAAGATTGCTCCAGCCATTGCGGCCGGGAATGCCGTTGTATTAAAGCCTGCTAGTAAAACACCGATTTCTTCAATAAAGCTCGCTGAACTTTTTGAAGAAGCTGGACTGCCTAAAGGGTTCTTAAATGTTGTAGTAGGTTCAGGTTCCACCGTAGGGAATCAAATGATGGAAGATTCAAGAATTAACATGTACACCTTTACGGGAAGTGCTAAAGTTGGCATGAAGCTTAAGCAGAATACAGGAATGAATAAACTCATTCTGGAACTAGGAAACAACTCACCTGTCATTGTTGATAAAGAAGCAGACGTGGAAGCTGCAGCTCAAAATGTGGCGGCGAAGAGTTATGCATTCGCTGGACAGGTCTGTATTTCAGTGCAGCGATTATACGTACATGAAGACATTAGAGAAGAATTTCAAAAAAAATTCATTGAAGCCATTCAATCCTTAAACATTGGTGACCCTAACGACCCGGACACAGACGTTGGTCCTATGATTAGTGTGGAGGAAGCTGAACGGGCAGAGCAGTGGATTGAAGAAGCGAAGCAAGGAGGAGCAAAAGTCATTCACGGTGGAGAACGTGAAGGCGCTCTATTACAACCTGCTGTTCTTACAAATGTAACCAACGATATGAAGGTTGTATGTGAAGAGATTTTTGCACCGGTCGTTAGTATGATTCCATTTACAAATATTAAAGATTGTATTGAGGAAGTGAACAAATCTCAGTACGGGCTGCAAGGCGGTATTTTCACACAAAATATTGATACAGCCTTCTATGCGGCTAAGCATGTTCAAGTTGGCGGTCTTATGATTAATGATTCTTCTCAATATCGCGTTGATCTCATGCCGTATGGTGGTGTGAAAGGCAGCGGATGGGGGAAAGAAGGTCCGAAGTATACGATTGAGGATATGACAGAAGAACGGTTAGTGGTCATGAATCTTAATCAACAGTAGATGAAGCATAAAATACAAAGAACGCTTGGACGGACTTATCCAAGCGTTCTTTTTATATTCCGTAATTAACAAAAGCTCCCGTTACTTGAAGACTCAGATTCAAGACATTTTGAAGATTTCTTTTACGGTTATCAGTAAAGCGAGGTCGGGGAAATGACTCGCTTTCCATGGGCGGCCGGTGAGCTTCCTCGGGCAAATTGCCCTGTGGGATCTCACCTGTCCTATCCTCCCATAGGAGTCTCCCCATTTCCCCGACCTCTTTATGATTATTGAGAGAATTGAAATATTAAATTGGGGATAAAAATGCATAATCCAGAAATATAAATACAGAACGTCTAATTATGAAGAATGGTCTAATATAGAAGATTGTTTTCTACTCTTCCCATTGGTTCATATGTCCTCTCGATTTTGTGAATTATTTTTTTGTAACAATGTTGTTCATCCATATAGATAGGATAGGAAAACGATGCTCATTTCCCATGCAACCATATCTCGATACATGCATCTTCTTTACCAGCCTGCAGCAGGGTTCTAAAGAGTATTTTTACACCATGAAATATTTTATTTCCACCCTATACTGGAGGGTGGTGTATAGATTTCGAGAGCAGTCATACAGCTAGGAGCGGAGGGGAACGGGGAGACTCCTGCGGGAGGAGAGTGCAGAATGAGACCCCACAGAGCGAACAGCTCGAGGAGGCTCATCGCGCGCCCGCGGAAAGCGAGTCGTTCCCCGCAGCCTCTAGATTCTCATCAAAAGTCTCGAAATCGAATCTTTCACAATTAAAGTGGACATGTGAGTGTGCCTGCAGATTTGTATGCTTCCTCACCAGTACCATAGTGGGTTAGGCTCAAACACGAGCCTTTCTGTTGATCATTTTCTTTTGTAAAGAAAGCATACGAATCAGTAAAAAAACTGCTCCTACTGTTAGACCAATAATCAAGCTCATCCAATAGCCATAGGGACCAAAACTAGTGTAATTAGCAAGCAGATATCCGCTTGGCAAACCGATAACCCAATAAGAGATAAACGCCATAATTAAGGTAATATTCACATCTTTGTAACCGCGCAAAACCCCTTGAATCGGCGCACCAACGGCATCAGAAAGCTGGAAAAATATGGCGTAAAAAATGAAATTTTTCGTTAAAGCAATGACATGTGGATCCGAACTGTATAATTTGGCTACGGAATCATCAAACGTGTACAAAATCACCCCTGCAAGAATCGAAAGGAGGACAGCCAGAGAAATTCCAATATAAGAATACGTTCTGGCGTCTGTATATCTTTTTCCACCGGCTTCATACCCCACAGCGATAGTAAGGGTAAAAGCAATACTTAATGGCAGCATATAAAGAAAAGATGCAAAATTAATCGCTGCCTGGTGAGCGGCGATGGTAGAAGTATCAAATGCCGTCATAAAAAAAGTGACTGCAGCAAATATACTGGTTTCAAAGAAAATAGCAAAACCAATAGGAAGACCGATTTGTAACTGCGCCCACCATTCTTTTAATGAAGGAGTCATCCATTTCTTGAAAATATCATAACTTTTTAAGGGGTGGACCTTTTGGATAACAGCGGCCACGATAATGAATGCCACCCAATAGGTTAGTGCTGATGCAAGTCCTGCCCCTATGCCTCCTAGAGAGGGGAATCCCCATTTTCCGAAGATGAATACATAGTTGAAGAAGATATTTGTAGGCAGAGTAAGTAAAATTATGAGCATGGAAATTCTCGTAAGGCCAAGCGCATCAATAAAAGATCGTAGCAGATTAAACATGAACAATGGTATAATTCCGATTCCAAGTGTGATTAAATAATACTTGGCTACATGACTGACTTCCGGCTCGATATTCATAAGTGAGAGGACTGGATTCAACAGAAAAAAACCAACCACCGCAACGACAATAGCGAGAGCAATAGATAAGTAAACACCTTGCTTCACAGCGGGAGCAATTTCTTTTTCCTGTTTTCCACCTTTCAACTGGGCAACGATGGGGGAAATGGCCATGAGAATTCCGTTCAGCCCCGTGAATACAGGCACCCAGATACTTGAGCCAATGGCCACACCAGCAAGCTGTTCTGGCCCGGCTTTTCCAGACATGACTGTATCAAAGAAGTTCATCGCATACATCCCAATTTGAGTGATGACAATGGGCAGCAGAATCGTCAGGAATAATTTTATTTTTTGCTTAAATGTGTTTGTTTCATACATAGGGTTCACCCTTTTTTGGTACAATTCATGTAGAACATGAGGATTATAGCACAATTGTGATGGTGAGCCTAGTTAGAATGATTAGAGAAGGGACGTTGAAATACCGATGAATACCAAGCGAATATTGTTTACAGGCGGAGGAACTGCAGGACATGTGATCGTGAATCTAGCTCTTATTCCTGAGTTCCAGAAGCTTGGTTATCAAGTAGATTACATTGGCTCTTACGAAGGAATTGAACGGAAACTTATTGAATCCCAGGAAGGTGTTACGTACCACGCGGTTTCTACGGGAAAATTGAGAAGATATATGTCAAAAGAGAATTTGAAGGATCCGTTTAAAGTGATGAAAGGTCTCCTGCAATCGATCCGGATTATCCGTAAGAGGAAGCCTCAGGTCATTTTTTCAAAAGGAGGATTTGTTTCGGTTCCTGTAGTTGCGGCAGCTAAATTGAACAGAGTCCCAGCAATTATCCACGAATCGGACTACACTCCGGGGCTTGCCAATAAGCTGTCTTTCCCGTTTGCAAAGAAAGTTCTTGCAACATTTCCTGAAACGATGGAGCACCTGCCAAAGGATAAAGCACAGTATATTGGAGCGGTCGTCCGTGAAGAATTATTTGAAGGTAAACGGGATAAAGGATTGAGAATCTGCGGATTCACTAATGATAAACCCGTGATCATGATCATGGGGGGAAGTACGGGTTCGAAACGGATTAACGATGCCATTCGGAATAACCTCGATCGTCTTTTAAAGGAAGTGCAGATCCTTCATATTTGCGGGCAAGGGAACCAGGATGCTTCCATCAAGAGAGAGGGTTACGTACAGTTTGACTATGTAAATGAGGAACTCAAGGACTTATTTGCAGCAAGTGACTACATTATTTCCAGGGCAGGATCGAATGCCATTTTTGAATTCCTTGCCTTGCGTAAACCGATGCTGCTCATCCCTCTCTCGCGAAAAGCCAGTCGAGGCGACCAAATATTAAATGCGGATTCCTTTGTAAAGCAAGGGTATGCCAGGAAATTAGAAGAAGAAGAGTTGACGGAGGAGAGCTTACTAGCGGAGATTAAAAAGCTAATGAGCGAAAAAAACGAGCTGCTTGAGCATATGAAGAATTATCAGAGTGAAAAAACAAAAGACCGCGTAGTTGAGATCATTCAGGCAGCAAAGAAATCATAAACCCTTACCGCTGAGAGATCTCATCCTCAGCGGTTTCTTCTTATGAAAAATAATTGCGTAGACAGCAGAAGGCGGTTTCAAATACTTAGAATTACCGACGTTATGCGTTACAATAGATTGGAATCTATTATTACATTTTTTTGAGCAGGAGTAGATAAAGTGAAACCAATAATTTGCCGTTATTGTTCTAAAGAAATTCGGGATCGAGATGAACTTGTCACTGCTTCCAATTGGTTTCGAATCCGTCCCTATCATTTTCGGTGTTTTAGCTTACTTGAACAAGATACAAAAACAGTCGCTGGTGCTTGGACGCCGATTAATGGCAGAACCGGCTTAGTTACGGTACTGATCATGGTGGTATTATCTATCGTTATGCTTGGTACAAGTTTGTTAGGAGGAATTGGTGATTTAATAGGGATTTTAGCTTTGTATCCAGTATTATTACGGTTGATCTCATTTATAACCATTGAGAGCAGACTGCCGAAGTTTGTGGAAGATAAAAAGCCTCCACAATAGTTTTTTCGTCTCCATTTTTGGACTCCTCTCTTTAGCCTGGCAGGAATTATAAGGAAAGGAGTCGAATGAAATTAAGGAGGACAAGATGGGGCATAGATTGCATTCTAGTAACTAGGTGCTCACATTTAATAATAAATATTTATCTGGAGGCGTTATAGATGAGTAAGATGGGTTTGCAGCTTTATTCGATTAAAGAAGAAGTGGAGAAAGATTTCCTGGGCACTGTAGCTAAAGCTGCCGATATGGGATATGATGGCGTTCAATTTGCCGGGTTCTTTGACACCCCAGCCGAGCAAGTACGAGACCTGTTAAATGAAAAAGGAATCGAGGCAGCAGGTGCCCATATTGGAATAGATCAGTTAAGAGGAGACCAGCTCGCTGAAACCCTCGAGTACAATAAAACGATTAATAATTCTCTCATTATTTGTCCTTATATTCCTGAGGAAATGAGACAAAGCGGAGATGATTACCGTAAGCTTGCTGAATTATTAAATGAGATTGGTGCTGCCTGTCTTCAGGAAGGCTTTACTTTTGCTTATCACAACCATGCATTTGAATTTGAAAAGTATGGAGATAAAACAGGTTTTGAAATTCTTTATAAGAATACGGACCCTGCCTACGTGAAAATGGAGCTGGATTGTTTCTGGGCGCTGTATGCTGGATATGACCCGAATGATATTATTCAGACGTATGGCGATCGCGTTGTTTCTTTACATATTAAAGATATAAAGAAACAAGGGAATGAGAATGTTAGCACGGAGATTGGAAATGGACACTTGGACATAGAGGAGATTATTAAAACGAGCAATGATCATTTAGTGAAATGGTTTGTTATCGAACAAGAACATTACGAAATAGATCAAATGGAAAGCACAAAAATGAATGCAGACAACCTGAAAAAAATGCTCGTGTCCGCCAAGTAGTTTTCTGCAAAAACAAAGACCGTGATAAAACTAGGCGGGAAGCGAAATAGCAGCCTATTAGAAATAATGGCCCTGGCACAATTGGAAAGTGTGTCAGTCACATCATTGCTGTATACTGAAAAAGGGTGAAATAATTTATTAAATAACCCGAACCTTTCATTAACAGGGGTTCGGGTTTTCTATGTTTAGATCTAAACGCTTCTCTCCTCTTTTGATCCTCCAGTTGCGAGTCGCAGATCCACGCGGTTCTATGCCATCGACTTCCCGAGGGGGAGTGCGCCCCTCTTACAGCCGCTGACTTAGCCCAGGGGATCTAAACGCTCCTCTCCGCTTTTATTCTTTCTTGCAGGGGTTGTTATTTTGTGGTAATGTAATTTTCGTTGCTTCGAATATCTGCAAGGGCTTGTTTCAACGTCATTCCGTTTAAATGAGGAAGGGAGAATGACAAATGACTGACAACCACCCTGATTTAGATCAAGAGCTTGAAAGACTTTCTTTTACTAAAGCGTATATGGACCATTTAATTACGGCGCAGGAAGCAGACCAGGAAACCCTTAAGAAACGTCAGGAAGATACGCTTAGTAAATTGGACTTTAAGGACAGCAGCCTTCGTTATCAAGAGATGCTGGCTCATTCCAATTTTATGAAGATGTCTAAAGATCAGCTTGAGAACCTCAAACATCTACGAAAGAAACCTTATTTTGCCCGCATTGATTACCATCGAAAAGAAAAACCAGACCAGGAAGTATTCTACATCGGTAAAGTTTCATTATTTGACCGGGAAACCCAGCAGCCCATTATCCTTGACTGGCGTTCGCCGCTTGCGAATGTCTATTATGAAGGCCGTCTTGGAGAGGTAAGCTACGAAGCTCACGGTGAACGATATGAGGGAGCGTTATCATTAAAGCGCCAATACCAAATTGAGGACGGAGAGCTGCATGATTTTAGGGATATTGACGTTACCACTAAAGATGAACTGCTGCAAGACTCCTTATCCCAAAATGCTGAAAGCCGTCTGACTGAAATAGTTTCCACGATTCAAGAAGAACAGAACCGAGTGATACGTGCAGACCTTAGAAGACCCATTATTGTTCAGGGAGCAGCAGGAAGCGGCAAAACAACCATTGCTTTACACCGTATCTCTTACTTTCTATACTCCATGAGAGACATATTCAAACCTGAAGAAATGCTGATTCTTGCCCCTAACCGTTTATTCATCCAGTATATTTCAGAAGTATTGCCAGAGCTTGGGGTTGAAAAAGCCAGGCAGACGACCTTTAGTGATTTTGTCAGAGAAGTCACGGGAATTCATTGGCCGGTCGACAGTCAGCAGGCAACTCTCATGAAGGCGATTGAATCGGAAGAACCTCAGGAAGATTCGATTGCCTTGTGGATGGCAGGCTATAAAGGATCGAAGGAATTCAAACAGCTGCTCGACCGCTATATACAAATTCTTAAGAAAAAATACTTAGTAGACCAGGACTTTATGATGGGTGAATTTAAAATAAAAAGCGGGAAAGCCATTAAACGGTTATTTATTAAAGAATACAACTATTTCCCTTATGAAGTCCGAGTTCAGAAGATAAAATCCATTCTCCAAAGTGAATTACGAAGGAAGAAGAAACAGATTCTCTCCAAGGTCGCTGCCAAATACGATCAAGAACTAGATAAAGCACTCTTTGGAATGACTGACCCGGCTAAGAGAAAAACGCGGGTCAGCTTTCTCATTACTCGCAAGGAAGAGAAACTAAATGAAATAAAAAAGGAAGCGCGTACGGCCGTTTCCAAATATATGAAACAGTATCCTAAGTTGAAATTAACAGAAGTATATCAAGAATTATTCAGTGAATCTGTCTTTTCTTCTCTATTGGAAGAGGATTCGGAATCAATAAGGGAAATGCGAAAGCTCACCAGCTCCTATTTAAAGCAGAGACAGCTCTCTTCTGAGGACCTTGCAGCCCTGCTTTATCTGAAGTCGTTTATCACTGGAATTGCGAAAGAAGATCAAGCGAAGAAAGTAGTGATTGACGAAGCACAGGATTACAGTTATTTAGAAATTTATAGCTTAAGGCGTGCCTTTCAAACAGATTTATTCACAATTGTCGGCGACTTAGCTCAGGGAATTTACCGTTACCGTGGATTAAAGCACTGGGATCAATTAAAAGAAGATGTTTTTCACAAAGTAAATTACTTAACTTTGCAAAAAACGTATCGAACGACCATTGAGATTATGAATGCTGCGAATGAACTGCTCATGCTTATGCCTGATAATCTACCCAAAGCAGAACCGGTAGTCCGGCATGGGGAAAAGCCCTTATTTCTTGAGAAACAAGCAGATTGGATGGAACGCTTCTCCGAGCTTCTACATCACCTGGAAGAACAGAAGATGACTAGTTATGCGATCGTTACGAAGACAAAACAAGAAGCAGTTCAGGCGGCAGAAGAGCTTAAGGAAGCGGGACATGATTTTCAGGCTTTTCACGAAGAGCAGGGAATGAGTAATCGGATGATTTTACCAGCCTATTTGGCAAAAGGGCTGGAATTTGATGTGGTATTTTTATATTGCGATCAATATCCCTACAGACTTACAGAATTAGATATTAAAATGCTGTATGTAGCGATGACCCGACCGCTGCATTCGCTTTTTTTTATCGGAAATGAGCCAGCTGACTTTTTACTAACTCACCTGGATTCATCTTTGTATCATACCGATGCCCAGGTTTAAATCGGGGCATCTTCAGGGTACTTAACTCTGTAGAGCTATTTATTAAAGGAGTGTATATATCATGAGTTTAACGGATACAGCAACCTTGAAAAATGGAGTGAAAATGCCCCAGGTAGGACTTGGAGTTTATAAAATGGAAGATGGGAATGAAGTTGTAAAAGCAGTTAAATCTGCATTGGATCTTGGCTATCGTCATATTGATACGGCTTCGTTCTACGATAATGAAGAAGGCGTTGGTCAGGCGATTCTGGAAAGTAAAATCCCTCGTGAAGAGTTATTTATTACCACTAAAGTCTGGAACGATGAGCAAGGCTATGAGGAAACTTTACAGGCGTTCGATCGCAGTCTGAATAAGCTAGGAATTGAGTACCTTGATCTTTATTTGATCCACTGGCCAGTAGGTGGGAAATATAAAGAAACATGGAAGGCACTCGAGAAGCTTTATAAAGACGGAAAAGTGAAAGCTATTGGTGTTTGCAACTTTATGGAACATCATCTTGAAGACTTAATAAAAGATGCTGAGGTTAAGCCAATGGTCAACCAGGTAGAATTTCATCCGGAACTTTACCAGAAAGATTTGGCAGAGTACTGCCGGCAGAATGAAATTCAATTAGAAGCCTGGGCGCCACTAGGAAGAGGGAAATATTTTGATGCGGCGATTTTAAAAGAACTTGCGGATAAATATAATAAAACACCTGCGCAGATTATCTTAAAATGGGACTTGCAGCACGGAATTGTGACGATCCCTAAATCATCTAATAAAGATCGTCAGGCACAAAATGCTGACCTCTATGATTTCGAACTAACGGATGAGGAAATCCAGCAGATTAATGAACTTCATAAGGATAATCGGATCGGCTTCCACCCTGATGAATTCAATTCCTAATTGGTATAAAAAATCCTGCAGAGAAAATGATTTCTCTGCAGGATTTTTATTTAGTTCACATTGTTGTTTATCCGACCCCCCTTACAGGACCGGGCATTGTCCGGAAGGGGACTCGGCTTACAGGTAACTCAGGTTATAAAATTATTCAGTTGGAAACCCGGATCCCTGAAGCAGCTCTTCTGTAGATGCCGCTAATAAATCTTCAGTATGAAGGGATGGATGCCGTTTCATATAAGCATGTATAATGCGGTAGCCAAGGTGGTAGCCCATCCATTTAGGGAGCCGGCGCGTTCCGTTTCCATATAAATAAATTTGATGATGGTCTAAGCCTTTTCTTGAAAGCTGGTGCAGGAACTCTTTATTCCAGCAATCAAGAGCCTGTTCTTCCGAATATAATGAAGTCCAAGGGGCAAGCCACTCGTCACCGCACTGTTCCTTGACTGCGTATTCGCCTATCCCTTCCATGATAATAGAGTCGCTTAAAGTGAGTTCTTGCAGTTCAGTCTGGCCAGATGCCAGCCGGCAGACATGGCTGTACTCATGCGCGAGGAGCGCTTTTATTTCCTCTTTGTTCACGTACGGAGATAAGAACAAAAATATAACTTCTTTATAAGCGAGTCCATTCTTTTTTACAGCTTGTTTTCTTGTTGCCTGCTGCGCTTTTTTAATGGGAAAAATATAAATCGGAATGTCTGGCCCCTTCCATTTTCTTTTCAGGAGTTTGTATTCCCTTTCTACAAACCTCCATAGCTGCAATTCCTCCATTTTATTCAGCGTGTGCAGAAGATGATTTCTCTCTTCTGGTTCAAAAAGACCTTGCTCCAGCAGATTATAGTGAATTTCTTCTCTATGTACATGCGGAAACAACGATTTTAATGGTTTAGCGACCACATCACATTGAATAAAGTACCATTGCGATCGTGGGGCTCGTTTACTCTTTTCAACATACGTACGGATCATATCTTGAGTGGGTATCAACATAGAACGTCTCTCCTTTACTTAAAACCATTCTATGCTTCACTAAGAGAAAATTATGAACAAATTGATGCTATAAGCAATCGTCCATACCATTCCCTCTATTGGACATATACTAACAGCACATATCATTTTTATGTGACTTTGACATAGAGGAGGATACGCATGCCGTACGGAGATCTTTATGGACGCTGCAGACAGTTTCATGGCAGACCAGTCAGAATTGCTTGTCATGATGGAAGAACGCATCTAGGTGAAGTTACTAGAGTAGACAGGGATCGAGTTTGGATTCGTCCGTTGAACGGAAATCGTGGTTTTGGATATGGTTATTATGGATGGGGTTATGGTTATCCCGTTGCTTTTGCTGCAATAGCAACGATTGCAGTCGCTTCACTATTTTTTTGGTAAAATCATGGATTCAAATATAAGGGCACGAGAGTCTTTCGCTTATATTTGATCATTGACCTTACAAAGGCCGACCTTTTTTGTTTTTTGGCAAGTTGAAAAGCCTCGCTGTCAAGCGAGGCTTATTCTGTGATTCCATGGCGCAGCATCTTAAATTTCACATGAATATCCACATCTAAATTAGGAATGGTTTCTCTCCACTGCTTCTCAGTTAACCGCTGTGTCCGATTTTTGCTATTGTAATTTCTGCCAAACCCCACAGGGTCAATCTGATCCTCTTTTAATTGTTCGATCAACCCTTCTAATTGCTTTGTTAATTCTTTTTCTACTTCTCGTTCTATTTTATCTATGACCTTCATTTGTTTTAAATCAATATCTTTGGATAGCTCTAAAAGTCTGGCATCCATTTTGATATGAACGGTTTGCTTAGAAGGAGAGCCTTGTTTTGGAGAAATTTTGACTTTACTGTTGATTTCATGAAAAGAAACTAACAGAGGACCTTCATCATAATCTTGTTTGCTCGTTTCTTTTTTATCCTCCTCAAATGCATCTTTTTCAAGTTTTAATTGAAATTGCCCATCCGAGAACTCATTCTTTAAGATCATTAATTTATAAATATCCTCCTGAGGAAGTTCATCTTGGAAAGAATCTTCCTTAAATAAAGCTAAACCTTTGATCACCGCTTTATTATTTTCAAGTTTCATCAAAGGGAGAACAGGATCTATTCCCACGTCATAATACATATGGTTAAACTCATGCAGCGTACAGTTTGGAATAATTTGTCTATGAATACTTTTCTCCAGGAGCCGCTGCATATAAGTACCGATGTTGGGCGCGTCTTCTGAATTAGCTGAATTCAATAATTCAGCTGCCTGGTTATCAGCTATAGCTAGATAGCCCATGTCAGAAACTTTGGCATCCCTTGAAAGGGTATCCATGTATCCTTCCAGTCCGCTTTTTGCAATATCTCTTCCGTAGATTTCTAAGCGAACTTGGCCGGAAACCAACTTGTGACTAGTTTTTGTATCTGCATTTAAACGCAGTCCTTTAGAAGTAGCCGCTTCACTTATAAGTACTTGAGACGTAGTAGGGGAAGTAGAGCTGAATTGGTTGATTACCATACTTCCCCTTAATTTATTATTGTCTATTTTGTCATAGCCGACTGCTGTAATAATACCTAACTGCTCCAAGTAATTTTTGGGAAGACATCCCGTCAGCAATAGTGATAGGAGAAGAAACAGAATGCTTATTCTCATGAGGAATGCCCCTTTTTAAGTCGTTTTTTAATTTTAACGATTGGATAAAGAATCAGGGGGTAAATAAAAACGAGATAAAACCCTGATTTTGCGGCAAAATCCGTAAGCTTGTCAATATTGATCCGGTATTCAATTAGCATAGAAGCAATAAAGAGACAAACTGCCAGCGTGTACATCGTAGGTTTTTCCGGTGCGTTAAAGCTCCTGCGAAATATACGGATGATCATCCAAAAAAAGATAATTAAGTTAGGCAGAATAACTGTCATCCACAGGGATACGGCGAGAACATCAAATCGTTCAATAAAGGAGAAATGGATGATTTTAAAAAGCGAAAGCGTTGCCCAGACCGATTCTTTCAATTGACCGGGGCTGAAGTAGCCTATGGAAACGACGGTGACAAGAAAGATAAGCAGATTCGTTAAGAAAATCCCGGCGTGAAGTGGGAGGTGGATATCTTTCTTATTCCGGATATAGGGATAAATGAAGAAGAGCACCTCGAATCCTAGAACTGAATAGCTCATCTTAAATGCTCCTCGTAATATATCCATATAGCTATGAATTCCAATCGGAGTAAAGTGGCTCCAATCCATAAGTGATAAAGGTTTATATAGGGAGAAAACAAGCCAGATGGTTCCGAAAAAAAACAAAAAGCTAACCCCGACCATGACACGAAAACCACCCAGCAAACTATAAACCACTAAAAAAATTAAAAATAGACTCATCAGCCATGTAGACATTTCAGGCAAGACAAATACCTGAACAACCTCAATGTAATTCTTTAAAACAGCTAAGAGAATGGAAAACAAATAGACGAGGTAAGCAGAGGAAATCAACCTTCCTATCCACTTGCCAAACACATCTTCTTGAATGCCTAAAATATCGGCGCTTTCATACTCCTTAAGAATCAGCAACATAATCCAAACCACAAAGTGGATACAGAGGCTGGCAATAATGATGGAAATCCAGGCATCCGATTCAGCCTCTACAAATAATATCCGCGGAACTCCCATCAGTCCTGCACCAATCTGTAAAGTGTGAACGATAAAGAATACATAAAAAGCTTGAACAGCCTGGTCAGACGAGATCGTTAAATTTATTTTCATGGTTCATCCACATCTTTATGGATGGTCGCTTTATCTTTGCTGTATTTCGCTTGATCTTTAGGCATGACATTCACCGGCCTTCTTGTATTTTTCTGAAAGGGCAGGCGGATGATGGAATCATTAAAATCTTTGGCTTGAAACGGGTATAAGGGTGCGAGATAAGGACGCCCTAATGATTTCTGTTTAAGCAAATGGATAACCAAAAAGCTGAGCCCTGCGAAGATTCCAATTAATCCATATGCCCCTGCTAACACGATCATGGGAAAGCGAATGACTCGAATCGCTGTTCCCATTAGATAGCTGGGAGCTGTAAAGGAAGCAAGTGCACTCAATGCTACAATAATGATTAAAATATTACTCGTAAACCCCGCTTTTACAGCCGCTTGTCCTAACACGATACCGCCTACAATACCCATCGTTTGGCCAACCTTAGTCGGAAGTCTTGCCCCTGCTTCTCTTAACAATTCAATAAGCAGTTCCAATAACAGAGCTTCAAAGACAGGAGGAAAGGGAACCGTAGATCTTGATTGCCCCAAGGTAATCAGCAGGGAGGCCGGAATGGTTTCATAATGATAAGTTAAGGCTGCCACGTACATAGGTGTAAGAATAATGGAAATAAACATTGACCAGAACCGTAGTAAACGAATAAAAGTTCCCATGTTCCATCGCATATACAGATCTTCCGTGGATTCAAAAAAACTGAATAGCGTCATTGGACCAATTAATACGGTAGGACTTTTGTCTACAAGTACCCCTACTCTTCCTCTGGAAAGAGAATGGCAGAACCTGTCAGGAAGCTCGGTAAACAGGAGCTGTGGGAAGACAGAACTTGATGAATCTTCTATATACTGTCCTAATACGCTCGTATCTTCCACTTCGTCAACGGTCAATTCTTTGATTCTCTGCCTGAAGGTTTTCACATTTTCTTCATTGGCAAGTGACTTTAAATAAACGAGGCGGATTTCTGATTGAATTCGCTCCCCGACAATCAATTTTTCTACGACTAAGTCCTCTGTATCCAGCCGCCAGCGGAGGACATTTAAATTCGTCTGCAGTGATTCTGTAAATGAAACTTGCGGTCCGAATACTAATGATTCTGTTTCCGCCCTGGCAAGCTGCCGTTTAGATTGCTCGGGCACGTCAAAGATAATTGCTTCTTTTTCTCCTGGAAAATAGATGGCGGCAGATCCATGAATGATCTTCTTCGAAATGTCGGGCACAGAGTTGACGGTTTCTGAGGAAGCCAGCGGAATTTTATTTTGCAGTTCTTGAATGGTCCAGGGTTTTCTATTGCTCATAAGAGGTTCCAGCAATTCATGTTCTAGTTGTTCCTTGTTTACTTGATAATTAACGAAATGCAGGATGATTTTCTGGCCTTTAATATGAAAGATTTTTTGCACTAAGTCTGGACTTTGATTGAATTGATCTTCGAGTGCTTGAATATAGGCCTCTAAGTCCATAGGTAATTGGGTACCGTTCATGATCTCACCATCTCTCGAAAGTAGCTGGAATTAGTATGTGATAAAGCATTTTATTTATGAAAAGAGATACTATGTTTTAGAGGTTATTTTCATACGGGGTTCTTAAATTGCGTTTAACAGCGTTTAGTAATACCTGCCTCATATGCATGAAATCAAAGGATTAACTCCAGGACGCTTCCTCGAGTACGGTCTTTGACTTTCCAAACATGAAATGAACAGAGTCTTCATGAAAAATTAAGCAAGAAAATATGAAAAGATGGGAAGAATGATAGGAAAAGGAGGGAAAATATGTGGAACATCAATTAATCGAAGTTTATGTACCGGATCATCATTTTGAATCCATTGACGAAAAATTAAAACAGTACAATTACCAATCGTATTGGGTTTCCAGTGAATCTGAAGAACGAATGCTTGTAAGAATCTTAGTAGGAACGAGAGAAGTGGAAGAGATTCTTAACTATTTGGAGGGCGTCTCTAATGTAGTTGAAGGGTTTGAAACGATGCTTATTCCTGTAAAAACATATTTTTCTAAGGAAACCGTCAACCGTTCTTCCAAGGAAGAAGTGGAAAAGGAAGAGGAAGAAAATGAAAGGATCCGTTTACTTCGTGCCAGCAGACAAGAACTGATTACCTCTGTAGAAAAAAGCGGTACGATTACCTGGAATTATTCCCTGCTTATTATTTTATCTGCTATAGTAGCTACGGTCGGATTCTTAAAAGACAGCGAAGCCGTTGTAATTGGAGCCATGGTGATTGCGCCTATGATCGGTCCTGTCATTGCGGTTGCTTTCACTTCCGTATTAGGAGATTACAAACTACTGGGCAGAGCGGCCGTAACTTCTTTATATGGGATTGGCATTGTTTTATTTATTTCCATACTATTTGGGTATTTTTCTGATATGGGAATGCACACCGACCAATATTTAGACCGCACAAAGGTTACGATTATCGATATTTATCTCGGGGTCGCCTCAGGAGCTGCTGGAGCATTGGCGTTTTTAAATCGATTATCTGGAAATCTGGTGGGAGTCATGGTAGCTGTTGCCCTTCTGCCTCCGACGGTTGCGATGGGGATGTCCATTGGAGATGGGGCTTATCTTCACGCGTATGGGGCATTTCTTCTTGTAACAGTTAATATTATGTCCATTTTACTGGCCGCTGTAACGATGTTTTCGATTAGCGGAATTCGGCCCGTCCGTTGGGAAGAAGTGAGAAAAGCGAATGTTTCCAGGCCGTTATCTATTATTTTCGTGATTATTATTGTCGTCATTCTTGCCTTAGTTATAGTGATTGGTAAGGATGTAAATGCATAGATGAGACCGTTAGGAAATAAACTTCCGGAGTCTGCATCTTTCTGAGGAAGTTTATTTCTTTTTAATTCACGGTTGATTAAAAATTTTGAAAATTATATAATATATAATCATGGATAGAAAGGAGGTCACGATCATGGAAAAGCTAAGATTTGAAAGAATCCGTAACTTTATAAAGATCGTGGCTCCATTCTAACCCTTTAAGAACGTGATTACGGGAAAATGAAAGCCGCGTATTGCCGTGGCCGTTTAATGTTCTCAAGCATACGTCCTGGACGTATGCTTTTTTGCGTCTTTTACAGAATTTCTGCTTTATGGTTAGTTTCAGCTGCGAACTTTATGAAAAGTTCACCAGTTGTTCTATATAAAAAATTCTAGGAGGTACTTATGAGATGGAAAGAATCAGAGTCAGGAAAGAATGGAACGATGATTGGAAAGAAAGCGGCTAGCTGGATTTTAATTGGGAAAGGGCGGGACTTTTATGTTTAGTGTGTTATTTAAATTAGGTTGGTTTTTTAAAAAATATTGGAAGCGTTACACCTTCGCTATTATCGCGCTGATTGTTGTAAGTGCGATTGATCTGATTCCTCCTAAATTAGTAGGGATGGCGATTGATGAGATCCAATTTAATTCATTGAAGATGGATAAACTCATTCATGTGATGCTGCTGTATGGAGGGTTAATTGCAGCGAGTTATACGCTCTCCTATCTTTGGGATTATACCCTGTTCAGCGGTGCCATGATTATGGAGCGTTCGATGCGTTCACGGCTGATGAACCATTTCCTGAAGATGACGCCTACTTTCTTTGGGAAGAATCGTACCGGTGATTTAATGGCTCGCGCGACCAATGAATCCGTTGCTCTAATGTTGCCATTAAATCACCTATACAATTCTTAACTAATGGTTATCCCCTTAGAGAAAATTTACAGTCACGCTCGCTTTCGTTGCATCTTGATTTTTTAACCATATTATTTCTTTGATTATGCTCTTATAAAGATTGTTCATTGCTTCATGATCCTTGGCTTCTAGAATGTCTTGCATAAACAATCCAATTGATGAGATTGTTTCATTACGTTCATTCTTATCTGTGACTTGCATTTGCTTTCTTATTTTTTTCAAATCGTTTTCCAGTTCTAACTTATTCTCTTCACGCTGTTTCATTTTCTTTCTGTAGCGATTGAGGTCGTAAGCACCTTCCTCATAAGCATCCTCAATTCGTTCAATTGCAAGTTCTTCTTTTGCCAACCTATCTTCTAAGTCATTGATTTTATTTTGTAAATTGTTTTCCTTTTGTTTCTGCATATCATCTTTTTCTACATTTTCAAGTCGGTACTTAATAATGTTTGCTGTTTGATAAATTGCATCTTGGATTATGTCAGTGTATCCACCTCTGTTTCCACATTCACAATTACACATACTTTCTGGTGTTTTATGAGGTATGTTTTTTCCACATGATCCACATTTAATTAATCCAGAGAACATTCTTGCTTGGTTGGTGTATCTTCTTTTTGGTCGATTTTTGAATATGTCTTTCATTTTGTTTAGTTCTTCTTCTGTGATTATTTCCTTATGACAATTTTCAACCACAATCCATTTTGATTCTGGGATGCGTTCATATGGTCTTGCATTAGGATGTTTTTCTCTGTACTTTTTTGAAGCACCTTTAGATTTATTTCCAACTATGCAACCTGTATACACTCTATTACACATCATCCTCTGAATTGTTGAATGATACCATTTACCACCTTTAGGTGAAGGAAGTTTTAATTTATTCAATTCCCAAGCTACTTCATAAGTTGATTTTCCATTTAATATCCATTCCACCATCATTCGTATGTGCTTGTACTTTTCTTCATCAACATCTAAACCCTTTGTTTTTGGATTGTAGATGTAACCATATGGTGCAAGACTATAGACAAAGTTTCCTGCAAATAATCCATTTCTTTTACCATCTCTTAGCCTACGTTTAATTTCTCTGTATTCAAATTTCGAAATAAATCCTTGAATTTCTGCTTGCTGTTCATCACTTTCATTGTTGAAGTCAAATATCTTATAGGGACTTATTGTAATGTAGTAAGTGTAGGTATTTCTAAAAGTAATTAGGATTTTTTCTTGATCTCCACTTCCTCCACGACCAATACGTGCATAATCATATCCTATGACAGCATCAAATGATTTTTCTTCAACGTCTTGTAATAGTTGTTGCATTATTGGTCTTCCTGCTATGGAGTCACCAGAACCAATTTCTTCGTATAGGACATACTTCCAACCTTCATGTTTACATTTTGCTATCATTGCAGATTTATGTTTTTCTAAGTCTTTTTCTAAATCACCACGACTTTTCCTAACATATAGTGCAACGGTATCTATATTTGATTCTTTAGGTGCAGAAATTTCATCAGCTTGCACTTGAGTTGTCATTAATTATGTCAGTCCTTTCATACGTTAAAGTTACTGAAAATAAATCATTTTCATTTGGTGTAATATCTGTTGCCATCCAAGACTTTTCAACAGTTCCCCATAAGCCTTGTTTTTCAGCTTGGCTTGAAATTGCATTGTAAGACCTGTCCAAATAAATCATACAACCTTTGACACCATGAGTAGGATAGTATTTCTTCAAAATTTCTATTTCTTCATCAGTCCAACCATCTTTTCTAGTCTTCATTCTTTGTTGCTTGGCGAGTTCTTGAGCCTCTACTGTTTTCTTTAAACCAAGTTGATGAGCTTTCCTTCGTAAATCATTTTCATTAATCTCCATGTGGGCAAATTCTTCAACTAAATCTGCATTAATTGAATGAGGGTAAAGTTCACTTAATTTTTTCTTATCTTTGTCTGACCAAATAATTCTCTTTTTTCTTTTTCTTTTAAGTCCAAGCCTTTCTGCTTTATCTCTAACTTCACTGGCTTGAAAACGTTTAAGGAGGGCAGTAGTTTTTTCAATGCCTTTTACTTGATAATTTTCTTTAAGGATTTTAATTTCTTCGCTTGTCCAAATATCAGTCATTATAAACCTCCTATATGATTATTCTTTGTATTTATTATACCAATTTTCTTGATAAAAACAATAAAAAAAGAACATATCGCTATGTTCTAAATAGAGTATTCTTATTATGGATATCTTTTATGTATTTCTTTTGCAATACGGTCAATGACTTCTTGGGGAACTTTTTCAGCATAGTCATTTTTAAATTTTTCAAACAATTTATGATTAGGGATAATCCGTACTTTCATGTTGGTCACTCCTTGGTATAATAAAATAAAGGGAGGTATTAACCATGTCTTTATTTAAAGGGAAGATATATTGTTTCACGTGTAACAAAAAACATAAGTATAAAAAACGATCTAAAAAGCCTGTATATGTATGTTCTAAATATGATAATTATGGTTCTAATGCTTGTGACAGAAATCAAATCAGTGAGGAAGAGGTAGTTTGGCTTATTTCTGGTCACTTTGCAATTGGTGAAATAGATGTTACAAGAGAGTTTATAATTGAAAATGTCTCACATATTATTGCAGGTGCAGAATCTATAGAGGTCTTCTACAATAACGGACAAAAATCGCTAATATCATCAACTCAGATGATTAAGTAATAAAAATACATCAATTTGCATATTTATTCTTTAGGGTGAACTAGCTATAAAAATACCCTAGAGGTTGAGGGAGGAAAAGGGCTTTAAAACCAATGTTTCTTCTCAACCTCTAGGGTGAAAAAATCTCCATTACACATTTTAAATAGGGAAAATACGTGTAAAATTAGGGTTAATGTATAATATGTATATTAAAATCGAAACAGAACACAATTTGAAATTATTATTATTTATTGCATTTGTTTGAAATTTAAATTTTTGTCAAAGATATATACACCATTATCCGAGTTCTCATACATTACAGTATGAGGGAAGAACAATTCGGTTAATAACGCATTAAAATTCGGCATATTAGTAATAGATTCATCAAGGTAAATGTGAGTATATCTTGACCCTTTTCTCACAGGATTATCTTTGATAGATGACATTACAATTTTGCTACCATTTTGATATCTAGCAGTGTATCTATGATGTAAGTCAACTGTTTCGTTGCTTAACTTTGAATTTTTCTTTTCTTTCTTCATTAATTCTGTTACTAGGTGCATACTTCTTGACCTACTACCTAAATCAAGATGGTTATGCAACACTAAGATAATTCTATTTTCCATTGTTATCATTCCTTCTGTAAACTCCACCACGTATATCCTTACCTTGTGATTTCAGCCAGTTAAGCATTTCAAGACCGATTGAATCATCTACTAGTAAAGGTTGATTGTTATTTAAAACTTCTTTGGTGAATGTTTGTGCTAATCGAAGTACAGTAACTTCTGTATATAAAAGCATATCTGCTCTTGTTTGATTACCTACTACAATTGCAAAGTTGTTTTTTAAAGCAATATCAGTTAAGACAGGAAGGTAGTCATTAACACTAACTTCATTGCCAATTTCAACTAGTTTTCCTTTATTCAATTTTCTTCTTAGAAAAAAATTTTTCATAATAGAAATCACTCTCCGTAATTTATATCCTCCACAGTCTTGTCGTGACGGATACCTTTAAATGTCGGGAATCGCATAGATGGTAGACCTGTCTTTTCATCTTTACTTTCTTCAAAGAATTGCACTTCAATGATCTTTCCAACAATAAGGTCTGGGCATTCTATATAATTATGACGATCCTCTAGTGTAAAACCAGAACCCACACCAACTAAATTACCTTTGTATTCAACATTTACACGACTCAATAATCCCTCAAATTGACCGTCAATAGCTCTCTCTGCACTCATTACAAGCAAGTCTGCTGTTTTAAACTCTTTAACTTTTTGAAGATCAACAGTTCTTTTTGCTTGATATAGCCCATCTGCTGAATTAATCATCAGACCTTCAAAACCTTCTGCTGTGACTTTAGACATAATGTTAGGGATAATACTTTTATCTTTTCCTTCATATAGAACAGGAAGAGTATAAATATATTCACTTTCTTCTATGATTTGCTCATCAAGTAAGTCAAGCTGTTTTCTTCGTTTCTCATATGTATTTTTTGAAGTTCCATCTTTAAATTCTGTCAAAGGTAGCATGTCAAACATGTAAAACTCTAAGTTTTTCTTCTCACCATCTTTACGAACTACCTTTTGTGTAGCTGTAAAAAGTTCTTTGGAAGGAAGATTATCCTCATTCTTTAATAAGATTTCACCATCAAACACCCATCCATCGGGTAATGCTTCAAAGTGTTCTTCTAAATCAACCATTCCTTCAATCTGCTGACCACTTCTAGTGAAAAATTTTGTTTGACCATCTTCTTTAACTGCTAGGCAACGGTTTCCATCAAGTTTAAGAGTAACGAAAAATTTGCCTGTAATTTTCTTTTCTTTCTTAGCAAAGGACTCAGCCAACATTACTGAGAAACTTGGAACAGTGTCTTTACCATATACTTTATTTACAGTCTTACTTGTGATGCCAACTTTTAGTGATTTAGTGACGAATTTTCTTACAAATGTTTTTAGTTCATCTGAATCTAAGGAGTTGATAAAGTGTTGGATATTGGCAATATCAAAATCTCTACCACTATTACGTGTTGAAAGATAAGTAATTAATGAATCAAGAGAACCAATGTCAATTAAAACTTCTTGATTTTTTACTTTTTTATTTATTTTCTTTGTAGAAAGTCCTGTAACTACATATGGATTTAGAAGAAACACAAGGGCTTTGCGAAAATCCTCATTGCCCTCATGCTGTTTTAAAATTTCTTCTTTTGCCGTTTTAGCTCCATTAGTTTCTAATTGGTGAAAAATTTCATAAACTTCTTGTATATTCATATTACACCTCTAATTAATAATTATTTGTTGCGGTTTCGAGTGGATTTAATAAGTTCATCTGCCAAACCATATTCAATAGCTTCATGGGGAGTTAAATACCAGTCAATTTGATATTTAATAGCTTCTTCCATTTTTTCTTTTGGTAGGTTTGTGACACTGAGAAGAAATTCATTCATTCTCGTTCTTAGTGAAATTGCTTGTTTTAGATATTCTTCTACTCCTTGAGTTTTTGCATGGATACCAAAAGCAGTATCATGAAACATAAATGTTGCCATTGGATGTGCAAACCTTCTATGACCAGAAGCAAAGATATAAAATCCCATGCTCATTGCTTTACCATAGATGTATGTATAAACAGGAGTTTCACTAGAATCAATAACCCCTGCTAAAGCAATACCATCGTGACAAACACCACCATAAGAGTTGACAATTACTTTGATTGGTTCTCTTACATAATTTTCGTCTTCTTTTTCTTTTTCGCTGTCAATACGATTGATTTCAATAATTTCCATCAGAATGTTTTCAACAGATTGGGCATCTACATCTTTATTTAAGATAAATTCCCTTTTCTTTCTGTTATTTTTATTATTGTTATTGTTCTCATTATTGTTTTTGTTTTGTTCTGACATAGTGAATCTACCTCTCTTTATGTATTTTAATGTGCTAAAGTGTCTGCTTCTCTTAAAAACTCAAGACGTTTGAAATGATCTTCCCCAACATGATTTTTTAATTTGTCTGGATTTGCTTTATCATCCAGTAAAAACATATGAAACTGAATAAGCAATGAAACTGTATGTATAAATGATTCATCAAAACCTAACCGTTTAAGTATCCTTATAGCAATTTGTGAACCAACATGTTCATGTCCAATGAAATTCGCATATCTTACTTCTTCACCTTTTCGATTAATAAAGCTTTTACAAAGATGTTTTCCGAGATCATGAAGAAGTGCAGTCCATAGCATGATTTCTCTTTCTCTTTCGTTTTCTGCATTATAGTTGTCTAAAACATGTTTATAAACATAATATGTGTGTCTACTTACTGAGAATGAATGGTATTTAGAATCTTGTGCTAAATCCATCACCTTACTAAATTCATTGAAATATGTAGAAAGAAAATTCATGAGGTCATATCCTTCTCTACCAAGTGAAACACCTAGTCTAACTGCATCAGAAAACTGTTTCGGAAACTCATTATTCAAAGTTTCATCATCATATTCGAATATAATCTTATTCCAACCTTCACTATAAATAGGTATTTGGAGATTCTTATACATTCTTTCTATTGCACCAAATGGTACAACACGTTCCCTTTGAAGATTTTGAGATTGTGCAATTTCTAGATTAGAAGTCAAATATACAATAGTCTTGAATGAGTTTTTTGGCAGTTGTCGAAGCAAGTGCGAACGTTTTTTACGACTAATATTGGTAGCATCATAAATTACGAACTTTCCTTTCTTCATTGCTTCTAATGTTCGCTTTCTCATTTCTTCAAACACAACTGCATTATTTTCTTGACTTGATTCATCACCAAATAATTCAAGTCTTATAGCATCAGATGAAAGATATGCTATTTCCACATCTACATCTTCAACTTTAGTGGCTGAAATTAAAGCTTCTGCAAATGTAGACTTGCCACTCCCGGCAAGCCCACAAAGCATAAGAAATTTTGGTTGATCCATGTTACACCTCTTTATGTTATTATTTGTTGCACTTATAGTGATTCAGATTCTTCCATGTCTAATACATCATCAGCTTTTATAATTGACTCTAAAACTTTAAAGTGGAAGTTTTTATGCTTGTAAGCTGTGAATTTTTCCTTGTTGTCAACTCTAACAATAATTCCTTCACGAATATGTGTTTTTCCAATTGGATCAGCACCATCTTCATACTTTTTAACTCTGGTCATTAAGTCTTCAACAGTGGTAAATTCGAATTTATCAAACTCTGGGCAATATTTAACTCCCATTTGTTCACAGCGCATTTTAACTAAGTGCCAAGGGTATTCTACTGTATGACCATCTTCATTTGTCATAGTCATACGATAGACATAAATATCACTCTTACCATTCTCACAACCATATGTATATTGAGTCTTTTCACCAAATTGCTTAATGAAGCTTTTGTCTTTGGTTTTACTATTGTTGCATTCTGGCATAATGAATTGATTTTCACCAGTGTATCCTACAACCTCATAGTATACGCTTTCACCTTTTTGAAGTTTGTTATCGAAGAAATCATGCCATTGTTGTCGGAAACCATTTCCACCATAATATCCACCTTCAAAATTTTTTAATGTAACATTCCTTGTTCCAGTTACATGTTCCCAATCTTTGTGGTTGATATTGAATCTCTTCAATAGTTTATTTAAGAAAGATGTTTTCTTTTTAATTGCATAAGATGTTCGTTGAGAAGTACCATGCATTTTTAAAGTAATGTAACATAAGTCACCTTCTTTAAAACTATTGGTATTGTATGCTAATTGTGCTGTATCAAGGTGTTTTTCAAAGTAAGGAAATGATTCTTTATCTTTAACTTTCTTCTTAGGTTGATTCGGCATATCTTTCTTTTCTTTGCCTTTAGGGATGTATTTTTCACAGATGACAGTTCCATTTAATACAGTGACAGAATCTCCTTCTTTGAGTGAAGAAGTTTTGCAGAATCGAGATAAACTTTCTATTGGCATAAATAAACCATCAGATTTTTCACCTCTAAGTTTAATTGTCGTAATGTGACGTTTGTTTGGATCAAGATAACCACCAGAATTACTTCCACTAATACGAAGCAAGTTGTTTTCCTTTGCGTATTCTAAACCTAACTTTCCATCTGTAGGGAAATAAACACCTAAGTCTCCAACTTTTACATCTAAACCAACAATTACATCATTACCAAATAAAGTTGCAACTTGTAACCTGTCTGCATTTGAATGTTTTCTTAATTCTTTGACACTAGTTATGTATGCTTGATAAGCCAATTTACTATCCCCTTAATGTTTATTTTACAATTATTTGTTGTATCTGTCAATCAATAATTTTAGTGAGATCAAACATCCCACTATCTGTCTTGCTTAATTCAATAAATTTCTTAATGTCTATTGGACTTAACTCTATTCCTTGTTTTCTGTAATAGGATATCAGCAAAGCAATTTGCCCTGCCACAAATGGTGAAGCCATTGAAGTTCCAGACATAATTGCATAATTGTTATCTTTATAGGTACTTATAATATTAGTCGAAGGTGCAAGTACATCTAACCCTTCACCATGATTGGTAAAGTTCGTTCTTCGCATATCTTCTCCTACCCCACCAACTCCTATCACTTCTTTTAAGTGTGCAGGATATTCGACTTCATTGATTCCAGAGTTTCCAGTGGCACAAACAATTGTGATTCCTTTTTCATAAGCTCTCATTATTCTCTCTAAGAGAATATTTGGTAAGCCTTTTCTAATGCCTAAACTCATGCAAAGAACATCAATCTTGAAATTAATTGCAAAGGTAATTCCATCTAAAATGCTTGCCATACTGCCGTTTCCGTTATCATCTAATACTTTAGCTACATATAACTCTGCTTCTGGGGCAATGCCTGTTTTTTCACCAACAAGTAAACCTGCTACATGTGATCCATGACCATACAAATCAGAAACATCTTTTGTTTTGGTGAACATATTTATACCTAATTTGAAAGATTTTAAATCTGGATGACTCTCATCTATTCCAGTATCTATAGTGGCAATCTTTACACCTTCACCTTTTGTTTTATTCCAAACTTGAGGAATGTTTAGTGCTTCTATACCCCAACTATATGTAAAATCTTCTTCTAGTTCATTTAAAATTATCTTACTATGTAGTTCATTATTTATCATTATTGTGTTCTCCTATGGTATTGTAGGCATTAAAACTTTCACCATTTGACCGAATGTTAGCAAACCTGCAACAACTGTAGGTACAAAGTCAGTTGGACTTAATACATCATCAAATGATTTCTTTTCTTCTTCAATTGATTTTGGCTCAGTCATTGGTACTTCTGAAAATTTAGGTACACTATCTTGAACCTGTTTGATTTGTTGTATTTGATCCTGTTGCTTCATCACAATCTCTGACAATTTAGCATTTACAGATTCTATATTTTTAATATGACTGCTTTGAGTTTGATTGTACTTAGCAATTGCTGTTATTTTTCCATTTAGTCCATTTAAATAGCTGAACAATAATAGAATTAATACCGCTATAATTAATCGCTTCAAATTTTTGTTGAATTTGTTTTGTGTTTTTTTATTAGAATATTTCTTCATATCCTTCATCTCCTATGTTTTTACAAATCCATTTAGTCAATTCTCCAATATCATGAGAGAAATGGAAATGTGTTCTGGTATCCAATAGTTGATATTGGTCATAGAATTTGTGTTCTAAAATCTCTTCTTCATATTCTTCAATTGTATTAAAAGAGAAGAGATAGTCATTAAGACCTCCATTTGGCTCTTCATTAAAGGCAAAAAGCCAATACCTTCCCTTTTTACTTTTCATTAAATTCACTCCAACGGTGCTAAGAACTTTAAATAACTCTTCAAACTATTATATAGTGGTTTGAATTTATCCTTATAATCTTGCCAATCTGTTGAATCCATATCCATGATTTCCTTGTAATATCCATTTGCTCTAGAGTAATTAACGATTTTATTGTATTTGGCAATTTGTATACCAAATTCTAAGATTCTCAATGAATGAAATAGACTTTTTTTAGCAATGTAGATTTCACCATCTTTTAGTTTTTTTCCACACTTTCCAAAACTAACTGATGCTGTGGATGATATTGACCTTCGTAGAGTTTCTTTATTCCTTTTAAAGAATACTAAATACGGATCATTTTCACTTTGAAAAATACATTCTAAAGCACTTATGTAGTGTTCTTCGATTCGTCTTATGAATGCAGGTTCACTTAAAACTTTGAAATTACCCTCATCATTGTCTACGCTATATTCATAATCAGAATCGGCATCTACTACAACAATATAATCAAAATCAGAATCTTTAGTGGCAGTTCTATAAATTCGAGAGCCATAGAGGTATTTCTTTAAAATTGGCTCGCTTATGCTCTCTCTTACTTCATATTCCTCCATTTTACTCCCCCATCATTTTGATAAAAGACTGATTTTATACAATTACTGATTCTGTTCAATAATTGAGTGTATAATTTTTATTGTTTCATTTTCTTTATCTCGAATGTTCTTTACGACATAATCATAATCGGTTCTGTTTTTCATTTCTTCTTCATATGTAGAAATTCTTGATAAAGCATCGTCAATCGTATCTCCACGAAGCAACATATTAGCCAAGCAATCCTTTTTATCCATGTGTAAGAAAATTCCAATGGAATCTGGAAAAGCATTACTAACCTGTTTGTAGCCATCATAGTTGACGATAATATAAACGTTATAATTTTGACTAAGAACTCGCTTGATTTCTTTTTTTGTAATACCATATAATTTACCATCATATACAACACTTTCAGCAAATTCATCATTCTCTCTCATTTTGTCGAAAGTAGCTTCATCAACGTAATAATATGTTACACCATCAGTTTCATTTTCACGAATTTTTCTAGTTGTATGTGAAATACATTCTCCAATAAATTTAGTTACTTTTGCATTGTAATTTCGCTTTAGCAAATTCATTAAATAAGTTTTCCCAGAACCAGAAGGTGCTGTGATCAAAACAATTCCCATAAAGATAACTCCTTTATAATTATTTGTTGTACTTAACGGTTTTTCTTACGAGATTTCTTAGCAATCTTACTACGCTTTTTAGCTTTTTCTTTTTGGTTTTTAGGTTTTGGTTGTTTGAATTTTTTACTTGCTTTAGAGAATTTATTAAAGTTTGCTATCGCATCTCTTACTTCTTCCTCAGACATATTTTCTTCTTCTGCAACTTCACGAATAATTTCCTCTAAGGATTTCTCTTCAACATCTTCCATACCTTCAATTGTATAGTCTTTCTTCAAATCCTCTTCACTTGGCATTAGTTCTTTAAATTCTGGTTTTTGCATACATTTCATCCTTTCTAAATGTAGATTAACATTATTTGTTGCACTTGTCAATGGGTAAAAAAAGAGAAGAGGATTATCCTCTTCAATTTTTATTTACCAGTTGAACCCCATCCACCAGTACCACGTGTACTTGGTTTGCTTAACAATTTATCATAATCAACATGCACATCTTCTGCTTGAGATTGTGGGAAAATCACTGCCTGTGCTATTGCTTTTTTATATGGTACAAAGTATGTATTCGTTTTTTCATCAAAATATTTTTCATCAACATCACTTGAAATTACAATGTCTGCAACTAATGGTACAACTTGAAGGATAACTTCTCCTTGGTATGTAGAGTCAATTAAACCACTTACAATGATTAATCCTGTACTTCCTATAGAAGATCGTTCATGTTTTAGAGATAGTACATCTTCAATATCTAAGTATGAAGCAAACCCTAGAGGAATTCTAGCTAATGTGAATTGCGGTATGCGTAACTCATATACTTGTTTACCATCAATAACTTGTGGTTCAAGCCTTGCATAACAATCTCTTCCACCATTTTCTTTCTTTTTTGTGGGAATAACTCCACCATTTACAGAAGCTAAGTATGTAGTTTTCTCATTTTTGACTAATTTTTTCTTAGCCTCAAATTTTAGCTTATCAATTGCCCAGAGGTCTAGTTCTTTTTCATTTCCGTCATTGAAGATAACAGTGGCTTTGTGAGTTTCTTTGTTAATTGATTTTACGATTGCTGATGTTTTATCTTCTCTAACCCAAACTACTTCGTCTTGCTTATAATATCTTTTTTTCTTTTGTTTTTTATCCATGTTATGTGTGATCTCCTTAAGTTCTAATTGAAAAGGTGGAATGAATCCACCTTTATTAACGTATTTATTATACCATTATTTGTTGCTCTTGTCTAATTTAGATGCTATATATCGTAATCATCGTCATTCATTTCTTCTACCACAGACATTAAATATCCATTACCTACAGATGAAAAGAAATCATGGTTAGTCGTAGATGTAGATAGCCCATTCATGACAATCGGATTTACGTCTTCTGATGTATCTGGAAATAATGGAGATAACCCTAAATTCATTAGTGCCTTATTAGCGTTATATCTAAGAAATAACTTTACATCTTCTGTCCAACCAACTTCATCATATAGATATTCAGTGTATTTACACTCATTTTCATAAAGCTGATAAAGTAACTGGTAAGTCCAAATCTTTATTTCTTCCTGTTCATACTCATTCAATTTAGAAAATCCAACTTTGAATTTATATCCAATATAACTTCCATGTGCGCTCTCATCACGTATAATGAGTTTTATAACTTCTGCAACATTAATAAGTTTTGACTTACCTAAGTAATTTAATGGTGTGTAGAATCCAGAATAAAATAAGAATGATTCTAAAAATACACTTGCTACTTTTTTCTGCAACGGTGTTCCATTTTCATATATTCCTACAATAATTTTCACCTTTTGTTGAAGTGCTTCATGTGTTTCAGCCCAATCGAATATCTCTCGAATTTCTTTATTGGTATTCAATGTGCTAAAAATTGAAGAGTAACTACGTGCATGTTCAGATTCCATAAATGCTATGTTATTGTAGACTGCTACTTCGTGCTTTGTAATTGCATCTGGTTTAAGGGCATCCACACCAACCTCTGATTGAAGAGTGTCTAGCATAGTCAGTCCAACAAATACTCTTTCTACCAATTTCTTTTCTTTGTCTGGAAGATTTGTCCAATCTGATTTATCTTTAGATACTGGCATTCTAGTGGATAGCCAAAACTGTTCTGTAAGTTTTTCATAAGTCAGTTTGTCAATTTTATCTTCAATAGCATTCCAGTTTATTGCTTTATAATTATGTATGTTCATCTATTGCTACCTCTCTTAAATACTGCAACTTTCGCATTCATTTGCACCAATGGTATCTCCGTCATCAGTGTGAGTTCTGATATAGTACACACTTTTGATTCCTTTTTTCCAAGCATAATTTCTAAGAATTGTTAAATCTCTAGTGGTTTTTTTTGTTGGATATTTACTATTTACTTTCCACTCATACATACCTTCTGGAAGTTCTGACCTCATAAACATTGTCATACTTAGACCTTGATCTACATGAATCTGTGCTACAGCATAAGTATCAATTATTTTTCTTTGGTCAATATCATAAGCAGAAACATAGTATGGCAAAGTTTCTTCTGAAAGATAAGGTGCAGGATAATAAACTTTTCCACGCTTACCTTCTGTTCTTTCTTCAATACGGTGAGTTATTGGATGTAGAGAAGCAGTTGCCTCATTTACATAAGAAATTGAACCAGTTGGTGCAGTTGCTAATCTATGTGAGTTATATAACCCATAAGTTTTAACATCATTTTCTAAGTAGTACCAATCTTGTAAAGAAGGAATATAGATATCTTTAAATAAATTTTTAACCTTATCATTGCTAAAAATAAATTCACCTGTTTCATGAGATAAATGGTTATGATATCCTTCAACTTTACTTAGATAATTAGAAAAATATGAACCATCTGCATAACCAGACTTCTCAAAGTCTTTAAATGTTGTGTTTCTCTCTCTAGATATATTGTTACTTTCCACCAGAGTCCAATAGTTGAGTAGCATATAATACACACTGATTGTCTCCAATGCTTCTGGTGAACCATATTCGATCTTACTTTTAGCAAGAAAACCATGTGCATTCATTACACCCAAACCTACAGCGTGGTTTTCATCATTACCATTCTTGACTGTTGGAACTACATCAATTGATGAATTATCTGTCACATATGTCAAAGCTCTTAACATTGTTCTTACCGATTTTCCAAAGTCTTTTGACTCCATCAGATTGACCATGTTTGTTGAGGCTAGATTACAACTTACATCTGTTCCCAATACTTCATAAGATTGATCATTATTGATGATTGAATTTTTATGTGGTTGAAAAATCTCAGTGCAAAGATTACTCATTACTATCACACCATCAATAGGATTATTCTTATTAACAGTGTCAATGTTTATGATGTATGGGTATCCACTTTCATTTTGTAGGTTACTGATTTCTGTCTCTAGTTCACGTGCTTTAATTTTTGTCTTACGAATATTGGGGTTGTTTACCATGTTGTCATATTCTTTTGTAATATCTACATATGAAAAAGGAACACCATAAAACTTCTCAACATCATGAGGACTAAACAAGTACATATTCGCATTGTTTTTTGCTAATTCGTAAAATTTGTCTGGAACAGTCAACCCAAGTGATAGTGTTTTTATTCTAACTTTTTCATCTGCATTTTCCTTTCGGACAGATAAAAAATCTACAATATCTGGATGAAATACATTCAAATATACAACTCCTGCCCCATCCCTTGCTCCACCTTGGTTAGCATAAGAAAAAGCATCTTCAAATAATTTCATTACAGGAATTACACCATCAGCTAATCCATATACTCCTTTAATTGGATCGTTATTGGCACGAATATTTGATAAGTTGATTCCTACCCCTCCACCCAATTTTGATAATTGTAGGGCAGAGTTTATAGTTCTTCCAATTGAGTTCATATCATCTGAGATAGTTAATAAGAAGCAAGAAACCATCTCTCCTGCACGTTTCTTTCCAATATTGAGAAATGTTGGAGTTGCAGGTTGATAACGTTGATTGATAAGTTCGTCTGCTAAATCCATTGCAAATGTAGTGTCTCCACCTGCTAATGCCAATGCATTAAATGCTACTCGATCTTCATAACGTTCAAGTATCCATTCTTTATCATCTGTTTTCATTGCATATTGAGAATAAAACTTATAAGCTCCCATAAAAGAACGAAATCTAAATTTAAAACTATAAATAAATTTAAATAACTGTTTTACAAATTCTCTATCATATTTATCTAAAAAATCTTTTTTTATGTAATTATTTTCAATTAAATAATCTAATTTTTCCTCAAGTGTATGGAAAAACATAGTTTTTGGGTTTACAAATTCTAAAAAGTAAGATTTAACTGCCTCTTTATCTTTATGTAATTGTATTTTCCCATCTTTAGGAATATTAAGCAGATTGTTTAATTTAAAATATGTTTCTTCTTGTCTTTTCCCACTTAGTTTTGGTGATTCCATTCTTCAACTTCCTTTTTAAATTTCACAACATCGTCATTTGTTCCACTAAATTCAAACGTGAAAAGTAGAGGTTTGTCATATTTATTAGATAAATCTTTTGCATTAAAACAATAATCTTTATCAAAGTTTAAACTTCCACTTCCAACAAAACCGATAAGGTGCTTGATATTGTCTTTATATTCTATCAACTCACTGATGATATCAGTGATTTCACTATCATATGTAGGTACTATGATGATAAAATCCTCATTAATTTCTATTAAAGGATTCGAGAAATCTACTTCCAAATTTCTCATTTCAACTGATTTGACAAAATTCCTTACATTCCCGGTAAGAGAAATAAAGGTGATTAACATTATTCACTTAACTCTGCCAATTTATCTGGTTGAAAACCTGTGAATGGCTTTTCACCTTCAACTACTACTACTGGCATTTGACTCAATTTAAGCACTTCTACAACATAGTTAAATGCTTCTTGGTCTTCTTCAACGTTGATAGCTGTAAATTCTACACCTTCACCTTTTAAAACATTTTTAGTCATTTCGCATTGTACACAACCATTTTTTGTGTAAACTGTAACCTTTTTCATCTGTAAACTCTCCTAATTTAAGTTATTATTCATGTCATAAAATATAGAAGACACTATATGTTGTGTCTTCTATCATGACATACTACTAATTATAGCATTATATGTTGCACTTGTCAAAAATCATGCTATCTAATAGTTCTTTTATTATCTAATCTTTCCATGACTTCAAGAATAACATCAAATCCTTCTGGCTCTTCTCTCTTTAACCATTGTCTTAGTTCATTCCATCTTAAAGCATGGTTTTTAAATCTAATTTTATCTAATTCTTTCTTCCAATATTTTGCTATCTTAGTTCCGATTTCATAAATATCTGATCTAGAATTATCTGAAAGGTGAATACTTTCATTCACTTGAATTTTGTGAATCATTTCATGAAGGTCATAATCTACTCTTGGATCAAGTCTATCCATATCTATGATTTCACCCATTAGGATTCCCCCTATTACTTCTTAGCTTCAACTAGTGTGTTCGCACCTTGTATTTCCACCCAACCATGTTTCATACGTGCCTCCATCTCCATCTTCTTAAGAAGTTCTGGTGTAATGGACTGTTGTACTAAGCGGTTCGCTTCTGCTTCTCCACGTGCCTGTTCAATTTGTGCTTTAGCTGTACCTTCTGCTTCAACCTTTTTCTTTTCTGCTTCTAGTTTTGCTTTTTGCACTTGAATACGAATTTTTTCAACGTCTTGTTGTGCATCTACAACTGCTTGGATAGCTTTTTGCGTATTCTTGTCTGGATGTGGAGTACCAAATACTACATTTTCAACTTCAAAACCATGAGGCTTAACATCTGCTTTAAATTTCTTAAAGATTTCTGTACGAATTTCTTCACGTTTCTGGAATACTTCTAGAATTGTATATTTAGATGTGACTTCTAAAGCAGATTCATTCATACGTGCTTTCAACCAAGAATCTTCAATTGCTTTAGGTTTTTGACCTTTAAATTTGTTGTATATGTATGGAAGTTTGTCAACGTTGTTATAATACTCTACTGTCATATTTACTGAAAGAGGTTTACCATCTTTTGTTGCTAGACTCAGTGAATCATAATTGATTGTTTCTGTACTAACTGGATATTCAGTGATTCGCTTCATTGGATTTACAAAGTGTAAGCCTTGACTTAATGTATGATCTTCTACACCATGACTACGACTGTAAACAACACCTGCATGACCTTGATTGATTGTTGCTGTAAAAGAAAACCAACCTACTATCAACATAACGAATATCACAACACCTGCTACTAAACCTGCTACTAATTTACTCAAATTTTTATCCCCTTTTTCTCATTATTTGTTACACCTGTTAGGGTGTAAATTAACTATACTATTATTTGTTACACTTGTAAAGAGTTATTTTCTATTTTTTACTAATATTTTTTCCAACAAAGAATGCTACTGATCCGAATACAAACAGTAAGAACAGTACATATGCCATGTTTCCACCTCATTAGATAGAATTTTACAAATTCAGAAAATTATGCTAATATATTAATTGTAGTTAGGTTGAATAAAAATCATTTTTGTGGTGATCGTCTGTGAGCGAGATAAGTTTCGTCTGTGAGCGAAGGTGATTCAAAATCCGAATATTTATGAATAACACCTCCATCTCTCAACCTAACTTCCACTCCCGATATGAGAGTTACTTACTGTTTAGAGTAGGTAGCTCTCATATTTTTATTTCACCAATTCAGAAAAATCATTATCTTTAAGATATTTCCCTACCCCGGCATTAGCTGTTCGGTAATAGTCCACCTCTGGATAATCTTCACCAACTGTATGATAAGATTTTACATTACTTTCATTTTTAGACTTCATAACTGTAACACCGATAGTGGTCTTACTTGTTTTAGAGTTAATCATAGACGTATTGAAGACAAGTGCTTTATCTATAGAAGAAACAGAGAGTATGTCAATATCATCGTTAATTAAATTCCAATAGATACCTTTCTTATCTGCATAAGCCTTTTTTAGCATAGACCTATTTTGTTTTGTTTCATAAGCAGTAAGATCAATCTTTGCTACCTTTCCATCATCAAATCCTATTATTAGCTGTCCTTTATAATCATTGGTGACAGTCACATAAAGAATCTCTTCATCTTTTAAGCTTAATAGTGAAGGTAAAAACTCTCCTAAAACAGAAGGTTTGTGATCCTCTAGTTCATATGCTTTATATTTATAAACATTCTGTTTATCAGTAAATACAAGTATATCAGAATTATTTGTTGTATCTATTTCATTAATGATTTCATCTCCATCTTTAATTTTGATATTAAAGTTACCTCTGAGAGATGTTAATGGGATTTTCTTTATGTATCCTTCTTTTGTAATAAAGAATCGGACATTATAATCTTCAACCGTTAAACTTTCATCCTCAATCACAGGAACGTCATTTACATTGATAAGACCTGTCTTGCGATCTTCTCCATATTTTTTTTTAACTTCTTTTAATTCATCTATAATATGATTAGCTAAAGTTCTTCTATCAGAAAGTAATCTCTCCAATTTTTCGATTTCACTAGCTAATGTGTCAATTTCATTAATACGATTAAGCAGATATTCTTCATTTAGATTTCTCAATTTGATATCAGCGATAAATTCAGCTTGTTTTTGATCAATACTAAGCTCAGTTACAAGATTGTTTACAACTTCACTATTGACTTTAGTTTCTCTAATTAAACTAATTGTTTTGTCAATATCTAGAATAACTATTTTCAATGCATTCAGAAAATGCATTCTTTCGTATGCCTTAACTAATTCAAACTTTACCCCACGCTTAATGGCATTTGCTCTAAATCCTAGCCACTCATGTATAATCTCTTTAATGCCTAAAACTTTTGGTCTTCCATTTACAACAATATTGAAGTTGCAAGAAAAAGTTGATTCTAATGGTGTAAGTTTAAATAATTTTTCTACTAACTGTTCTTTGTTGGTATTATTCTTAACTGTTATTTCAATTCCTTTTGAGTCAATACCAACAATATTGTCTATGTCAATAATCTCTTTCAATTTTCCTTCTTTAACTAAATCTGAAACCTTATCAATAATAGCTTCAAATGTAGTGCTATAAGGGATTTCTTCAAAGACAATAGAATTATCCAAAATTTGATATGTAGAACGGATAGTGATTGATCCACGACCAGTATTGAATATCTTCTTTAATTCATTTTCTTTGTGAATAATGTTCCCACCAGAAGGAAAATCTGGTGCAATAATAAAATCAGAAACATTTGTGCCTTTTGGATTTCCAATATAAGCAATCGTAAAATCAATCACTTCATTTAAATTGAAAGATGCTATGTTGCTTGCCATCCCATTAGCAATACCACTTTGAGGATTGGTTAAGATTGCAGGGAATGTTACAGGCAACAATCTTGGTTCTTTTTCTGTTCCATCATAATTATCCACCATTTCAACGGTGTCATTGTTAATGTCTTTGAAAAGTTCATTTGAAACAGATGACAGTCTTACCTCAGTGTATCTTGCACTTGCAAACTGCATGTCTCTAGAGTATTGCTTGCCAAAGTTTCCTTCTGAATCAATGTAAGGTAAAAGAAATGATTCTGCATCTTTAGACATTCTAACAAGTGCTTCATAAATTGCCATATCACCATGAGGGTGAAGGAACATTGTTCTTCCTACAACCCCTTGTGATTTCTTTCTACTACCTTTAAGTAAACCCATTTTCATCATGGTATATAAAATACGTCTTTGTGATGGTTTAAACCCATCAATTTCTGGCAAAGCTCTCTCTCTAATAACATAAGCAGTATAGGGCATGTAATTATTAGTTAAAGTATCTATAATGTTTTGCTCAATAATGTTTGACAATTAATGTTTCCTCCTAGCTGACAACATCTTCAATCCAATGATGAAGGTTTTCTTCAATATACTCTTTTCTTCCTGCTAAATTATCACCTAGAAATAATTCAAATGCATCCAATGTTTTATCTACATCAGTTGGCATAACCTTGACTAATTTCCTAGTTTCTGGATTCATCGTTGTATCCCACATCATCTTGGCAGAGTTTTCACCTAGACCTTTTGAACGCTTTATTTCATTGATTGTGTTACCTAATTTGGATACCAACTGATCTTTTTCCCTATCATTATATGCAAGAAATACTTCTTTCTTCTTGGTCGTAATAGTGAATAAAGGAGATTCTGCAATATAAATATAACCTTCTTCAATTAGAGTGGGCATTAATCTATAAATAGCAGTTAAGATTAATGTTCTGATATGAAATCCATCCACATCTGCATCTGTAATGATAATGATTTTCGACCATCGTAATTTATTCAAATCAAATGTATTTAGGTCTTTTGAGTGTTTTGATTTAACTTCAATACCACAACCTAAAAGTTTGATCATATCTATAATAATTTCGTTTTTGAAAATTTTGTCGTAGTCTGCTTTTAAACAGTTAAGGATTTTCCCACGTAATGCGTAAATTGCTTGGAAATTTGCATCTCTACCTTGTTGAGTAGAGCCAAGTGCAGACTTCCCTTCTACAAATATTAATTCTGGCTTAATATTATTTTTAGATTTTTTACAACCAACAAAACCATCTATTCTTGAAGTTAGGTTGTTTACTGTTCCACCAAGTTTTTTCTTAACATCTAAGCGTGTTTTTTCAGCTTTTTCACGACTTCTTTTATTAACCAAAGCCTGTTTAAGAATTAAATCAGCATCATTAGGATTCTCGACAAAGTACACCTCAAGTTGTTCTCTCAACCACTTGGTAATAGATTGCTTCATAAAATCAGAACCAATTTTCTTTTTAGTCTGGTCTGTAAACAAAGAAATGGTCGAATATGTACTAGTCACTACAATTAAACTATCTGAAATATCATCAAAAGAAATTTTCTTTTCGTTTTTGTTGTACAGGCTATTTTCTTTTAAAAACTTATCTATAACGTAGACGAAGGAGTTTTTAATGAAGTCTTCTGGTGTACCTCCATTTTCTAACCAAGAAGAGTTATGGTAGTATCTTTTATAGGATGTTTCACGATTAAAACTAAAGAAAATGTTTGCCTTGATTCTATAATCTTTATCAGATTCATTATCTTTACCTTTTTGTTCAGTAGAAAAAGATACAACATCAGTTAGAACATGTTCTTCATTTGACATTGTTTTAATGAAGTCAGATACTCCATTTTCATAGAAATATTCAGTCCTTAAACCAGTATTCATGTCAAAGAACACAAACTTAAGTCCACCATTTACGATAGCTTGATCTTCTAGCGTAGTAATAATGAAGTCATTATCAATTTCACCCTTACCACGAAAAACTTCTTCACTTGGTTTCCAAGTAATTTCAGTTCCAATCTTTTCCCCAGTGTTATCTTCATCAGAGAATACTTCTTCAACACCTTTATTATATCTTACAGTATAAATTGTATCTTCTTTAAATGAGGTCGCTGTAAAAAAGTCAGAAGTGTAATTAGAACCAGTTGCACCAACTCCATTAGTCCCAAGACTATATTTATAGTCACTACCATCTTCCTCATTATTTTTGTATTTACCACCTGCCCAAAGCAGATCAAACACTTTCTTATAAGCATACTCACCATTAGAATTTTTACCCATAGGTACTCCACGACCAAAATCACGAACAGTAACAGAGCCATCGGTATTCTTGCTAATAAATATTTCACTTCCATAACCTGCATGAAATTCATCAATTGAGTTGCCTAGAATTTCTAAAAATGTGTGGTTGTGACTCTCTAATCCAATAGATGCAGGTTTGGCTCTTACACCACCTAAAATACCAAGTGATTGTATAGAATCATTGCCATAATTACTCACTTATTCACTCCCTTTCTATAAATTATTTTATAATTATTTGTTACATTTGTCAAGGTATAAATAGTTCAGCTTTAACAATTTTTTTAACAGTTTCTTTTAACCACTCATTAACCTCTTCATCTACAGCAAAACTATGATATTTCTCTTTCAAAGGTAAGAAATATGTATCATGATACCAATTCACGTACTTGATAAATTCTTCTTGGGAATATGCACCCTGTTTAAATCCCATCACAAAATCACGATCTTCATTATGATATGTAATAGCAGATTTAAAATCTTTAAAATCATTAGCCTCAAACCTTACAATGAAATCTAGATTTCTAAATGCGTGTTGCGCTTGCTTGGTATCATAACCAAATTTGTCTGCAAGATGTTGAGTTCCTTCTGTTGGTTTATTCAGAAGTTGCATCTTTTGTCGAAATGTACCACCACATGCATCAAATAATTGTTTTAGATTCATTTTTGCAATTTCATCTTTTTCTTGAATCATCTTTCCAATTTCAAGGAAAGAGTGTGTGGTATCAGTCTCAATTTCTTGATCAATTGAGAATAATGGTTCAAGAAAATTGATGTTAGATTTATAAAATAAATGTGGTAACTTACGAATATCATGCACATCTATATCTTCTGTTGTACCTATCGTTTGTTTTGAAAATACTTCTTTATTATATAGATCATCGAATGTTGGGGCTATAAAAACTTTATAATCCCTATCAGATGTTTCATCATTTAAGTTGTAGTTGTGACTACCTACTAAAGCTCTGAATAACACAATTCTATCTTCAATTTTTTGCATGGATTCACCTTACTTCATGCTTAGAAGGTCACTCTTATATTCTTTAGAGTTCACCAATAGCATTGTATATTTTTTCAAGTTATGTCCTGTTTGGAGAGAACATTTTTTAAGATTGTTAATTTCATCTTTTGCAAAATCTCTCTGATCTTTCAAGAACTTCAATTGTTCTTCTGCATGACGAATTTCATCTTCAATGATAGATGCTTTCATTTCTTTTTCTTCTAGCTGTTCTAGGATTTTGAAATCTGCTTCATCTTTTTCAAGAGTTAGTTTCTCAATCTCTTTTAATAATTCTCTTCGAACAGTAGCATTTAGTTCATCTGGATAACCCAAATCAACTTTGTATGTAGTAATAAATGCATCATCTGTTGTATTATTTACAAAAACAATATCATCTTTTATGTAGTAGTTTCTTGTAACATTATCACCAATAGCACCCTTGTAAATGAATTGTGCATATTCAAAGGTAGTGTTGGCATGTTCATGAATTTGATCCTTGTTCTTAGTTATGTATGCATTGATTTCTTTTCTATCTACTTCTAAAACTCGCTCTGCCCATCTCTCTAAAAAGTGTTTTGTGCAATTTTTCATGTTATTATCTCCTTTATGTTTGTTATTGTCTTATAGAATTACAATTAATACAATCAACATGTAGATGAAGTATGAAATCCATATGGTAGGATTCAAATAGGCACGATACTTCCTTTTATAAACCCTTTTTCTAACTTTCATTATGTCTTCTTTGCTCTCTATTTTGTTAGTCTTTTTAATAAATGTTTTCAGTAGAGATATAATCATCAATACTAACAACACAATAGATGGATATAAAAATGGGTCAACCAATACTGCAAAACTTACATAAACTAATTGCCCAATAAATAATGGAATTAATATTAAAGTTTTAAGTGAGTTTATTAACAAATCTGTAGGTGGTTCTGATACATACCCTTGTTCAAAATCCTTAATTTCATGCTCTACAATTTTTATCAGATTTTCTTGTAAAGACTTAATTTTTGTTATTAGAATTACATTAAAAACTAAAAATATTATTGTCCAAAATACCATTTAAATCTCTCCTTGTATGTTTTGAATAATTATCTAATTATTTTTTGCGCTTGTGCATTGCCGGAAATATCGTCACAGTTAATATTTCTTTCTGCTTTAACATCTCCATCAATATCATCACAGTTCACGTTATTACCTGCTGTTACATTGCCATTAATGTCATCACAATTAACATTGTTTTTGGCTTCAACATTTCCAGTGACGTTTCCTTTAATATAGATTGATTCTTCACTCATAATGCTATCTACATTGCAAATCACAGTAATTTCGGTCTTTTTATTATCAAGATCATCAACAGCTACACCATCTACAAATACAGTATCATTTGTTATAGAAATATTGTTACCAATGTATGTCTTATTGTTAATGCTTACCTGTCCTTTGTTTCCGAAAAATTTCAATATGTATTTCTCCTTTGATAAAAGTACACTTTTATTTAATCGAATAGTGAAAAGATTATGTCTAGAATTTCAAGTAACACTTCAATTGGCAACCAAAGAAACTCAAGAAATTTATTACGCTTCTTTTTTCGTTTACTTGCCATTCCAGAATAGACCTTGTGCAAATTGTTTTAAAGATTTTGCGATTTGTGAAGCAGTCTTACTAGTGGTTTTACCAATAGATTTTGCAGTGTTTTTCATTATTTTTCTCCTTTACCAAACAATTTTTTCATAAAGTTTGTTTTTTCTTCTTTTATTGCATCTTGGATTTTTGAATAATCTTCTATTTCTTTCTTGATCTCTTCTTCAAGTTCTTCAATCTCTTTTATCATCTCTGATATCAATTCTTCTTTTGTCTTTTCATCTTTTGTTAAATCTTGTTCCAAATCGCCAAATATGATATCAGTTCGATACTCCATTAGGTTTCTATCAACATCAAAATGTCTATTTGTTATATGCCCTTTAAAACCACATACTGTAATGTTGTCTCCTTCTTCTGGAACATGGTCGTGGTCTTCTTCTTTGATAATTAGCCAATCTGTTAGACACCAATGAAAACAAACTAATTCATTAATTTGATCAACCATGTCAAACTTCTTATACGATTCTAGGTTTTTTAATACATCTGAAAGTTTATCTTTTACTGTTCCGGGGAAATCAAAATCTTTTCTTAAAGAATCTCTAATAAATGATTTAAAATTTTTCAGAGTATATGTATCAACATAAAGCTCTTGATAGTTCTTTCTGCCGTAATAGATACTTTTCATTAGTTTTCACCTTTGATTTCATCATTTAATTGTTTTACCAATTTTCTCGCAACCTCTGGATGACAAGGAAATTCAAATTTGTTACCTCTTGAAATCAGAATGATCATAGCTGAATTTCCTTCACATTCGTAAGAAATCTTTGAATCTGGGAAAAGAGTTAATACTGTTTTTACACCCATTCTGTAACCACCTTTATCTGGATTAATTACAGTATATGATTATTTGTTGTATTTGTCAATGCTTATTTTTCCCCTTCTGAAAATTTGGGCAACCAATGTGGTAATCCATCCTCATCCCATATTGCAGTCCAAGTTCTACGCTCATCGTCTTCTGGTGGTACAAGAATTTTCTTACCTTCGATTACTTCACGTAGTTCCCAACCATGATCTCGAATGGCAAGAAATGCATCTGCAAGTTTACTATTTATAGAAGGTTTACTTTCTGGTACTTTTATAAATGATCCACAATCAAGGCATTTTCGTTTTGGTGGGCTTGATAAATATAATTCATCAGATAGTCTAGAGTGTTTACATTCTTTTGAAATTTCTTCTTTGACGAATATAAACTCCTTTTCATTAAGTACAGAGTGCAACTTCCAACCTCTTTCTTCTAAATTATTAAACATAGAAGTAAGTGTATGGTTGTAACTAAAGTTTAATGGCACAGACGTTTCGCATATAAATTTCCAATCAATATCGACTTTTCTTAATTTCTCTCCTTTTAATAAACCATATTCCAAAGTATTCACTCCTTTATAAAATGAAAGTTTTATACATTGTAAAGATTGATACCCAATTCAAAACTTTCTTCTGCAAATTCACCTTTATTGTAAATCCCTATGTATGTTCCATCTGTGAAAAAAATAAGAATGCATCCATTTTCCTTTTCGGTCACTTTTTTAATAGTCTTTCCAATTAATTCTTTAAAATTATCAATATCCGACTTAGTTTTCATGTTTGTCAACCCATCCCTTCAAAAAATCCTGCAATTAAAAGAATAATAAGTATAGGCAACCAAAACACTGACGTTATAATCCGATCTGACAGTGGTACGTCATGATGATATGGGACAGTGAAATAAACAATTACACCTATAAATATATAGATAGCAATTATTAAACCAATCATGGTCTAATTCCTTCTGCTAAATACATGAGTGTAATACCAATTCCTTCTAAACGAATTTTCATAAATCCAAGTGCTATCCAAACAATTGTTTGTGCAATTCCATTCATTATGTATTTCTTCATATTAATCTCCCTAAGTATGTTTAATTTTAGTTAATTCAATTTCAACCTTGTCAATTCCAACATAAACACCCTTTATAGGTTCACCATAGCCATTCAAAAATTCTGGTGCATTTCTCTCATCATTGTATATGGTAGAAATTTTATAACTTAGAGTATCCTCGCTAATAATTGTTTTTTTAAGTTCTTCTAGGAATGGTGTAATATATTCGATTCTTTCCTCTTCTGTCATTTCATCCCATTGGTTTCTATATGCCATCTTCACATTCATCCTTTTTAAAATATTCTTCGTAGTCTGAAATAGTAGCATTGTTTTGATTGATTTTTAATTCATCATCCCACTCAAATTCTTTTGATTCTTTTAAAGTAGCAATTTCAAACCCAACCCATAATTCATAACCCAAATTTTCCAAAGCATGTTTTATATTTTCAATATCAAGATCATCATTGGCATCTATCAAATAAATTCCTGCTTTATAAACTTTTGCCATTCTCAATCCTCCACTTCTATTCCCCAGAATCCAAAACCATGAGGATCACTTGCATCATATTGGTATTCTGTTGGAATTAGATTTTTGGTAATGCACATGCAGTGTCTACAAGCTTTACCTTCCCAATCAAAACCACTACCATAGTCAGAGTAGATCACCACATCTTCGTCTTTTTCACAGGTGCATTCTCTCCATTCATGGTTTCTCCAATTTTCAGACATTTCCTTATTTGTCTTGTAAAGGGCAGGAATACACACATCAGAAGTTCCATCATACTCATAGTGCATTACAAGATTATCTTTTTTAAATGTTACTGTTCCACTAGCATGACTCATTTAAATACCTCCTGCATAAAAGGATAATTTTATTCATAAAAATTACGATCTATATATCCATAACCAATAAATGTACGTTTGAAGTTATCACCATTTAAGTATTCATCTGCATTACTAAATTCATATAGCCTTTGTCTATTTTTCATGTAGATTGTTTTCTCTATAGAGAAGCCATATGATTGCATGAGTTTGTAGCCAGAATATATTTTATAGGAGTCAATTGGAATCCAGTAACCTTCTTCACTTCTGACTACAATTTTAATACCCTTCTTAGATACTCTTGAGAAATAAAACTCTCCTTCTAAGAAAGTAGCATTTTTATTTAGTACAATATTTTTCTTGGCTTTTAAGATTCTGACTTCGATCATCTATTTCACCCCTTTAGATTCCTCTGTTGACCTTTCATTTCTCTACCACTTTAAAGTAATTGATTTTCGTTTGACTGCCAAACACTAATATGAAAACCATCAACCATATTAAGTTTTTTAGTTCTAATTGTGCCATTTTCAAAATATGAGAAGTCATTCATTTCCTTTACTTTATTAATTGCTTCCTGTCTCGTTTCAGCTACAACTAATTCAGTTTTCGCATTATAATCTCCATATTCTGCACCATTATCTAAGTCTATTCTAAATAGAAACACTAACAAATTCCTCCTTGGTTAAAATAAGAGTTTTATCAATCTTCTTTTAGATTTTCAACAGCTTGATTAATGATTTTATGTATTTCCACAAACTTATCTCTATCTGTTCTACTGTCATCTTTTACCACATGCTTAATGTAAACCATTGCATGTGCATGTACTGTATCAATCTTGGCATTTCTGAAAACTTTATTATAGTTGTTTTCCATTTTGATATCTCCTTTTATTCATCATCTTTACTAGCAATGGCATCCTCAATACAAACCATTAGAATTGCATCATATAAAGGAATGTTACTTGTATCTTTCACTTCCAAATCATAAGAATTTGTTAGTGCAAAATTCTTGCTAACCTTGTAATCAACATTTCCCTTATTGTCCATGAAATTATTTTTCTTCATTACAGAGAAATTAATTTGGTCACTTACTCCGATCTGTTTCTGATTCTTGTCAAAGAAATGAAAGTAGTAACCGATTGAAGTAAATTTAGTGGCAGTCTTTTCACCTATGAATCCTAATGTCTTACCTTTTTTATCTTGAATAACTGCTGACCTGCTCAATCTACCAAATCTTTTGATCTCTTGCTCTTGAATGATTATGTTGCCATCAGTATCTTTCATGGTAAATTTATCACCAAACATTTTAATTAGCTCACCTTCGACTGTGGCAACTTTTTTACCATCCACTTCAATAACATATTCTTTAGATAGAGAAAATGGTTGTTCATTTACAGTGATTGTCTTGGCATTGTTTAAAGTTTCTAGAGACTCTTCTACACTAGGTTTATCCTGTGGTGTTGGAGTAGTGCAACCTGCAAGCAGAAGGACAGACATTAACAATAAAGTAATTATTTGTTTCACTTGTTATACATCTTCCTTTCTTCTTAATTCATGAAACCGTTTTAAGATGAATTGTGGATATTGTGATTCGTCAACAGATTTTTCAAGCAAATCAAACATTTTTCTTTCGTGTTCTAGATGTAGTTCAAGCATTTTGCTTTCACCTTGAAGTCTAATTATTTCCGTTCTCATTTGTCCAAATATACTACCAAGTTCTAACATTGAATCATATTCTAAATTTAATACTTCACCAACATGTGATACTTGTTTCCAGAGTTTATCAAGTTCTTCTTTATTCATTATTCATCATGCCCTTCAACCATATATTCACCACATCTACGGCACTTAGGTACATAAGTCAAAGGCTGTGTGATTAATGGTATATATTTTTTATTACACTCTTCGCAAACATAAGTTTTTGCAATTAGAAAACCACTTCCAAACCACATTTATGTTTCACCTCCATCAGTCAAAATAATCTCTCATAATCCAACCAAGATATGTGTAATAACCAATGAAACCCAAACTACTTGCACCGATAATTCCTCCGACAGTCCAAATTAACCACATAGGAATGAAAATTGTCATTTAATCACCTCACATGTATAAAAGAGAAGTTTTATCAATTCATGTCTTCATTGCAAATCTCACATACACAATAAGAATCCCATTGAGTACCTTCACTTTTTCTTGCAGAAGTACCATCATCAAAAGTGTGAGTGCATTTTTCCAATAACTCATTTAGTTCCATATTTTGCTTCATTTCAAGTAGCTGTGCTTCATGTTTATGATTTAGTTTCATGATCTCAATATCATGTGCTAGTTTACTGTATTTCATTTATTTCACCTCTTCTAAAGGGTACATTGCCATAATTTCACGATAGCCCACTAGTAACATTTGTTCACTTTCTTCATTCCAAAAGGCACTCAAACCACTTGGGTTAAAGTTTTCACATTTACCTACAAACTGACGATTTTTTCCACCGACATACTCTTCATAGAATACCAAGTAATTACCATTGCCAATATAATTAAGATTTTCTCTCATAGTGTTCACCTCAATGTATAAAAAGTTTTATTCATTATTACATCTTTTCTCAATTTCCTCATACTGAATACTTTTAACTAATTCAACAATCATACTAACTATATCTTTTTGTACAGGTGTTTTAGGTAGAATTGTTTCTGCTAATTTTTTAATATTTCGAAGGTCTTCTAATTGTTTTTCGTTCATGTCATCACCTCACATGTATAAAAAAAGTTTTATTCATAATCTCTAAGAAAATCATTCAACCTTGTTTTATATGTATTACTTTCTGAAATAAATTCTGCTAAAATCATATAGGCTTCTTTTTCCTTTTCTTCTTCCCAATCATCAGAATGTACAACTGCAAAACCATTGTCATTATCATAATGATTATATACAACCGACATTGCACTATCTGATTCAAAGTTTCCAAGAGATTTTTGTTTCTCCCATTCATTAAATCTTTCTTTTGATAGATAGCCTTTCCCTAGACACCAAAACATGTAACTAGGAATAGTTAAATTGCTTTCAAAATAATCAAGGAAATCTTCTCCCATTTCCATTTGCCAATTTATTATAACTTTATAGATGTCATCTTTATTCAATTGGTTAAACATCTTTTCACCTCACTATGTATAAAAGGAAAGTTTTATCCGTTGTTGATTTCTTTAATTACTTCTAATGCTTTTTCTGTAATATCAACTTTAATCACAGTACCTTCATCTTCAACTTCAAGAATAACTGCATCCATCTCTGTATAAATTTTAACTTTAGGATTTACTAACATCATTTTACCTCCTTTGTAAAAAGTCGCATTTTAATTTATCTGTTCAATATATCTTCTATTTCCTTCTTAATTTTCAATCTTCTCAATAGGTCATCTGTTTCTTTTTTAAAAGGGTGAGTTATATTTGTAGCCACACATGGTCGTTTGTTAGGGTTCTTTTTAATACGTGCCATTTACTTTTCCAACTTCTTCAATTATTTCATTAACTGTCAAATGGAAAGGCTCTTTCATATTTTTACCTAGAAACATATGATGCCAAGCATCATTAATGTCATTTACTTGCTTTGAGGTTAATTCAGACTTGATTTCTTTCCATAATGTATGTGCTTTTTGTTGAGTATATATGCAACAAGCCTTGCTTCTAAACTGTATTAATTTCTTAATCAGATGCTCTTTCTCCACTTGTTTCACCTCATAAAATATCAATCGCTAGTAATTGTAAAACTGTTATCATCTTCATCAATAGTTATAACGATCTCTCTCACTGGTGCATTTTCACAATCGCTAAACTCTTGCATATCAGTTGCCAGTTCCTTAATTACTTTCATTAACTCATTAACTGTTTTTGCTCCCTGTTGCATACTCATATTTTCCACCTCTAAATTTATTTAGTCCTTGATACATTCACAATTTCCTAGAGAGTACATCATTTTTTTATGGTTATTTGAAAATTTACCATGTGTCCATGAAACTTCATGTTTGCCACAATCTTCGCAATAGGAAATTTTAACTGAACAATTTTCATGGATTTCTTTTGTTTTATATGTGCAACCAGAGACTACATTATTACAATCACCAGTTTTTATCCAACGTAAAAGTGTTCTCTTCAAGCCAATTAAATGACAGGGAATCATAATTTCATCCTCTCTATATTGGTTAAAAGTCGCATTTTATTCATTTAACCATTTCATTTAGTTGCTCTGGTGTAAATTTTCTTCCTGTTCGCTTATAGATTGAAAGACTTCCAAACTTATCAAAACATGCCTGTTCTTCTATCACCTCATAGAAAATATTATTTTCAAATTCCAGTAATAAATTGAAAACTTGTATAACATCATTGTTTAAAAGTCTATATGCTCTTACATGTCCTTTTGGTGGCTCTGAGTTTTCTATCCGTTTTATCATTCTATCGCCTCTTTATAAAATAGAAGTTTTATCAATCAAATACATTTAACCATTCTTGATTTATTTTGTTATTATTTCTATCTCCACTAATGCCACCTTTTTTTCTACCTTCTGAAATTAAGTGTGAATTTTCAGACAGTTTTCTACCTTCTGAAACATAAACTTTTATTTTCATTTTATTTATTTTTGCTGATTGTTGTAACTTATGTACATAGTCTATAATATTGAAATCGTAACCATAACCAGATGTATTTTGATATGGTGGGTCAATATATATGATACTGTTGTTCTCTGGTATTGATAAATCATTAATATCTGTACAAACAGCTTTAATATTGTCCATTTTATCTAAAATCATCTTAACTCTTTCAAGTAAAGTGTTTGGCATAGGCATCATGGGATTTACTGGACTTTTACGGTTACTTGTTTTTGTTGGAGTCCAATAACTCCTAAAGCTTGAAGTACACCACTCGTTCTTATTCTTCAACCAGATGGCTTTTGAACCAAAAGAAGAAGCTTGAAGAATAAGGAATTTATAAACTGTATCAATGTTAGCAGGTTGACTGTAAATATATTTAACGTGTTTTTGAATCTCAGATACATTTTTTGGAATTTCATTTATGTATGTGTTAAAAATATTAATGTCAAAACTTCCATCTGATATACTTTGCCAAAAACTACCCCAAACACTCTTGTCTAGCATTTTAATGTTTTCTGCTTTTATACCTCTATTAATTAATTCAATAGAGACAGACCCACTCCCACAGCATAAATCATAGAATTTAGTATCTTCGTTAATTTCATTTTCTTTATAAAAAATATCAACAATATCTTTTGCTATACGACTTTTTCCACCTTGATACGCACAAGGAATGGTTAATTTATCCTTTTTCGTTTTTGACATTTAATCACCTTTATATAATTATTTATTGCATTTATAAAACTCGCATTTTATTAATCTAATTCTGTTATTCCTTGTTGAATTGATAATCTTAAACTTGCAATATGCTCTAATCTAGTATTGTCGAATTTATCTCTAGAATTTTGAATGTCCGTTTCCATCGACTCTAAGCACTCTAATATATCAATTAAAATTTCTCTGGTTGTCAATTTCTTATTTAAGTTTTTTTGCAATTGTGCTTCTGTAAAGAATCCTCCACAATCTAAGCATTTTCTTTTAGGTGGTTCTGATAGGTATATACAATCTTGAAGATTGGTATGCTTGCATGAATTTTTTTCATTCATATTTTTCACCTCTGTATAAAATGGAAATTTTCTTCAAAGTAATTTTACTAATTTTTGTAGGTCATCTTTGGCTATTCTTACATAATTATGATTAATAGTTATGTAAACATGATTTTCTCCAATATCGAACTCTATACCTTCTACAGCTTCTTCTTGACTGCTTACTTCTTTATCAATTACAACTTTCATTTAATTCGATCTCCTTCACAATGTCTTCAAGCTCTTCTTCACCATGAATATCTCTTACCATTTCCAAATAATGAGACATAGGGTATTCATCTTCTAAATCCTGAAATCTATATTCGAAATCTCTGGTTGCTTCTTTTATTGCTTCGGCAATAAAAAATTTCCTCAATTTTCTCTTAGACATATTTACCAAAATGAAATTATCTACAATAGTAGACCAAACTGAATATTTGCCATTTGTTTGTTTAACAATTCTTCTACCCATGCCTAAACCTCCTGTATGTATCGTAATTTTATTATATAATAATTTGTTGCATTTGTAAAGTGCAACAATAATTTATTCTTTATTATTTTCTTTCTTGGATTTCTCATATAATTCTTCAATCATTTGATCAAACATTTCTTCTGCAAACTTGCCACCCTGCATACCTGTTCCTTCGCAATCTGGGCAAGGATATCCAGTATCATTAATATGCGCTCTTTCTGTTCCACTGCCGTTACACCATTTACAATTAGCAAATAATTTCTCTTGCTCTGCTGTTAATTTCATTTTTGACATTTTAAATCCTCCTTGTGTAAAAGAAACATTTTATTCATTAATCTTAATTCCCAATACCTTGCTTATCTGAATAAACATTGCATGTAATTCATTTGTATTAAGACTATTAGTTGCACAAACACCTTGTCTTTTCTTGAAATCTTCTATAACTGTCAAATGAAAGTCAACTCCATTATCAGTTGCTAATTCCATTTTTTGATGAGATTCTTCTGTTTCTTTCATTAAAGAGAAGATAGTTTTTAATTCATTCATTTTCTAACCTCCTAAATATGTATAAAACAAAGATTTTATTTATTTCTAATTAGTTTTTCATACTCATAGTATTCATAAATTTTTCCACTGTAGGTACTTATGAGTTTTTCATAATCTTCCTTTAGTGCTGTAAATCCATTGTAAACATAGCATCTCTTCAAATCTTCCATGTCATTTGCTGTAGCAGGTATCAGATTTTGATGACCAATAATTTTTCTAGCGTTCTCATTTAAACCAGACCACCATTGACCATTACATTTAACGACTTCTCCGTTTTCTAGAGGGATTTCAAATTCTCTTCCTGCAAATGCTTTCCATTTACCAATCGGTTTTTCATAATATAAACAATCAAAGAATACACCTGTTTGATCTTTCCCTATAATCACATCATCAAATTTGCTGTATGTAAGTTTAATCTTATCTTTCATAACTAAAGCAACTCGACCATTGAATTTTACTAAAGCTAAAAGCTCCTGCATTTTAGAATCATCCTCACTCATATTCTTCTGGGTTTTCATAATAATCATCGACTGAATTTTTAAATCCGTTCATTACATCTTCTTCTGTATCTTCACTATCATAGTGACCAGAAAGCATTTCCCAATCAGTTTCGATCTCTGTGACAGTATAAAAAATCATATCCCATCCACCCAAACACTCTTCACGCTTTACTTCAATTTCAAAACCTCTATAGATTGTTTTCATAATAAAAAACCCTACCTAATGATTCTAGATAATCTTCAAATTCACAAACATACATTGTTTTACATTCGTAATCTTCAATTTCACAAAAGTAAGCATAATCACCTTCAATTTCACAAAAGTAAGCATAATCACCTTTATAGTCCATATCTGGTGATACTCCGATAATTTTCAGAGTATCACCATTAGAATAATCATGAAACTTATCACCGATCTTGAATTTTGGCTCAACAGTATATTTTGACATTCTATTCACCTTCGATCTTTGTAGTAAATGTGATTTTCTTATGTTCTTTTATGAGTTTTTCATACTCACTTTCTTGATAATTTTCTTTCTTTGATATTTTTAGAAATTCCTTAACTCTCTCGATAATCAATTTCTCAACCTCTTTGCTATCCAATTTCTTGAGTACATCTACACATCTCTTTTGAAATACACTATTGGAATAACATTCACCAAAAGTATTTACCAAATCTAAAGACCAACAGGTTTTGTAAAATAAAGATTTCTCAGTTTTAAATTTAATATCATAATACAGAAGGTCATACCAATCTGAATGTTTTAGAGTTGCTTTGATCTTAATTTCCATCATTATTCACCTTTTAACAGTGATTCAATTTCGTCAATTTCAAGCTCAACCTTTTTGCCATCAGATAATAATTCAGAAAGTTTTGTTTCCATTGCTTTCATTTTTTTAATTTCATCTTTCTTATAAAGAATGTCTAATTTTGAAGTGATATCAGTGATCCATTCATCAAGTTTGTAGCCACTGTATTCAACTTCATTTTCCATTTTTAAGAATTTTGAAGATAGAAAATATGTATGTAGTTTAATAAGTAAATGTTGTAGTTTTTCTTTATCTAAAGCATTTAAATTGAATCTTACTCCATCTAGTTCTAAGCTACAGTTTGTCACTGGTGAAAATCGTGTTAGTATACCAATATTCTTTTTCTTTTCTGCAATTTGCTTCTTTAATAATAAAATTCTTTCATCATTATTAGCCATTATTTTTACCATCCTTATATAATTTTCCATTTTCTAAATAAACATTTTTATACGTTGGTTTATAAGCATTGAACAAATCTTCTAGAGTTCCTTGATAAGTTTCATCTCTGCTACCCCAACGGCTATTGTCTTTAATTCTTTTGGTGACAGTATACAGACCATCATTATTTCTACTTTCCCTAAAGTCAATGGAATCTTTTTGTTGATCATAACAGCAAATCCGCCAATTGTTCTCAAGACCTGCTCTAATCTCTTCTAATGTATAAGGAAGGTATTTATCTTTACTATGGTCAATTGGGGAATAGCTTGAGTTACATTCCATTTTATCGAAGAGTTCTGCATAATTTTCTACACATTCCTCTGAAACAACAGAGATTAGTTTTCTTGTAACTGCTTTCATGATTCTGAATCCGCTATAACAATTGTCAGTGTAGAAGTAGAATGATTTACCTTTTTTCTTTTCTGCTTTCTCATGTCTCCAACTATAATTATATTCATCAAACTTACCCATGAATATTAATTCTTCATTATCTTTAGTTAAATATGTAGCACCTATTTTTAAATCTTTAGCTTTGATAAACTCATTGGCATGAACAATAGCATTATATTCAGTCATAGCTTTATAGTCTGGTGAATCAACTGGCACTAAAACTAAATCTGTACCATCCCAAGCATAGACAAAATCACCTTCAAGACCTTTACCTTTAATTGAGTTAGTATTTTCTAGTATGTATAAGAGATTTGGTACACTAATTTCAAACTCGAATCCTCTTGGATCATAGACACGTACATAAGTTTGTCGGTGATTCCAACCAGTATCATACCCACCTGCTTTTTTATTTAAGACAAATCCAGAAGTAGGTTCATTGTCAAAGATTTCATTATCAATTTTGCTATCTCTCCAACCATTCCAAGAAGCTTCTTTGCGTAATTTTCCTTTTTCATCGAAATAAATTATATAAGCAAGCTTTCCAGTGTATGTATCATTGCGATTAACAAATCCAACATTAATCTGTTTGGGCATAAAAATATTAGTTTTCATAATCAAACTCCTTAAAATCAAAGTGAGTTTCTTCTAATTTAAATATTTTACCTTTATATTCAAGTACAGTAGCTACAAAAACATCAACAAATTCTACAACTTTATATCCATCTTCAAAACTAATATTAAATTGATTCTCAACACCATATGGATAGATTGATGAATGTAAGCCTTCAAATTCAAATGGGCATCTAGCTTCCACTTTTAGCATAAACTCTGCTTCACTGTATTTATTTCTATCATCTTCACTATCATGTAAATATTCACACAAAACATTCATTTTCTTATATGTTCCATCTTTTACATGTCGGTAAGTAAGCAATGTTTTTACTGTTGGAATAACCATGATTTCATTCACCTCTCATGACAATTTTGAACTTTTCTTTTAGTGTTAATGAATCATCAATTAAATATGGAATTGGTTGAATCATTGTCTTGGCATATTCTGAATCCTTTTCATCTTCAAGTAATTGATTGAAAAACTCTGTAGTCATCTTAACTACTTTTACACGTTTCCCCTGCTTTGCTTCTGCCGTCAAAATTAAAGAGTATAAACTGTCTAATTGATTAAATTTTTCCATTGTTAATCTCTCCTTTATTTTAAATCAATATTGTATCCTTCTTTTACAGTTCCTTGAGGAACATAGATATATTTCTTAGTACCAGTAAAAAACATAAATTTAAGAAAATTATTTTCAAATCCCTCTTCAATCTCTTCAATTCTAGGTTTTGAATTATCATCTATGTATCTAACCACATAGCTACTTGCATTAATTGAATCAATTTTATAACCACCATCTTTTTTAATCGCATAGTTATATTGAAGTTCTCCATCTATATAACCACTACCTAAGAAGAACTCACCATGAACCCCTTGACCATCTTGTAATGCCACTATATTAATAGTTGATGAAACTTTGTGATAACGTTCTCCATTTTCAAAAATATGATTGAGGAATATCATTGCAGGAAAGAGTACAAGCAAAAATCCTAGAATGCAACCTGCAAACATTCCTACTCCTATAAACTTTTCGCCAAGACTATGTTCTGTTATTAAAGAGACTATAAATACTACAGTCAACGTTAATACCAGTGCAATGAAAACATAAATAATCGAACCCATTTTAATCTCCTTTTTATAAAAGTGTAATTTTATTCGCTATCATTAAGAATTATTTCTCCATCTTCTCCGATAAATGCTCTACCATAATCCCAAGACAGCAACTTTGCATTACCATGACCGCCTCTAACAGTCACAATTTCTCTACCTTCATATGTAGCATAATGATCTTTTTTTAAACAAATTCTTGCAGGTTCTTTTGCTTCAAATTTTTCAAATTCTTTATCTAAGTCAGTGACTTTTCCATCTATTTCATCTTGAGTGACCACAATTTTATGACCATCTATATCAAATATGTATCTGTCATTAATTTTAATGTAATCTTTTTCTTTTGATTGTTTTGAGATTATTTTATTATTTAAATACTTACAAATTAAAAGAAACATTGCCCAACTTACAACAATACCAAACATAAGTATAAGTAAAGCCATAGATATCATATCACTCTTTATCATTTGATTCACCATTTTCATTACCACTAATTTCAAATGATAATGTTGCAGGAAAAATCAAACAAAGCAATGGAAATAGACTTCCTGTTGTGATTATTGCGACACTAATAGCTATAGAAGTAGCTATCCAAGTAATTGCATAAGCAGTTGTAGCTTTCATAAATAGTTCATCCTTTCATAAAACATTGCTTTTATCCAAAATTATTTCAGCACTTCAAGCATATATGCTACGAATTTTATAATTAAATGAATTACAAAACACACTAATACGACAACAAATATGCATCCTAAAACAGAAAACAATAAAGCAAACCCGAATGCAACCCCTTCCATTAGAGAAAATACTAAAAACAAAGCTAAAGAGAAGAATACTATCAAGAATAACCATTGTTTCCAATTTAAATCTTCCATGTTAATCACCTCTGTATAAAATATATTTTTTATCAATCTTCTTTTATAACTTCAATCTCATATCCCTTAATAGATACTTCCTCTATCTCCACACATCTATCTGGTATATTAAATCCACCATTTCCAATTTGATTTAATGCATCTCCAAATAACTCTGTGGCTTCTTCTTTACTTGAAGCAGGGATAAATTGAGTAAAAGTTGATGGCTCTAATCTATTTTCCGTTGGGTGAGTTATATTCCATACATGACAGATGAATAATTTTAATTTCATGTCATTACCTCCAATGGTTTATCAATCTTCTCCGAAACTACGAGTTTTATATGTTACTTTAAAACTCTCTATTTTAGAAGTTGCAACATATAATCCTGCAATTCCGAAAAAATTATTCTTCTTCATGGTTTCGCAAAGAAAATCTTCAAATTCTTTTTTATTCAAATCACTTTTGTATTCATCTTTGTAAGTATTATCACTTGTAGCTATTTGTAGTTTATATGTTTTCATGTTATCGCTCCTTTCAATCTTGGAAATATCGCCTTACATCTTCTTTTAGTGAATATAGCCTTGCGATCTTGCTATCCACCAAGTCATTCCATTCTTGAAATTCTCTTTGACACACTTCACCTTCATTTTGTACGATACCTCTTAGATGTTGAATATCTGTTCCAAGCTGTACAATTTCATCAAACAATTCTCTTCTGCTTTTATGCTGTCTAGGCATTTGTTAATCCTCCTTTCTAATTGGATTAATAATAAATTCTAAGTAATCAATATTGATCCATGTTAATATTTTTTCATATCTCTCCAAAGAGAAATTGAGGTTATCACTAGCATACCAATCATCAAGTTCATGTTTCCATTTACTGCTATTACAAGATTTACATGCAGGAACATTGTTAGATAGATCATTTTCTCCATCATGAATTACATGCTCCTTGTGTAGAGATTGATTGTAAATCTTGACTGAATCATTTTGAGAAATTCCACAATAAGCACATTTGTACTTAAAATATTTTAAACAATTCTCCCATTCAACATCTGTAATCTCATGTTTTTTGTTCTCAGTGCGTTTTTTTCGATATTCTTTAATTTTGTCTTTATTCTTCATCTGCCACGCTTTGTATTGCCCATTTTTTCTGTATTCTTTTCCATATGTATAAAAATGTTGTCTTCCCTTTTCAGACACATTATACTTATGAAGTGATTCTTTTCTCTTGTTGGGATTATCTTTTTGCCATTTAGCACTCTTATATTTTGTACAATTCTTACAGTAAGGAAAGTAATAAATATATTCACCTTTTTTAACGGACTTGGCTTTCTTTTTATAAAATTCACTATAGCTTTTAACTTTATTGCATATATTACATTTTTTCATTGCCTCAATCTTTCATCTACTTCTCTAAATCTAGGAATTTCTTCATCGTTTTCCACTCTAACTAATTCATGAAATACCTCTGTTGGTCTAACCCAAACCATTCCATTTTCAACACTCATATAGATTGTCACTTCTTCTAAAGATGGTTCATACCAACCTTCGAATAAAACACGATACAATCCACCTTTATAATGTTTGTAAAGCATTAGTTACTATCTCCCTTTTTCTTCGCAATTGACAAATTTAAGTCCTTTACAAAATAATTACCATCATAAGAAACATTTACTATATTTTCCTTTTTTACTGCACGATATGTCTGACTTGCAACTTCCAGTTCAATACGCTGATTATCCTTTTCTACAATTATGTAATAATCAAAATCGTCATAACATCTAATACAGTCAATCTTTTTCTTGATTTTATCTTTAATTACAGCATTTTCGATTGTGCTAGTTGATTCACAGCCAGTAAAAAATAATATGGATGAGAGACAAATCAATAGTAGTAGTCTCATTTTAACCTCCTAAACAGCATAATTAATTTTTGCTTTTGGCAATTTTAAAGCCCATCTATATAGTTTAAGATTAATCTGTACCAGTTCTTCAAATCCTTCTATGCCAGTTAAATTTCTATTAAAATTATCTATATAAAATGTAGTTTCAGATCGAAAGTGAAATCCTTCTGGGCAGGACTTAGGTGGAACTTCAAAGTATAGATATGTACCAATCATTCCTTGGTTTAAGTGACCACTGCAACAATATTTAGTCGTATATCCTTTCTTATTCAATTCAATAATTGTTGGAAGGATTAATTCGTCAACTTCAACTACACTTCCATTACATTTAGGAGAAGGACAATAAGATACTACATAACCTTGGTTTATAACTTGTAGCTGATATTCTTCAAATTCTCCATAACATTTAGTACACATGTGATGCATTGGCATTCATCCTTTATATGTGATTATTTATTGCACTTATAGTTCCCGGCTAAATTCATCCTGCAAAAGACTACTAAGATCAAAGTTTGATACCAGATTACCTTCAATAGTCTCAATTACAACATTCTCTGAATCATTCAACATGTGTGTCACGAAGTTAGCACTAATAAAATCTCCAAATGTTAGTTCATGACGGTCTTTCTTTTTGTAATAAATTCCACCAGATACCTCTTTAAAATAAGCATTTGACATTGCTAATACCTTTAAATTCATTGTGTGAGTTTCGTATGTATATAACATTTTATTTCTCCTTTTGGGTTTACCCCGGTTATTAATTTTATATTATCATTATTTGTTGTATCTGTCAATAAGACTTTTTTGTAGGATTATGTTAAAATTATAATTATTATTTTGTATTAGGAGTGATCATATTGTCGTTTAATGAGAGAGAAGCCCTACAAACAATGTTATCGTTTGCCAATGACCAGATGAAAGAAGCTAAAGAAATGTATTTTGAAGTGCTTACTAAAATTAGAGAAGTAGATGAGCGTGATTTATATAATGAAGATGACAATTCCAGTAATGAAGATTTAAAAGAACTGAAAGATGAAAATAAGAAGTTAAGGCAAGAAATTGAAAAGTTAAAGAAGGATAAACCAAAGAATAAGGTTCAATATGATATGAATGAAGTAGCTGATCATGTGCGAACCTTCATTGAAACACATGATGAAGATGATGTATCCTCTAAAGAAATTAGAGATTATTTAGCAGAACTTGATTTTACTTGGGCTAATTTTAGCATTGCAATGGGACAAATTATGAATCATGATAAAGGAATTGTAAAAGCAGGAAGAGGACTTTATGCTGTCAAAGGTGAATCAGAAGGGTAATAATACCCTTCTCTAACCTTTATGGAATTTGTACAATGTAAGTTCACTTTCTTCAAAGGCTATTAAGAGTAGTTCTTCGACTATTTTCCAATCAGCCCCACCCCTGTAACATCCCACCATATAAGGCATAGCAACTGTTAGTTCATGTTTTCTAGCCATTTGACTAACGGTTTTAAAACATTTGAAAAGACTTTCAGTGCAAGTGTAGATTCCACCATCATAACCATAGTTGTTTTGTCCAAACATATTAGCAACCCACTTTTTGTGACCAACATTTACACCTAGAACTCTTCCCAATAGATTTTTTGTATCACCATTATTCAAAGTGACTTCTTCAACCGCATCTCTATATGATGTATAGGCATCTGGGTAATTATTTTTGATTTGCAAAGCTACTCCACTACCCATTTTACCTTGACAATTGACTTGATGGGCAATAATATTTTCTTTTGCTTTTAAAAGATCACCATAGACAATTTTTATCATTAGTGAAGTAATCCATCGTTTTCAATATCATGGAGAAGTTCATTTAAAATTGACTTAAGAAGAATATCAATATCTTCAAATGTAGGGTCGTGTCCATTTAGTAAATCGCTCTGATACTCATTCATAACATTTATAGTTAATACAGTAGAAAGTTTGTTCAATTCTTCTGGTGTTAGACTTGATGTTGTACCACCTGCTTTTAATGTTTCTGCAATACCTGCCACTGCATACAATTTCATTAATAAATCTTTTCTTTTTTTATCCATTATTTCATCCTCCTATTTCATCCATAGCTTTATTTGCTAACTGATCTGCTAACTCATTTCCACTTTCCCCAGAATGTCCTTTTACTTTCGACCACTCTACACTTTCTTGATTGTCAGAAAGTAGGAGTAATCTTTGCCAAAGTGATTCATTCTCAACAGGTTTACCATCAGATTTCTTCCAGTTTTTCTTAACCCACTTCTCAACCCATGAAGTCATTCCATTACACACATAAGCACTATCTACACGCATTTCAATTGGGATGTTTTTTGTTTTAATGGCTTCTAATGCTTTGATACAAGCTGTGAGTTCCATTCGATTATTCGTGGTGTTTTGCTCTCCACCAAATAATTCTTTTGTTTTGCCTTTATATTCTAAGACAGCACCCCAACCACCAATATTTTCTGCATGTTGATTCCCACGACAACCACCATCACAATATATAATTATTTTTTGCAATTGTCCAAAACCGCAGTTCCAGTTGATTTCTTTGTAATTGAAGTAACTTGTATGCCAAGTTGATTAATTCTCAAATATTGAACTTTGTCTTTTAGAAATTCTATAACTTCATGAAGTTGTTCTCTATGACAAAATGCATATCTTGCACTTACGTTACCATCTACTACATTCCCAAAGAATACTACATGATCTGGTTCAACATGGTAGTTTTTACGCTTGTAATCTCTTAAATGATTATTTAATTCTATTCTCAAATTTTCTATAGTCATTTTATTATTTTCTCCTTTTTAGTAAAATCTAAAATTACCTCTTTAAAGCATATTTCAAGCACCCTAAAATTTGTATAAAATGAATATTTTATTAAAAGACTTTCTCTTTAATCCTAACTTCACCACATTTGCGACACTTTCTCTTGGTTTGTTGAATCCTATAATTACCAACCTCTGTATTTCTTAGAGACTTAAATATATCCCATTTATGAAAACAATTATTTTTGTCAAACATCTTTATCTAGAACCTTTTTTGTCTCTTTATTAGAAAGCACCTTTGTCTCTTTTGGCAAATTCTTGGTGTTCTTTCGTTTCTTCAAAGCTCTGAATTTATCTACGAATTTTTCATAACTCTTTTCATCTACCATTTTCCAACATACAGAAACAAACTTCCAAGTCACATTCGTCAAGACAAACACTACAACTACTGCAACAGCAAAGCCAATAACATTACCAACTACTCCCATGAAACCAAGCAAAATATCTGTAATCATTATTTACCTCCTAATATGTTTTCTATATAAGAAAAGGTGAGAATGTTTTCCCACCTGTATTTTAAATCAAAGCATAATCTTGAAGAACAACCTGTGGAATAACAACCTTTTTCTTTGTTTTAAAATTAAACCACTGATTGAGTTTTAATTCTCCAACTGCTTCTAAGTCATCAAAAGGTGCTAGATCAGAAGCATATTCTTCATCAACTCTAAACCTAATTAATTCTAAGTTATTAAATGTAGTTATTTTAACTGTCTCTCTGGTTTCTCCTAAAACTGCCGTATCATTTACTCGTATTCCAGTTACTTTAACTATAATTTTAGGGAATCCACTACCACAAACAAGATTAAATTGTTGAATTGCTTTCATATATTCATTTATTTCTGAAACATCTAACTCTAAATCATAAAGGGCAAACGGTTCTTTCTCGGTCAGTGTAGGCATTAGACGATCAATGTAAGTTTTAAGATTTTCAATATGTTCTTCTGCAAGAACAAATCCACCTGCTCCTTTATGACCGATAACTTCAATATCATTTTCAAATCCTTTAAGAAAGTCTAAGAAGTTGAAATTGTTGTAGCTTCTAAAACTACCACTCAAATAGCCTTTATGTAATCGACCTACGATAGCAGGTCTTCTATAATTATCTGTAAGCTGTTGTGCAACTAAGCCATTAAATCCTTTGGATGACTTATCATCCATAACAATAAGCACTTTTTCATCTTCATTGATGGCATTTGAATATTGCTCAAAGATTTCCTTCTGTCTTGCTTTTCTGGTTTTATTTAACTTATCCATTTTCAATCGTAATTTTTTACAGATTTTATCATCATCTTCAAGAAGGATATCTATTGCTAATTTAATTTCTCCCATTCTCGCAACTCCATTTATTAGAGGTGCAATGGTAAATCCAATAGCAGAACAATCAACATTATAAAGATCAACTTTACCGCCTTTTAGTATCCTTACAAGACCTGTATTCGTTATGTTTCTTAAACCATGCATGATGAGATAACGGTTTTCAAGTACATCTACTCTCATCATATCTGCATACATCCCAACTGCAACTAAATCAATAAATTGCCAAACATCTACTTCGTCTAAAGTATCCTCTATGACTTGTAATACTTTGAATACAACTCCTGCACCAGAAAGAAATTTATTAGGATATAAACAATCTTCCTGCTGTGGATTAACCATAATACAATAAGGATTTTCTTTTTCAATAGCATGGTGGTCTAGAATGACAATATCTGTTCCTGCTTTGATAATCTTCTTACAGGTTTCGGGATCATTTGTAGAAGAGTCTATTAAGATTAAAAGGTCTGCATCTTCAATTTTTTCTCTATTGCTAATACTTCTATTCAATCTTTCCTCTTCAATGTCTTCTGTGATCAATATTTGTTCTGTAATTCCATGACCGTCATTTCTTTCACCATAAATAAAGTCAACATTTTCAGTATAGTTAAAAAGATACCTCATCATTATTGTACTTGATGTAAGACCATCAGCATCACAGTCGTATGAAATCACAATATTTTCTTTGTTCATGATTGCTTTAATAATTCGATTACTTGCTTCTTCGATATTTTTTAATAAGTAGGGGTCATGAAGTTCTTCTGATGTAGGTTTAAGAAATCTTTCTGTATTCTCAACCCCTCTTATCTTAGCTATCTGATCTACAGGAGAATCACTACTATTTGGCTTCTCTTTCGCCTTCCTCTGAATCCATTTCATATCCTAAACTTGCTCCCTCTGATTCAAGGTGGAAATCTTCATTGGAAATTTGCATATTCAACTCGCCCATTTCTTGATATCCTTTAACAGCATCCATCATGGTTTCCATCCTTTTAAGACTATCAAAATACTGGTCAAAACTAACTTCAACAATATCATTTTCTAATTTTTGGTCAGAAGAATATTCTCTTACAAATTCCATAATCTCTGTCATTTTTTCAATAGAATAACCCTTTTCAAGTAGTTGATTTGTTAGATTTTGGTGATGACCACTGACTCTTAAAAATAACCCCGAAGCTGTTAGTTGATTGGCAACCTGTGCAAAATTTTCCATTTTCTCATTTCCCCTTTAAATAATTATTTGTTGTTCTTGTAATAATAAGATATGGAAACATTCTCTTATTGTTTGGGCATTAGTAGAAAATGGTTTCAAGCCCAAACTTTTCTTTTTTGTTTCTGTAATGTAATCTTACTATTATTTGTTGTGCTTGTCAATGCTTTTCCAAACAAAAACACGAATAAGTGTTCGTTATTTTTCGACATTAAATTCGATTTCTTCTATTGCTTCAAGCATTTGTTTCCACACATCAAATCCTTTATCAATAGGAGAGTCTTTATGATTGAGTAAATCATTTCGGTCAATCATTTTATACACCTTTCTGTTTGTAAACAACTGTCCAGATTCATCTATTTCTTTTTCCTTTAATCCTTTGTCGTAGCAGAGAATTATTTCAATATCTAAACCAAGTTGTTTTATTGTATGGACTTGCTCTTCCGATATTTTAGATGCACCTATGGCAAGAGTATTATAGACACCTAGATCAAACATTTTCATACAGGATTTTTCACCTTCGAATATAAATACCTTTTTCTCCATTAGAATATAAGGAAGTGCGAAGTGAAAATTAAACCATTCATAACCATTATTACAACGGTGAAGATAAATGTATTTCTTTTCTAAATCATCTTTGTCATGCATGATCCTTCCTTTAACACCTACTAATTTTCCAAAACGATTGCGAATAGGTACGGTTATTCGCTTAGTATCTAAGTCAAATCCAATACCGTACATTATTTGTGTTTCTCTGGATATACCCTCTTTCACCCAATCATCAAATGGGAGTGGTTGATCCCAATAGAAATACTCATTTAATACTGTCTCTGGGAGAATAGGGTTAGGTTTAATTTCTTTTCTTCTTTTTTTGTTATTGGTAAATTGTCTTAGGCAAGCTGTATAATCTTTAACTGCCATAGTACCTTTTTTACCTTTTAAATATTGAGTCCATCCAAACAATTCACAAATGAAAGTCTTGGCTTTTTGTAGATTTTGTTGAAGTTCTGCACCCCTATGATCAAAATGAATATAATTTACCAGATTAAAAATATCACCCTCAAAATCTGCTCTATTTCTAATACTGCAAGACATAAATTCATTCATCTTTACTTGAACTGCTCTTTTATTGGTGCTGTAAAACCTTTCTGGCAACTGTGCTGTAATTAAATGACCACCCTGTTCAGACTTCACATAATCACAGGAGATAGCTTCGAGAAGGTCTTCTACTTTGTCTTCATTTACTAATTTTTCTTTTATTTTCTTTAAATCAGACAACCTCAACCTCTCCTTATGTGATTATATGTTGCACTTTTATTATCTATTACCTTTGTCATTTGCTACAAAACACCATCCAATTTCCTTGAAATGGTTATTATTAAATGAAGGTTCAATAACTAGGACAGCTTGACCATTATCATTTGTTTGACCAAAACGATTTTTTGGAGTGAACCATAGGTAATATGTTTTACCCCACTCAAGATAAAACTCTTCTCTTCTATATTCACCATCTTCACCTTTGACATTTCTCCAACATTTCAAAGGTTTTGCTTTAGCACTATCACTGTAGTATTCAGATGACCATACAGGTCTAAACATATACATGATACTTGCTTCGTTTTTGGATGCTTTACCTTCACCAATAGCTTCAAAGTCAAGATATTTATTACGGATAGCACTATCTGCTAACTGGAATGTAACAACAGTTCTTAGATTCATTCCACCTGCATTTTTACGTGTGAGTCTATAAATTACTTTCATATCTTCTACAAAAGTTTCCCAACGTTTTTCATACTGAGAATTGTCTGACACTTTATGAGTGTCAATTAAAAGATTTGTGTATCCTCTGTTTGCCCAAAACCGTACAATTTTTTCTAAATCTTTCATCACGTATTTTTCCATGAATATGATCTTAATTAAGGCTTCATTTCCTTCTGTTAGCTCATGCATACGATTGAAAGCTTTAGTAATTTTATCCTTATCAACATCAGACAATTTTCCATTTTTTAATTTCTTCCGATCAAGACCAGTATGAAATTCATGCCACAAGATACTAAGTACGATTTTTTCACGAAATGCCTGTGCATCTTCCTCATTCAAGATAACAATAGCTTTTTCATTGTTTACTACACAACTCATTACAAATTTTTCAGAAGTAATAGATGATTTACCAGTACCACCAAATCCACCTATCATTGTCACATGTCCTCTTGGAGTACCTTGAGAAATGCTTTGAAGTAATCGACTATTATAGTAAGGTAGCATATCTGCTGATTCTTCTATGAGTTTTCTAATATATTCTTGAGGGTCTATGTATAGGTTTTCAGCTTCATACCTATTAATGTTATCTAATCCAATTTTGTTTGCTTTATCTGTCCAATAAGAGGCAAGGAGTTCCCTTGGCATCTCTTTCCAGTTATACCTTCCCTTTTTAAGGAATACTTTATCACCAAATAATGCATACAGTTGTCTGATAGTATAATTCCTTTTAATGCTTTCATAATAGTGTTCAATGTTTTCACTGTTGTATTTAACAATTTCTACGGCATCTTCAATTGTCGTTAATCCACCATATTTATTAAATTCATCTTCTATATTGAAATCCTTCACAGATTTCATTACTGAAATATCATCAAACTTCTTGATATTCTCATCTTGGTACAGTCTTCTACCTAATTCAAAGTAGAAGCCCCAAACTTCATGAATAAATTCATCTTGAGATATTGTATCTGAATATTCTGTATAATGATTAAAAGGGTCAGACCAACAAAGTCCAACGAAATAAGCTTCATTAACCTCTGCTTTGGTTCTTATTTCTTTTACTTCTTTCTCAACTAACTCTTGAGTTGTATCTTGCGCCATCTATGTACCACCTTATCTTACTTAGTCATCTAGGAAATCAGAGAGTTCAACTTTATCCTTCCTCTGCTTTTTATAGCTAGATTCATAATCTTCTTCCACTTGGACTATTTTAGGTTGTTTCTTGATTCTCATTTCCTGCTCTTCACGATCTTTGATTCTCTGGTCTACTACATATAATTTATCTAAAATAATTCTAAGTGCATATTTAAAAGCAGAAGTGAAAGATTCGAAGCCCTTTTCTCCATTCCAATATCTAATTGTGTCTGCACAAAATTCAAAGGTTTCTTGAATAACAGGATAAGGATACCCTTCTTTATAGCGTTTTCCTGTCTTTTGTCCACTTAATGCAGGTTCTCCATTTCTTATCTTTTGTAAGAAAGGATATGCCTGTTCTGGTAATGGATCAACACCATAAATTTTTTGAATACATATTCGAAGGTCATCTAATTGCTTTTCTTCTACAGCTTGAAATTCTTTTTGTTTTAGTCTCTCTTGGTAACATAATTTATGATAATACTTCTTCAAAGGTCTTTTCTTACCAACCAATTCAAATTCCATATCTTCTACCAAAGTGTCATCTAGACCACACATTTGACACTTTCTTGTTCTCTTACCTATTTTAATCACCCCTTATGAGATTATTTTATCATTATTTGTTGTATAAGTCAATAAAAAGATAAGACCTCTCATTGGAGAAGTCTTAATTAAATACCCAAGGTCTAACAATTTTATCAATCACTTCAATTGATTTGTTAGTTTTGATTTTATGAAATTCTACATCTGGGTAATCATTCAATAATTCTTCAAATAACTCAGTGTATGCATTTTGTTGCCATATAGATTCTTTGACACTTTCTTCTGCTTTACCGAATGGTACTTTATCACGAACCAATCTTTCTTTTAAAACTTCTGGATCAGCCTTTAAGTGAAAGATTTTAACCTCATTATTTGTTGCAAATAGATGTTCATTTAATTGATTATAAATATCTGTGAAATCATAATTCTTATATTTCTTTGAGAAAATCTGCTCTGAAAAATAAAATCTGTCAAGAATAATATTGGAATCATGATCCTCCATAAACTTAAGGAAATCCAACCAAGAATAATAGTATTCTCTTACTTTTCTGAGTCCTAATTCACCATCATCATGAAAACCAGTAGGATTAATTAAAGTTGTATGTGGAATCATTTGTCTGAATCGGTGTGTTAGGGTAGATTTTCCAGTACCTCTAGCACCTTCAAATATAGCGATATTTGCCAATTTATTTTCCTTCTCTCAATACAGTAACAGTTGCTTGGAAACTGATATTCTTTTGACTTGAATCGTCTGTTAGGATATCAATATGGTTTCCTATGATAGCACCACCAGTATCTAAAGCAATGGCATTAAACGTTCCATTTGGAGTCTGTACTTTCACAAGTGAATAAAGAGGTATTACACTAGGATCAACTGCTATAATTCTCATACCGTTGTAATACATAGTGTTTCTAACATCTACACCTGTTGCTGTAATACCAGAACAGCCAGAATCACATAATGCAATATAATGCGTTGCAAATACATTTAATGTTCTACCAGAAGTTTTATTACTACTACTCTTTATGGGTTTCTTGACGCTCTGAGTAGAAATTGTGCTATGGTTACTTGTTTTCTTTATTGCTTTTTGTTTATCTTCTTTTTTTGCAACTACCTTTGTTGCCTTATGTACTTGTGGTGCTTTATGTACTTGTTTTTCTGCTTGTGCTTTTGCTTCTTCTTGTTTCTTTTTTAGTGCTATTTTTGCATTTTTAGCTTTCTCAGCCTTTTCTGCTTTTAATTGTTCATAGTTTTTTTTTAATGTGCTATTGATTTCTTCTAGAGAATTAATCTTCTTTGCTTGGGCTTTCTTCTCTGCTTTGAGTTCTTTAATCATTTTGTCTTTAGTTAAGATTGATTTCTCATTTTCTTTTACTACTGATTTTAACTTTTCGGTTTCTTTAGATTTAACTTTCAAATCACTTGACAACTTATTAATTGTATTTTCTTTGTCTTGCAAGACTGTTTCTTTAGTCTTGACTTCCTGCATCAACTCTGAATTTACCTTCTTAACTTGTAGTCCTGCACCGATTGAAAGCCCTAAAGCTATAACCAATAAGACTACTGCTGTGGTTAGCCATCTTACCTTACCCACCATATCACTCCTGTTTATGAGAAAGTTTGGTAGTCACTTGATCTACCAAACTTTCTATTGATTTTATTAAACGTTCTTTACAATATCTAAAACTTGTTTCAAAAGCTCTGAATCATCACAAAGTTTATAATCTGGATTACCTAACAACTCTTTAAATTTAGGAACAAGTGTTTTCTTAGTTGATCTTTCAAAACCATCAATGATTTCACTAATTTTTTCTTTTAACTTTTCTGGTGAATTATTGGCTTTTTCAATTGCTCTGTCAGCTTTTTCCTCAGTCTTTTGTTCCTCTTCTTGCACTGCAACCTCAACTGCTTTCTCGTCATTATCATATAGGCTTAAAACAGCCTCTTTAAAAGCATCAAGGAACTTCTTAGGTTCATTGTCAATTGTTGCAGGAAAATTACGGAAACGAGTTCCACATAAGATATTTCCGTCACTTCTAAATCGCAATACACGACTTTCTACTGGTTTTCCATCTTTACCTTTTTCAACTAATAGATCACCATAGATAATCATATCTGCCTCACGCTCAATAATATTAGATGTTTTACCTAATACATTGAATGTAGTGTAATCATATTCAAAACCGTCTTTATTCTTAACTTTTTGAGATTTTTCATGTCCAATAATAAACACTCCAAAACCTGCTTTTTTAAGACGATCAATTTCACTATAGATAAATTCTGCTACCATGTTATATCCCTTACCCCAAGGAATATCTGTAATGTCTGCATAACGTGTTTCTGGTTGATCTTGAAAGTTTGCTTTTCTGATTGTATGTGCAATTGCATAACGCTCTAGGGCAGTTATTGTATCAATAATAATGAATCGGAAAGGGATATCTTTTTTGTTTTCGATAAGCTCATCAACAACTTCCATAAACCCTTTCTGCTCTTTATCAGTTTCATCCTCTGCATACTCAAATCCTGTTACTGGAATAGCATAAACACCATTCATTGTCTTGTAACCAATCTCAGTGGCAAGCAGAAGTGTACTGTCTAGAGTGCCGTAAAATTCTTTCGCTAAATCTATTGCAAATGTTGTTTTACCAAACTTTGATTTTGCCAACATGGAAATGAAATAACCTTCAAGACTAGCTGTTGGTTTGTTTGGTTTAAGATTTTTTAAAAAACTCATTTTATAAAATTTTCCCCTTTTTCACATTTAAATGTGATGGGGAGTTTCCATCTATGTAACTCCTATGTTTGTTGTGTTTTATGTTATTATTTTATAACCACATGTTTCAGTTTTATTTTTCTTTAATAAATCGGACAAGTACCCTTTATTTCTACCTAGAAATTCACTAGCTTTCGCCATACTTCTAAACCTATATTCTTTACCAGAAACAATCTCAACAAGTTTAATTGTTATAGCTGTTTTGATTAATTTATTGTCAAATGCATGATTATTGTTCTCAGTATGGTTGCACCATTCTAAGTTATCTAAATTATTATTCAATCTATTTCCGTCAATATGATTGACGTATTCTTTCCCTTCGATTAAAGGAAGGAAACTGAATGCAACTAATCTGTGAACTAAAAATGTTTTCTCTTCTTTATTCTTCCAGAGACATACACGACAACAATTGTCTTTACTTACTTTTTGTCTTAATATTCTTTGTTTCCAAACTCTTTTACCATGTCTGATTGAGTATGTAGTTTTATTATTGGAAGTACGCACTAAACCAGTATTGCTGACTTCATATATTCCTTCATACCCAACCACAGGTTTCCATACTATGTAATTATTCATTGCACTTATTTAGAAAGGAAGATCATCCGTATCTGAAATATCAATTGGCTCATCTGATGAAGAACTTACGTCATCTTTCCAAGGGTTTTCAGTTTTTTTCTGTTTTCCACCTAGTCCTTCAACTAAGTTATCAACTACAAAATCTGCTTCACGATAAACTTTTTCATCTAGTGAATCTACCCCATTAATGGATAGTTGATTAACATATGTCTTAGAATTTTCTGCATGACTAGGTTTGCTACGACCACCCAGACTGCCAAGAATATCTGCTTTCTTATTATCTTCGTTTTCTACTTTCTTAATAATGACTCGATTTAAGTTGTCACCGAAAGTTTTTACTACATCTCCAAATTTCAAGGTCTTTTTGAAGTTTTCAGCGAATTGCTTCATTTCTTCATCGACTCCACCTTCACCATTGTTGAAGTCAATTACAAATTGTGCATCTTGGAATTTCTTATTAAAGTCAATCACACGACCAGTAATGTAAAGCTTTTTATCTGTCTTGTTAAGCTCTGAGTCAACGTAAACAAATTGTTGTTCGAAGTAAGTGATTTCTTCAAAATCCTCTGCATCAAAATCAAGCTCTTTAGCAAGGTGAACTTTCTCAATGTTGAAGTTTTTAGTCTTAACTTTTTGACCATCTTTTTCATAAGAACCATAACTAATAGTTCCCTCAACGGTTACAAAATCACCATTATTAAGATTGTCATAAACCATTTTTGCAGTTACAAATTTAGGAACACCTTTGCTGACCAATTTATTTTTGTCATCATAGTGTAGACCTACTCTTGATTGCATAACTACATATCCTTCTTCACGATACTGCTCTTGATTTTCTTCCCAATCTTCAAAAGTTTTTCTTGTTCCTTTGTAATTTTCATCTTCTTCTTTTAATTTGCTATTCCACATAAAAACATCTTTTGGTTCATAGGCAAACATTTGTACAGTGATTTCGTTTGTCTCAGAAGTTTTTACACCAAATCGTAGTTTACGATATGTTCTCCCTACATGTTCGCCTTTTGTTTGAGTGTCTTGATCATAAGCATTGTCTTTGTCTATACGAGTAACTTTACCTACTGCTTTAAATGTACCTTTAGTTTCTTTTAACTGCATTTTTTCTCTTGCCATAATACTAATTAGAATCTCCTTTGATATGTAATTATTTATTGCATTTATGGGAAGGAAAAGAAAATCTTTTCCTCATCAACATAATTTCATTTTAACATAATTTGTTGCGCTTGTCAAATACTTATAGTACATATTGCATAATGTTTTTTGAAGGTTTGCTGTGGAATTTACTGTAAAGGTTTTCTAGTGTAACATTGCCTTTATCAATCGCCCCAGAGATAAAAGCAATGTCTTGTGCTGTGAATTTTTGAAAAAATGTTGATTCAAATGCAGAAAGGATGTTCTCATTGCACAGATGTAGAAAATCTACCAAAGTCGTGCTTGAGTGTTCAATTCTATGATCTCTATAGTCTAGAAGATCATCCAATACATAGTGATTTCTTCCATAGAACCCTATGTAAAAGGAATCACACTCTTTCTCTGTTTTCAACAACACCTGTGCCAATGATTTTGGTAAATCAAGTGACTTGATGAAATTATCCACCTTGTTTTTTGTAATCGCCACCATTTAGTAACCCTCTTCCCCATTTAAGTTCAAGCTTTTAAACTTGATTGTAACATTAAACCCTATATTTAATGTTACAAGCAAATTCAAAGGATGAATATGTAAGTTGCCATTTTGGGTATCCATTTTAGCCAATGTTTTAAAAAAAAATTATTTATTTTTGTCGGTGAGTTTAGCTAAATTAATCACCAATTTATCCCAACCTATTCCTTTGTGTCTAAGATTAATTAAAAATATTTCCTGTGTTCGTATATCTCGATAACCAGAATGGAAAGGTGCTTCCCATTCAAGAGGACTTGAGATTGAAAATTCATTACTATCCATATCCCATTGAACAACTTTCATTTCCACCAGTTTGTCTAATTCTGTTCTTACTTTTGCTCTTCCTACTCCACATAGTTCAAAATCTTGCAATTTTGGGAAAACTGCATATTCTTTCCCAAAACTGTATGAATAATTCAATATTAGAAGTATGATGTTTTGTTGCCTTTTAGTAAAATTTCTTTTGGTTAAATCTGATCTTATCATGTATTCTTTGGCTTTGAACTTATCACTAGTTTTGTTTAAATATGGTTGTATGGTTTTTACATAGGCTAAAGTTCCTATTTCGTATGCTTTATCTCCTAGTATTTCAACTAGATTCTTAATGTTAAGCACTCCTTCAATCTTTTAAGAATTGCTCACTAAAGTTATTATAATGGATGAGCGTAAACCTGTCTACATAAATTTTGGAAAAAATTGAAGTTTTTTGGGAAGGGGTAAATCCTATGCAGTTATCCACCCCTTCAATGTTATTTCTGATATTTTCTCTTCCATTCTTCGTTCAATTTTTCCTTCTTTTTAACATCTACATCTACTATTTCAAAGAGATCATACATTGACTTATTGAGACTGTCAGCCAACACCCAAGCATAAATCAGTTTCCAACTAATACGGTTATACATTAGATTCATGAAACTTTTGTATGCCATGTCGATACCGTAATTCTCAACTAGTTTGTTGTGGAGAAGGGTGTAATCAAGTCCCTTCTTTTCCATAATTTCATCTAGTTTTTTTCTATCTAAAACAACACTTTTTTCATGTAAGGCATGAGTCCTCAATTAAATCACCCCTCCTTTTTTGGATAAGTTGCTCTTACTTTTTCGACTGTTAAGAAGCTTTTTAGGTTGTGATGAGATTTGACATTGAATCTGTCTGCTATAATTTTGATATCATCCAAAACAAGTTGTTCATTATCTAGAAGATCGTGTGCTTGGTGAACCATCCCACTACGTTGAATATACTTAGCTGACAGGTCATTAATCCCTAGACTTTCTGAAATGCTGTGAATCCTTCTATATATTACATACTTGTCAACAGGTGTATTTCCTTCTTTATTTTTGTTTCTTGTAATAGATGCTCTAATAACGTAATCATTATCAACTAAATCTGTAAAAGGTCTTATATTTTCTATTTCAGTAAGATTAGCTTCGCCATTTTTCTTTGCATAAGTGGATTGTTTTATTGCACCTTCTAAGAGGTCTAGTGTTCTTTGCTCTACATTAATGTAACGTTCTGTATATTTTATAGGTACTTCATATTCATCTGCTTTCAATGAATTAGTGAGCTTTAAACGTTTATTATCCCAATCAATATCTGTTTTTTTCAAATTTCTAATTTCAGATAATTTCTTTCCACCAACTCCTTCAAACAAGAGTCTGATTATTACATTGTCTTGATAATTCTCACATGCATCCTCATATCTCCTTAGTTGCTTGTCGGTGAAATAAATTTCATCATTTATTACATACTTAGCAAAATCATTTGGTTTTAAACTTTCCAAAAGATTCACTTTAATGAGCTTCTTTTTTACACTCCAATGAAGGTAGGCAGAAATTATACGACCATAGCTTTCAATAGTATTCCTATTTTTCGATTGAAAACTTCTTAACACCTCTTCTAATTCAGAAAAAGTAAATTTATTTAAGTCTTTGTTCTTTTCTTCCTCAAGAGGTGAAGTTACATATAATATTCTAAGATAACTTCTAGCAGTTTCGTCTGAAATAATACCTCTCTGAATGAGATCATCTATAAATGTTTGTTTATCTCTTTCATTAAATAGATGATTATTTTTGTCATCTGTAGTTGCCGTTACCATTTTATTCACTCCTGTAGTTAATATTATTTTTATTATATCCACTAGTTATATGTTTTATGCATATAATTGACCTCTTCTGTAATAATATATCATTATTTGGTGTGTTGGTCAACCTTTATTCGACAAATAGTACAAGGATATAATTGTATAAAATGTGGATTTTATACGTGTTTGGAGTGAGCAGATAAAGTCGAATCACCCTTTTGAAACTTACTTCACCACTCTAAATTAAGTCAAGTAACTCCAACCTGTACATTCTTCCCTCCTTTGTCTACTAGATACTTCGATATTATCATTATATGTGGTTACTGTCAATCCTCTAAATAGAAAATATCTTCGACATTTACTTCAAAATATCTTGCAATCATATGTTCTACTTCAACAGAAGGGTTTGATACTTCTCTGCTTATTTTCTTAATAGTATCCCAACCTACACCACAGTAACTAGCTAATTCCTCCATCACCATTCTTTTAGTTACTTTCATCTTCTGTTCTTGAGTTTTTTTACCAATTGCATGAGCTAAGTAAGCATTTAAATTATTTCTCATTCTCATTTTTATCATCTCCTTATAATTTTAAGGGGCTTATAAAGCCCCTAGATTGCTTTAAAGTTGCATTTATCTTGCAGTTTTAGTTTTAAGCTCTTAAGCTCTTCTGTTCTTATTATCCACGTTTTTTTATCTGGATCATATTCTCTTTTTTCTTTGTCAATTGTTTTAATTGCTTCGACTACCTGTTTATCATATTTGAAGGATAAAGCAGTAAATTGTTCATTTGGATTACAATTAATTACAATTTTATTTGTGGATGGATTTTTAAGAAATGGATGGTCTTTAGCATACTGTAACGCATTCTCAACATCTCCACCTACGTCTTTGAGATCATTAAGGATTTTAAGCAAGATTTCATTCTTTACAACCCAACTTTTTGCATCTTGATCAAAATATCTAAGATGATTTGGTCTAGTTTTTATTGTATGGATAAACATTTCATTGTAACGAAATGCTATTAGAGTATCTTCTTCTCTAACTTCGATTGAAATTCCTTCTGCAAAATTAGAATTTTCCACAAATTGTTCAAAGTGTTTTTTAGTATTAACCATCTTTTCTTTGTCTGCTCCTAGTTGTGTTTTACAATACTTTTCCAGACGTTTTGCAAGATCGACTATCTGAGCATTGGATAGACCATAGTAATAGGTACTACATGCTCCGAAATCAGCTTTGTTGTATCCTTTTCCATCATGTGTAACTGGTGCGCCCCTACCCAACAGTAACTCATTAAAATTAATTAATTCTTCTTTAGAGTAGTGTTTCATGATTTAGCCTCCTTAAATATATTATACTCTACTTCGAGGGAATTTAATACCCTTAATAAGATATTTTAATTCCCTTTATGTATTAAATTCCGAAAACCTTCATTTTTTTACTATAGATACCTCTGTCTAATGTGCTATGTAGATCATTTGCATCGTTCATCCAAGTAGTTATAATTTTATTTTCGGTGAGACTGTAGCAAACCTTTATCCAATACTTCCTGTTTACATTTGGTTTTGATTCTAAAACAACTCTTTCTTCCAGAACATCAGTATAACGATTTCTAATGATTCTGTATTCTACAATTCTTGAGTTATGTATAATGGATACTAAATCTTTTTTAGTGGCATCAATTTTCTTTTCTTTAATTCTATCGAAAGTGTGGGTTGATACTCTCCAATGTTTGACACTTTTTAAACGGTCATAAATTCCAAAAATCTCTTTTGGTTGCATTTGGGATAAATGCTTTCTTTGACCTTCAAACCTAACCATCTCTTTTTCATTTTTCTGAGCTAACATTTGATCATCCCCTTTATGTTATTATTTATTGCACTTGTTATAAGCAATTTCTTTTGATAAATCTATCTCTTTAACGACAAGGTGGACAGCTTTCCAAAAATCAATATCTAACTTTTCTTGCAAATATTCAGCTTTAAGGGTATGGGGTCTATCTAATTTACAAGTGCTTACATTGAGTTGGTTCTTTTGCACATATAAGACTACGATTATACCCTTATATTCAATTTCCAATGAATAGGGATGCTTTCCTTGGGATCGTACTCCATTATCTATAACAGCTTCTATAATTGCTTTAGACATTCCACGCTTTGCCATGCGTTTCAGAATATGTTTAGAAAAGTATAGTTTCTTATTAAGCATTAACTATTCTTTGCCCTTTGTCTAATAAATTTCCACCACATTTGCACGAATATATTCCTCTTTTGCTTAATCTCTTGTAACGTTTATATTCATGGCTACAATCAGAACATTGGTAAATTTGCATTTTAGAAGCAATTTTAAAATTATTTATCGTATTCTGACTAATAATATCCAATCTCTTTAATTCCTGTTCGAATATTGGATGACCGTCTGAACAATGTACTTTACCCATCATGCAGAATGCGTAGTGAACTAATTCATGTTTCAATACACTAAGCACTATTTCTTGACGATTATACTCTACAAATAATTTATTCATTTCAATCTTAACTGGTGTTTGTTTTCCGTTTACTTCTTTATGACGAAAACAACCTTTGGTGGATTTTAGTCTGCCATTTAAAACTATTGGTACAATCAATTCTAAATCATACTCTTTTTTAAGGAACTCTTTAGCAACAATCTCCATTTGGTAAACATTTAACATAAATTTCATCCTCCATATTGAATTATATGATTAACTGTTGTACTTATTCTGAGAAGTCATAATATCTTCTAGAAATCTCTTCAAATGCTTTTCTGTCACCTCTTGAAATAGCATCATTGATTAATTGGTCTGGTACAAGTTTAAGCATATGATCTAGTAATTTTTCCAATTCTACATGGTCATTGTTTTCCCGATTGAATACATATGGTTTTTCTTCTAAGAGAGTAGGAAGTTTCAACATATTATCTGTGAATACATAGCGTTCAGACACTTCTAACTTGTAACCACCTGCAACGATACCAGTAACTTTTGTTTTTTGTCCTTTGAATGCTCTCATATTGTGCTGAAAAATTTCAGAATAAGTTCCTTCTTCATTGCGATACATTTGACCTGTGATTAAATCTGTTCTAACTTCTACTTCTTGCCCAACGTTGTATTTCATGTTTATCAATCTCCTTTTATGTTTTATTAATATTTATTTTACAATTATCTGTTGTACTTGTCAATATGTAAAAAGGGGTTTAACCCTTTTTATTTTAAGTCAAAATTTGCTTCAACAGGTTCTTTAATTGTCGAATAATCCTTGTCGTAAAGATTGTCAGTTACAATCCTAAATGATTTAATCTCATCTGGTTTAGATGTAAAAGGAACAGAGACAGCAAGATCATTTTTCTTCGATTTAGAGTAAAATTCGCCACTGCCACTATGATTAATTAAGTCAGCCATTGAAACATCAATCTGTTCACCTGTGCTAAGAATAATGGTGTAGATAGGATAATTAATCATGAAATTTTTGTCTGATTTGTTTTCCAATTCAAATCTTATGGTAAACATATGCATTGGTGTTCCTTCTTGATAGTTGGCATATTGTTTATACCACTCTGCCATACTCTGAGTTGGGTTTTGCAATTCAACCACTTCTGCTTTTTTAATGGTGTACATCAATGGGTTCAAGTCCACAGTTTTATTTACTTCTGATTCTTTAAGAAGTTTAACGTTTTGAAAGTCTGGAAATTCACTTTCTAAATCAATCATCTTCTGTGATTTTTCTGGTTCTTTCTTTTCTGGGGCAGTTGTTGCTTCTACTGAATCTGAATTAACATCCTCTTGTTTAGCAGGTTCAGATGGAGAATCAGATGGTGCTTTAGCTTGAGTGTCAGTCACATTGTCACTACACCCAAACAACCCGGCAGACAGGATCACAAGCAGGAAAATTATCATTAACTTTTTCACTTTCAACATCTCCTTTGTGTTGTTATGTTATAATTTATTATACTTGTAAGTTAAAAAGAATATCATGGTATAAATTACCCTTTTTAACGAACAGGTATGTAAAAATAAAAGGGATAAAATTCCTATTTTATTAAATTAACAAGGATAACCTTCAAACAATTGTGAATCATCATTGTTTCGTGTATGAAAATATTCTTCAAAATAATCACATTCTTCATTACTACATTTATAAATATCACCTAGTTTTTTAAATCCACTATCCTCATAACCTTTTTCATATGCAGAATAGTTTCCTGTATAATACCAATCTTCATATGCTAATTCTGATTCGCAACAAGGACACTCCATTTAAATCTCTCCTTCATTGTCTAAGACGATTTTATATCCATCAACCTCATCAATCTCTCGTACAATAAACTTGCCAACCCATCCACCAGATTTTATAGCTGTCATTCTCAATCTTTTCATTGCAGATTCTTTATCTTTTTCAGCTACATGGAATGTTAATAATTTATTATCAATTGTGCATTTACAATAAAACAGCTTCATTTTTCTTCAACCTTTACTTTGCCATTTATTAGATAGCCATGCTGTTTAGTCCATTCTAATTTTTGCCATCCTTGTTGATTATAAAACTCTTTCTTCTTTGGTAATGGTTTATCAGATTTTGCCCAACCATCTTCAATGTGATTATGTTTTTCATTTCCCTCATCCGTTACTACAGACCAAACAGTAATCATAGGATTTTTCACTTGTTTTTGTTTCACTCCTTGTATAAAATTCAGTTTTTATCCATGTGCATTTTATCTATAATAGCTGTTAGTTCTGGGAATAATTCACAATATTCATTTACAGTTAATTCATCTCGCAATTGCTTTTCTGTTCTTTGATGAATTTGTATGTCTATATGTTCAATACCACTAACATCTTTCATTTCACCCAAGTGTTTTGATTTAAAAACAATAGCTTCATGTTTTGATCTACAAACCTCTCTATAATGATCTTCCCAATCATCACCATAGTGTGAATAATAAACTACATAAAATTCCATTTCATGTCTCAATAATGTTACGTTTGTAGCAAGCTCACCTCTGCCACGATCAATTAATTCAAATTCAACTTTATTACCACTACTCAATTTAACATGTTTACCACCGTTAATTTCAGAAAAGTGCAGGAATACATCATCTTCACCTTCAAGCTCAATAAATCCGTATCCTTTTTCTTGCTCATACCATTTAATCTTTCCGATCATCTTAAACCACCTCAAATTCTGTGCCACAATCTATACAATTTACAAGCATTCCATCTGTAACTGTTCTGGCTTGAAATTTTTCATCATAAATTGCATCTGTGAGATTAATGTATGTCTCATGTACACTACTATGGTATATATTTTTAACCGTATAAGTATTAGAATTTCCACATTCACATGTTATTGTTATAGAAACCTCTGTCATATTTATCACTCCTTAACTTTTGTTTTGGTAAACTAATTCATCATCAATTAGAACTGAAATTTCAATACCATTTCCATTATATTCATTATAGGTTCTCTCTACATCAATTTCTATATCCCCAGATTCAAAAAGCTCTTTCAATGCTTTTTTCAATTCTTCCACAATATCACTTCCTTCATAAAATTGAGTTTTTATCCATTTTCTACTTCTTCCTGCATTGCATCTAATCTTGCATTTAGATTGTTTACATCGGCAATATCCATACCAAACACCATAGGATATTGACAGGTATATTTTTCTGTTAGAGTACCAACAGTCAATTGAAAATCTCTATCACCTAAGTATTTGACACTCCATTTGATTCCATTTAGTTCACCATATTGGTCTTCAAACATGTTGTTCCTCCTTGTATAAAAGTAATATTTTAACCAGAATATTTGTTTTCAGTAATTGGATAGTGGTAAATCTCAATGTCTGAATCAATGAAGCCTCTTCTCCTAGCTCCAAGCAATGTTTGATACATATTCTCCCTACCTACATTGTTATCGGTGTGAATGTATATCTTATTAGCTCTCAAGCCATGCTCACACATATGTTTAACTAGATCGTAGCCCGTAGGTAACAGAACGCCTTTCCATTCACCTAAATCGTGATCTAGAGACAGAATATTAACATCATAATTTTCTAAGTACCAGACAGCTTCTTTCATGGTTCTAGCCACCCTAAAACCTGTGGGCTTATCTCTTAGGTCATCCACGTAAAGATTAATCGTTCTCATACTTTGCCTTTAATTCTGCTAATCGTTCTAGCTCTCTTTTTCTAAGGTCTTCTTCATAACGCTTCTTTCTTTCTTCTTTCTTTACACGTTCTGCTTCATCACGATCTGTAATATCTTTGCTGATCTTATTACAGTATTCTTCATCTGTCATAAGAATCTCTTCAAATGTCAAATTTATAATGCAAGGGTCGTTCCATCTATCTTCACCTTCAAATGATATGCTATTGCTCCCTACTTCTGAATATTCAAAATAAGCTCTGACAAGTGAATCGTCTAATTTATCATCCAACATAACCCTATGTTTAATTAATTGACTTGCTCTCTCCCAAATTGAGTCATACAATTTCTCGAATTTTTCAAGGTCTTGTTTATTAAACTCCATTCGATCACTCCTTAATCTTTCATTGTTCTGAATGTATTTAATTTACCATTTTCACAAAAACAATCATCACCGTTATCATTCTTACCTGTTCCTTCACAGAATGGGCATGTTGTATCACTTCTTAGAATTTTATCATTTGATATCTTAGATGCTGTATTTATTAATTCCTGTTTCTTTTGTTCCATTTGCTCTTCTGTTCCGTTGAATGTCATTTCCCATATAGCATGTGCTGAAAATTCATCTGGTGAAAGATCACCTAATTCCACATCGTAACCTAGCCATTCTCGCCAAGGTATAAAGTCTAATCCCCATCTTCCATTATTTGAATCTAAACCGAACACATTATGATACTCTTCATCATCAAACCCTTTAACTAATTCTACACAGATTCTCATACCGTCTGGATTGTTTTCTGGTTCATATGATAGTAATTTAAAATAGATGTTTTTAAATGCTGTAATCGCTTCGGGATGTTCTTCATAATCTTTTGTCAATGTTTCTGCAATGTTTACCCATTTACAATTTTGAAGTAGTTCCTTAAATATCATTCGATCACTCCTTGGATAAATTTATTATTTTATCAATCTAAGTATTTAGCCTTTGCTTCTCTGTCAAGGTCTTTGAATGTCTTATCAGATACATTAAACAATTGGTTAATTTTCCAATTTGTTAAAACATAGGAGAATACACCAGTTCCCAATCCTATACCATGCCATGTAGGTCTTTGAATAACGTAATCTAAATCATTTGTTTCAATGTTGGAAGGGAAATCAGTAATAAAGAATTGTTCACCTTTAGAACCTAGAGTATCATGATCTTCTTTTAGTTCCAGAATCGTGTGCCACATTTGCATATCATTCATTTAAATCATCCCCTTTTAAATCAGACACATAGACTAGAGTATTACCCCTGCACTTCGGACAACAAGTGTAACCATTTTCAACACTTCCACCATCTCGCTTAACAACCTTATTCAAATCTTTTATTTTCAAATTGTCGATTCTATCAGTAGAGTAACCACAGTCAAAATTTGCACATTCATAATTACTTTTCATATTTATCATCTCCCTTGATGGAAATTATTTGTTATACCAAACAACTTCAACTTTCCCATGCTCTTTCTCGAATGCAAGAAACTCTTCTTCAAAGTCTTCAACATCAGATGGACTAAATGGTTTATCAGATACAATTTTGCCATTTACAATAATTTCCGTTGCGTGACCATCATAGTCAATTAAGCCACCAGAATTACAGGCATCAATAAATTCTGTCACACTCATTACATCTCCATAACCTTTTTCATAGTCGTAATCTTTGTCACTTGAGAGGTTAATAACAAAGTTCTCATCATATCTATTTAGTCTTACATAGTTCTTTTGATTCTCTCTAAATTTCATACCTTCAATTAAATTCTCTCTACTAAATTGTGTGGACACTAAATCAGTACCAAGAAGATTGCGAATCCAACAAAGCTCACTTAAATCCATTTTGATATAAGCAACATTCATACCTGTTTCATGTACGACTTCAATTGCCTTCTGTATTTGTTGAAATAGTGAATGGGTTACTACAGGTTTTAAAAATTCAATTTCTTTTCCTTCAAAATTAATTCTAGGTTCTCTATCCATGTTATCATCTCCTGTATAAAACTAGACTTTTATCAATGCTCTGCAATTCCTTCTATTCTACCAGTACCTACACATGTGATATTTTCAGACCTACATTTAGGGCAACAAACAATATCTTCATGTTTATCTGCACTAAATATTAATTCACAGTTACACTCATATATATCAACTAAAATTTCTGGCATCTTCAAATCATTCCTATCTTTTAATATCAAACTCGCCCGATTCAATTAATACAGAAAGTTCATGAGACATACTTACATTGCCAAGGCACACTCCTTGAATAAGATAATTCCCTGCTCTGTCATATTTGCTATTGTGTTCTGTATGCCTATCTTGAAGCCATTTAATTAACTTCTCTTTGTCAATCATACGATCACCACCTGTATAAAATTAAGATTTTAACTCATCAAAGACGTTTCTATTTCCTCTTCTATAGTCAGCTAAAGGGTCTGTAATCTCATCCTTCCATACAAATGTTTCTTCAATTTCAGAATCTTCATTTTCAAGGTGTTCATATCCGTATTCCCTCACTTCTACTTTATACATTGTTTTTTCTGGTAATCCTTTAGTCCAACCAGTTTCATATAATTGATCAAGAAGTTTAACAAAATTATCCTGCCAATAAAGATGCATTGATTGTAAAACCGATCTTGGAATGACTAGATATTGTGCATAGGAGAGTCCAAAGAATTGATGGATGTTTTTTCTTGGTTGTTTTAGCTCTTCGATATGTTTCTCAAGCTGACTACAACGCAATGATACAGCCATCATTACATGTTTATTTGGATGCCCCTCATGCTCTCCAAACTCCTTTAATTCAGCAAGTTCCTGTTCATATTCTTTAATTGCTATTTCAGTATACTTGTTCATTTTACATTCTCCTTTTCTGTTGCATATTGTTTTAATGCTCTTGAATAATTAAAGTAAGCAAACATTGCAATACCTTTAGCTACTGCTAAATCAGTTAAATCTGTTGCAGAGTAACCAACAAAATTATTTTTATATTTTTCACTACCACTAGTGTAAGGGAATTTAGTGTAAACGGTGTAAAGACCATCTTCGTACTCTTCAACAATAAATTCTGTACCATCTTTGGCTTGGTTTTCTTGGATCATTTTTGATTCCATTACAATCATCCTCTCAGATTTTGTTGGAAGGAAGGACTGCTAAACCCTTCCTTCCATATTCTTCATACCAGTGTATTCATCATATCATTAACAATTGCACCTGTCTAGATGTTTGTTTCTTAATCTGTAACCTAATTTTACCATAGAATAATTCGCTTTGCAAGCGATTTATTTACCTTTTAATCATTTCTTTTATTTGTCTTAATTGGTCTAGGGATAAGTTGGTACTGTTTCTATTTCTACCGATAGAACCAAAGTAAATCCTTAAATCAGAAAGGAGTTCTTCATACTCTTCATCATCTTCCAACTCTTGAAGAGAGAAGTAACCCTGCCAATCATTTGAATACTCTGTTACATCTCTAAGATCATCAATTGCAAATTTATCCCTCCACAATTCCTCTACCTCAAAGTATTTTCTACCTACCTTAGAGACAGTTACTTCTTTCACTTCCTTAGTACGTCTAGCCATATTTCCAGTAGGTTGTAAGTATAGTTTCATTCCGACTTTTAAACGTTCTTTGTTTGTCATTGGTCATCATCCTCATCATCAAGAAAATCATCTAACTCAATTTCCAGTTCATTAATATTTCCATAGTATACATTTCCTTGTACAACTTGTTCATGTATTTCCCATTCAAGATCGACAAAATCAATATTCGCATCTTCTTTGTATTCTGGGTTTAAGCTAATTTTTCCACCTTCTAAAATTTTTTCTTTTGCATCTTCCATGCTTTCTGCCCTCATTCCAATCATTAGTTTCATGACAACAGGTGCTTCAATATAATAGGTCTTCATTTTAAAGTCATCCTCTCAATTCTTTAATTTCAGTATCAATTAATAAGTATCTTCCATTCATACCATTTGGAGAGATTTTTGTAAGATTTTCTTTCTCTACAATCTTCTTCATTTCTTCTTTAGAAACACCTAGCAACCTTCCTGCTTCTGTAACAGTAATCGTAGGCATTAAAACATCTCCCACTCAGCATAACATGCTTCTTCACACAACTCATCTGCTTTATTTTCATCCAGAGCATACCCATACAATACCCAACCATTTGCCATTTTCTCATAGGCTTCTTCTTCATAAACCCAAATCGCTACTTCTTCATTGTAAATGATGTACATTTTCATTGGTCATCATCCTCTTCAATTTTTAAAGTTCCATTCTCATACAATTCTTTCTTATGTTGCCTGTGCTTTTTTATATAATCTCTATGCTTATCTTTGGAATAATACCTTTGATCCTTTCTTCTTTCCGCATACAGCTTCTTGGCATGTTCTTCTCGTTCTGGAAAGAGCTTGAACTGTATTGTTCTTCTGCTTACATTATACTTCTTGGATAAACTGTGAATACTAGCACCATTTTCATAATCGTTCTTGATGCTCTCTACATCTGTTTCAGTTAATTTTACTCTTTTGTCATGAGCCTTGTTATTAATTGGAGTGCTATCATATTTATGTGGCATTGTTAAGCTACTTCCTTTCAAATGTAAGCTAGTATAGAGCCATTTTGAATTAAATTATAGCTTATCTTGTTTTCCTTGTACTCTTGTAATGACTGAACAAATTCATTAGCTCTCTCATGAGCTTCTTTGACGGTTAAATGAGACATATTTTTCTTTCCTACAACTTGGTTAGCACCATATTCCTTATTAAATTCAAGAACCACTGCTTCTAACATGATAATCTTCCTTTCATAAAACGATTCTTTTATTAACTATATTCATCTTACCATCTTTTTATTCGCTTGTAAAGCGAAATGGTTAAAAAATATTAGGGGCATAAAGCCCCTATTTTAAATTAAGTCTGATTTTCCATGTAAACGTTCACGAATTTCTGAAAGAGATTCATCACGTTCAAGCCTACCATTAATGAATACTGTTTCTAATTTGTCTTGTATAACATTAACAGTGTCTTGTTTATATAGACCATCGACTGCTTCTAACTCGCCTTTTTCATTTTCTATAACTACAACACGACCTTTTAAAGACTTCTTAGTTCCATCATCCGTCTTAGGGTCTTTATAGATTAATCGTTCTTCACCATCAACTTTTGCATAAGTTGCTTTCATTGCAAAACCAAGCGTATCTCTTGTATTGTACTGGAATGTAAAGCTACCGATACCAAAGACAATATTCGTGCTTGCAAATCCTTTATGTTCAAGCTGATTGAGAATTTCTTCTGCACGTTCTAGAGTGATTGAATCACCATAGATAGCTCCAATATGGGAATCAAGTAATTTATATCCTTGCTCAGTTGTAGTACCTCCAAAGATATCCCATAATACTTCTATTAATCCTTTTCGTACAATTGGTTCTTCTGCTTCTGGATCACCACAAATTATCTTTACAGGATCACCACTATCGGGTCTAATTACAACTTTGCCATCACGTTTCATAATATCTGATTTTAGTTTAGGAAGATATTCTCCTACAACTTTCCAGAAATCCCATGTGTCAGATACAACTGAAAATAATCCATTTGGATACACATTATTAATTAGATGTGCAAACAGATCAAATTCATTTACTTTACCATAGCTACACATGACTGAATGCTCTGTAGCAGGAATGGAAGTTCCTACAAGTTCTTTTTCGATATTCGCATTATAAAATTCTTCATGATATAAGATAGCAGGAATTGTATCTGTGCCTACAAATGAAAGCAAATGACCTGCACCAGAAGACATTGATGTTTCTAGACTACCCATGCCTCTCATACTAAAATCATGTCCTTGAAAGCCTACACCAGTAGTATCTCCAACAGTTTTTAAAGCATATCCGTTTAATAGTTTGCGATACTGATAGGAAATTGTTGCAGAAGTCATTGGTTGCCATAGTTCATTTGACATAATGGTTTCTAAGTAATTTGTAAGCCAATAAAATCTATCATCACCTGTATTTTCAACAGTAAGCATAGGTACTTTAAATGGCACTAGAGTTCCTTCTTTTACTGCTTTCACATGTACAGGCAGATATCCCAATTTGTGTAGCTCTTCAATGTGAGAAGTATCTGGATTTGCTTCACCTAATGTAAATTGAATTACACGTTTGTATTCTGCAACCACTTCTTCAAGTTTACGATTGAAAAAATTCTCATTAAAGTATTTAATCAAATATTTTTTTACAAAAGATTGGATTCCAAATGCTACCACTTTATCAGCTACCGGGAAGTATTTATTAGATCGTGGAGTCCATGTACTATAAATTCTTTGAGTATTGGCAGGGTATTGTTTTCTATGTGAAACCTTATAAAAATCACATAATAATGTAGCAGGGTAAATGTATTGTGTCATTTAAACCACTCCTTTAATCATTTATTGTAAAAACTGTAAGTTTTTCATCATACTGTTTGTTCAACCAAATACCATTTTTTGTCATAATTGTATTAGTAGTAAAAACACCATCAATGAAGTCTGTTTTAAATATGTCACCATCAAAAATACTATCTTCTGCATGTGCTACTAGTAAGTAGATTTTGTCTGCACCTAACTCTTTAAGTTTCTTAGCACTAAACATAAATGTACCACCATAACTGCTTAAATCATCTACAATAATTACATTGAAGGGGTCATTCGGTACTTTACCCACGACCTCAAGACTCTCAATTTTACCTGTCTTAAAATCACGATGTTTATGTCCGACCAAATGAGGATGATTCATTTTAGAATACCTTTTGCTTGCTCCTGCATCTGGGAAGAACAATACATCTCTATCTTCATTAAATCCAACATCCTCCATGACAACAGGGAGAAGATCAAAATTAATAAATATTGGTGCTGAATTATTTAGAAGGGCAGGGGTAACGTCTGAATGTGGTTCAAAAACTTGCACTAGGTCAAAATATAGGTGATTTATAAAATCTGCTACATATTTAAGTGTGAAAGCTGAACCATCTTCACTTCTATCCATTCTGCTGTAAGGCATATAGAATATTGCTAGAGTAGTAGGTAGATTGAAATTCTGATCTAAATATTTCTTCACAAACATAAGCTTGATTAAATCTGAATCATTACCATATTTAAAATCAACGACATTTATTTCCTCATCACTATGGATGCTACTTTCAACCAAACGTGTTTCACCATTCGGGAAACTTGCAAATTCAACCTCTTTACCATTAACTTTAATCATTTCCATTCCTCCTATTGTATTTGGTCATGGTATTGATCCACATATACCTGCAATTCTTTATCAGTTAAAGTTTCAAAATAAATCTTCTTTAATCCAGTGACTTTTGACAATGAATTAACAATAGCTTTTCTTTCATCAATCTTCTTCCAATTATGTTTGACACTACTTATGTATTTTTTTACTTGTTTCTCAAGCAAGGATATCAACTCCTATATAATTATTTATTGTACTTATGAAGCGTTTAATTCTTTATTTCTCTTTTCCATTTGCTGATCTACATAATCACAAAAAGTGAAATTTGGGTCTGCCATAAAAAATGGATTAGCTCTAAATTCTTCTGCAAATTGTTCAAGCAGAGATTCAGTAAGAATTTCTCTCATTGTCAATCAACTCCTTCTTAATCAGATTATCATTATTTGTTGTATTTGTCAATGGATAAAATGAGGTTTTTATCAAAATATTTGGGTAGGCATTATCCCCTCAAGAGAGGGGTTTTTAAAATTAGTCAACTAATGATTCAACCATTATTCTTGATGACTTACAGATGCTTTCAGTACGATCCTTTATAGTGTCCTTTATATAGTTCTCTCTCCATATTTCAAGACACTTATAGAATGTATACCAGGCATCCATCTGTATAACAGCATGATCTTCCGTAACGGTCTTCGCAAAGATATCTCTTTCACTGGTCATACTACTGTTTATAAAATCTGAGAACTCTTTTGCAACTTCTTCCCCACTTATACGATTTTCATGTTCTTCTTTACTAATCTGATCCATTAGATGAAGAATTTCATCTACAGACATTTTTTCATTACCATCCACTTCTTGAATCACTTCTTTTAATTCCTTAAATGCTTTCCCATATTGTATGAGCAATCCAATCACTCCTTTTTATAACTATATGCATCTTATCATAATTTATTGCACTTGAATATAATAAAAATTAATATTTCCGTAATCTGTTTTCTGCATACTCCACAGCTTTGAAAAAATCTCTTTCTCCATACTTAGGTGGTTCACCATCTGCTTTACACATTTCATTTTCTGCTTGGAGTGCTGATACATCCATCATTATAAAAGATGCTAATAACATTTTGTCTGCTTCTGAATAAGCCATAGTGCATTCATTCCTTCGTAGTTGTAGTAAGTATAGTATGTGTAGGAGATCAGCTTCTATTCAACCTCATCTAAATCTACACCATAAATATCTAGAACCCAATATTTGATAGTTGAGTCATAATTGATTAAACCATTCCAATTAACGACATGGGCAAACACTTCATTTCTAGACATTTTTAGAATATGGTCATCCATTGAAGCATCATCTTCACTCAGTCCAAGTCGCTTTCTTACATTTTCAATGACTTCATCATTAGGATATTTTTTTCTTAATTTCTCAGTTACATCCATTTGATTTTCCTCCTATTGACCGTTTTATTCGCTTAATGCATCAGCTAAATAAATTGCAATTACAATTTGTTCCTTCTGTACAAAATCAAATTCTTTCATTGCTCTAGTCTTTCCTAGTTCATTCTTATCTAAGACTGCTACACCGTAGTCATTTCCTTTTTCATTGAGTTCCTTCTTTTTTAACTGGTATAATTGTAAATTCTCAAATAGAGATTGTTTGCTTAACTTGCTTTTAATATCATCTAAATCCCAATCGCTTAATTCTACTGGCATTATAAACCCTCCTAATAGTGAGTATCAGATATTTTATTTCTTACCCAATCTTTAGCTAGTTCAAGAGTTCTCTTTCTGGCTTGCAATCTGTCATTTTTAGTTATTCGATAATGTCCTTTTTCAATCTTAGTTATAGTGTAACCATGAAGTGTGTATGTTTTATTTTCCATCTTCATTACCTCCTAATGACCAATTAAAACCAACTTTCATGTAATCTAGATGAGGGTAATTTTCTAAAAGAAACCTCATGCATTCCCATTCTGTTCCTTCATGATAGATCGCATTATTCCTAGTATCTATAACAGCATATTTTTTATTGGACACATTTAAATCCTCCCAATGGTTAAAAGATTTTATTTTATCTTTTTTACAAACCTTTCAACATACCAGACTTTTCAAGTTCTTCATCAGCTTTTATGCAAAATTTCAATGCCTGTTCATTGTCTCCATTATGATAAGCTACTCTAGCTTTTTTTATAAATTCCATATAATTCTTCAAATGATCTGTCATGCTCTGCTGTTCATCCTGTTCATACATGCTCATTTCACACCACATTTTTTCTTATTCAAACGTCTAGCAACTTCTCTTTTCCCACGCTTCATACGTTCGTCACAATCATTACAGATTGACTTATTGATCGTCTTGTCTTCACATATATCACATAATCTAACTTTCATTGTAGCCACCCCTTCCTAATGGTTAAAAGAATTATTTTATTCATTATTTTTCTTCATTAATTCTTCTTTTAACAATTATTTCCCCTCTTATTTCTCCTACTAGCTCCCAACTATAATAGCCAATTTTGTTAAGTATTTTTAAAAGCGACCATTCGATTATTCCATCACACTCATATTTTCCTTGATGTACAGTTATTACATCATACTCAAAATCACCCATATTCAACCCTCCTAATGGTTAAAATAACTATTTTATGAATTTAATTCTATTTTATCTGTCCATTTTTTCATTGTTTCAATACTACCAACAAAATTATCTTTACCAAACGTTCTAATTAATCCTTGAATTTGGTTATTTGTTTTAGTGTCTGGTAGATTACCATTTAGAATTTCTTCTTGTACTTCCCTTAAAAGTGTAAGTGCTGTGTCCATCTTTTCGTGTAAATTCATTAAATCATCTCCCTTTGTATAAAATTAACCTTTTAACTTATTGTTCAATGAATCATATTCCAGTTCAAGAACTGATTTTTCTGATTGTATCCTCTTTAATATCTCTAATGCTTCTAATTCTTTTTCAATGGTTGATTTTTGTAATGCTAAGTTCTCTTCTAACTTTCTTCTTGTGATATGATCTTCATTCTCAAATTCATCCATGTAGTCTTTTAGATCATCAAACTTTGTTGTACACGTAACCATCCTAAAACCACGTTCTTCATAATAATCTAGAGCATTATATGGTATGCCAATATTTTTTAATTCATTTGTAACTACGGCATAATTGAAAACAGGAGTTATAATAATTTGATATTTTACATTTTCTTCTCTCAATTTTGCTGTAAATTTATCCATTTCACCTTTATACTTCTGAATCGGTTTAAAATTTTCTCTTTCTGTATATCCATCCTTTTCCCATTTTATAGTGTAATAATCAACTACATATTTATCTTTGTTCAAATGATTCACCTCTAATTTAAATATATGCTTATTTATTGCGCTTATCAATACTTTTTTTAATGCCACTCATCATTAATTCATTTAGAAAATCGTTAATGTCTGGTACTTCAAAAACTATACTTTCACCCTCAATTTCGATAAGATCATCAATCTCCTCCATTTCTTTTGATATGGACTCAAGTTCCTTTTTAATCTTCATGCAGTCAATTTCATTAGGTATTGGTAGTTCACCATCATCAAATGTATCTTTCAAAGTAGTAAGGTTAATACATTCTACATCACCATCACGCAAGAACTTATCAATATAACGATCCATTTGCTCTTTCTTCATTTAAGAAGCACCTCCAAATTTGATTATACCTAATTATAGCACGTATGAGTTCGCTTTACAAGCGATTTATTTAACTGTTTTTATTTTTTCTATAATTTCAACAACTTCATAAATCTGCTTTGGTGTTATACCATCAATCTCAGCTTTTAGGATTAATTTAATCATTTCTTCATCTGCATTGTTTTGTCTGAGATGATATTCTAAAGCTCTTAATTTATCTGATATCAAAAAATCACCCCTCCATCTTAATAAAATTGCCCTGTCTATAAATATATTCACCTTCTGCTAAAACAAACACTCTTCCTTCATCTTCCTCATCTGCCCATTCTTGTTTGACAACTTCCTTTAATGTAGCTAATTCATAGTCATACTCTTGTGGCATTTGTTCTTTTACTTCAAATAAATCCTTGGGTTCATTATCGCTTACAGTATCATAAAAGTATACATAACTTTTCATGATAATCTCAACTCCCTTTTTAATTATTTCATTATTGGAAATGGTTCTACAGTATATACTTCTTCTCCTGCTTTTTCATTCAGTTCATCACATTCTTTCTGAGCTTTCTCTTCATTCTTCCATACACTATGAATTCCCAGAGCATTTTCTTGCATTTCATCTAGATTATCAGTGTGAATAATAAAGATCATTTGATTTGTTGGTTTCATGCCATTATTTCCCTTCTGTTTAAAATCAATCTTTTATTCAACAGGTTTTACAGTTACAGTAACAGGGTCGCAATGTATAACTTCATGCTTACCTTCAAGTCTTTCGTGTTCAATTACCTCTCCTTTTTTAAACTTTTGTGGTTCAATGTTAAAGTTAATAAAGTCGCTCCCATCTTTCCACAGTACAAACATTACCATATCAATCATCTCCTTATTAAAGTTAAAATCAACATTTAATTAAACCCATTTGTGCATGTTTTTTCTGATTGTATTTAATCTCTTTTCAAATCTTGTCTGATTGGTCATTGAAAGCAATTCTTTTCCTTCATTATAGAGAAGTTGTTCTAGGGAGTAAAAATCCTCTTCATTCTGATTCTTAGTTCTGCTTTGATCTTTAATTTCATCTTTTAAGAATCCTAACCCATTGTCTAGAATATGCACTATTGACCTCTTATCAACTGTTCCCCATTTACTCATTTGACTACCTCCGTTTGTATAAAATTAGAATATTATTCAATTGAGACTTGCTTCAAATTCTAATGCATCTTCTTCACTTTGGAATACTCTTGTCTTCAAACCTGCAATCGTAACTCCTACATGTTTAGCATTTTTGATTTGTTCTTCTGTTGGTAGACCTCCATCCATTGTTGCCAAAACTAATCTTGCATCCACTGTTCCAAAGAATGAATAAGTACCGTTTGGATTTTCCAATAAATGTTTACCAAAGTTCATTTCCATCATCTCCTTGTTTTTGATTATACCTTATTATACCATGCTTTGAAATCGCTTGTCAAGCGAATTGTCACCACTATTTGTTAATTATTATAATGTAGTGGTTATAAACCTTTCCTTTATATTCATATGAACTTTGATCTTTCTCATAACGGATAACCCCTTCATCATGTAAATCATTTAAGATTAATTCATTATGACTGTTTACTCTCTTCATTCCATCAAATTCATACTCTCGATAAACCATTGGGTTTTGAGCTTGAAACTGGCGCATGTATCTATGAATAGTAATATGGTGCAACCATCTGATCATTAGTTTTTTAGTGATGGCAGGTTCTTTTCTGATCAGTGACTCAATACAATGCTTGATTTCATTCTTATTCAATAATCGCATGTTCGCCCATTGATTATCTGTTGGTGACATTTTCATCACTCCATTTAGCTATGAATTTTCCAAGAGCTTTCATTGCACGTTCTTCCATTTGTTCAATCTGTTTTTGACTTCTTCCTGCCTCTTCTAATCTTTGAATAAGTTCATCTTGCTCATTGAATCTAATTTGATCTAGCTCCCAATCAGCCCAGAATACCAATTCAGATACTTTCTTTTTGCTCTCATCGAACATAAAGAATGATAAATCGTAGTTAATGAATTTATAACGATTATAAAGTGTAGTAAATTCTTTGTATGCCTTATCAAATGTTTCTATTTCATTCATTCGATCATCTCCTAATTTTGATTATACCTAATTATAGCACGAATAATTTCGCTTGTCAAGCGAAAGTAATTTGTTCTGTTAATTTATTATATGTATAAAGGGGATAATTATTCCCCTTTATTTGATTTCTTTTACAAGAGTTCTAAAATGAAAACATTGAATGTTGTACCCACCTGCACCTATAGTTTCCACTCTTGCTTTTCCCTTTTCTCCTATGATGATCCCATTTAGGTTTCCATCTCGGCTAATGCTTAAATTAGAAGCATCTGTAATTAGTCCGATCTTACCATTAATTCTTCTAATCAAATCAAGCATTTTAAACTTCTTATCATCCTCAAGTAATTTATTAAGCCATGTTAAACGTTTCTCTTCATCATAGATGGTAGCCATACGGAGAACAGTTCCACCTGCAAAATATGTCAGTTTGCCTTTAATGGTTTGATAATCTAATTCATGCTCTTTTAAAATTGCTTCTTGCTCCTTATTGGGGAAGAAATTTTTTCTAACACCTATTTCTTCTTTTAATTTGTCTGCTTTATCTTCAAGGTCTTTTCTCATTTCTAAGTAGTCATTATATCTTTTAATATGCCATTTATAAGCAAGCTCTTTCCAGTTCTCTAGAAAATCTTTAATTACCTGTGGTGCTTGATCCTGTAAGAATTTTTCCTTGTCAATCTCTACATCTAATTTTGACTGCCAATTAGCCAGTGTATCTTCTGCTTTTTTTAGTTTCCCTCTAGCTCCCCTAATATCTTCAAGTTTACCCTTCACTTCTGATATATCCCAATACAAATCAGTTTGACGATGTTCCATTTGTATATTTTCCACTGCATCTATACTAGATAAATCTAATGTAATGCCCTGTTTCGCAACTTTAATATTTTTCTTCTCTAGAGCCTTTTCATGACGTTCAATCGTTTTCTTCTTTTTATTAACCTGCTCTTGTGCTTTCTGTACTTTTTCTTCTAATATCTCGATATTCATGAAATCATCTCCTTTAATGATATTATATTCTTATGAGGGAATTTTATTCCCTTCAATAATTAAATATTATCATTATACATTGCACTTGTCAACAAGAAAACGGAAGAAAATACTCAATTTCTTTCGTTCTCTAAGAGTATTTTCTTCCATTGTCTGTAATGATCCATACATAATCCTTTAGCTTGATGTGGTTTATCACACCATTCTATTCCACATTTTTTAATTACTTTTGGCAAGTAGGGAGAGCCATATTGATAATAGTAACCTGCATGTGTATCACATAATCCTGCTGTTTTAGCAGGTCTATTACAATCAATTCTCAAGCATGTTTTGATATGACTGTACCTTCTTCCTGTACTATCTGTTGTTCCATTTCTTCTCCATCTAGCATAATGCTTTTCACACAATCCTCTGCTTTTTCTAGGTTCATCACATCCGTCAATGAGACAAACACCATTAGTTGAGAATCGTTTATTTTTAGTCGCCCTTTGGATATCTTTACGGTTTTCTCTCTTTTTTAAATTCTTATCAACTTGCAGAGGATTTCCATGTCTAATGTAGCTCTTGTAATGTCTTTCACAGTATCCTAATGCCTCATGCTTATTCTTACAATTAAAGACCTTACATTCTTTATCCTTCATAGATTGTATTGCATTTAGACAAAGGTACAGCACATGCGTTAAAAATGAAATATGGTGTATCTTCAACATCCATGTCATTTAGAGGATCAAAATTCAAATTACACCATTCTGCATCTTCTCGGTCAACACCTGCTAATACCTTATCTCTTTCATCATCAATCTCATAGACAAGAATAGACATTTTTTCCGAAACTGGATATTCTGCAATTGCCACCAAATTAATGCATCTCCTTTGTAATTATAATTAATGAAAGACAAATTTTAACAATAAGTCTTACAGATAATTATATAATAATACGTTCTAATGTCAAGGTATAAATTTACCTAATGAGCATAAGCAATGTATAATGGATATGTAATTATACGTTGCACTTATTGTTACCGTTGGAATTTTGAGTCAAACCTAATCCATAAGTAAGATCAACAGCATAATTGATACATAATTCGAGATTGTGACCATTACTTATCTCCACAGCACTAGTCACAATCTCTTTTGCCATGTGTTTAGGAATACCATACGATTTAATTCTTCTTTCATGTTTTTTCAACAATAGTTCGGTCATATTTCATTCTCCTTTTGGAATCATACGACATAATATGATTATTATATCATTATTATTCCCACTTGTAGGAAGAACGAAACCTTTATTTTCAAATAAATTGAAAATAATTTATTTTTTTACTTCAATTGACATAACCTTCCACTTCCGCATCCTAAATTTAAAGAGTAACAATTGAAATTTCGTTCCTACAAATGTTTCATAACAAATAATTCCTTCTCTTTTTAATTCTAATCTATATTCTCTAATATCTTTCAATGTGTCCATCTTTCCTTTGACTAAGTATGTCATTACACCAACAATTCTTGTCTTTGTAATCTGGCATGTAGTTGTTGACGTAATGTTTTAATTTCATGCTCACTTAAAAACATTTGTGTAGCATTAATTGATGCATCAGTAAGTAATTCAATGTCATAACTAGATACACCCTTGCTTAAACCAACATTTACGATATTCATTATTTGCATTTGAACCATTCTAAAATTCATAGTATCTTGATACATATAAATCATCTCCCTGTTTTATTATATTGTATTGTATGTTTAAAACCCTAGAGAGTGACTATTTTATAATTATTTATTGCATTAATAAGTGGCAAGCAGAATCGTCATGAGGATTGCCATAATTACACCAGAGACTAGGAATATACGTTCAACTTGGTCTAATTCAAAAAATCTCTTCATTATAATTACCTCCTTAGATAATTGCTTTACTTAGATCATATTTGTTTAAGATTTTTTCAGATTCCAATTGGAGATTTCTTAAAAGAGTGTATTTTTCCACTGTTCCTTCAATCCATCCTTTTGCACTACAATATCCACCAATGGAATAGATATCTACACTGTTGATACCATCCTCTTTAATTTTCATCTTTGTATAATCTGTCAATTCAGTGAAAAAACCAACATCAATAACTACTGGTGTACCTGTAGATCGGTCAATCATAACATTATCTGTGTGTAGGTCATAAGGTTGAAAGCCAAGGGTTACAAAATCGTCTAATGCTTCATTGAACATATCTTTAAAAGCAGGATGAATGAAATTTTCAATCTCATCTTTCTTTCGTAACATGTCATATTTTTTTACAGTTAGACCATCTACTTTACTCATAATAAAGCTGTTATCGTTTATTACTGCATAAAGAGTAGGTACATATTTTGAAGATTGAAGTTTCTCCATAATCTCTGCATCTTTTTCTTGGTTAAAAAGGATTTTTATAGCATAATTTTTATAACTATAAACTGAACCACAAGCTCCTTTTCCAAGCAGTTCCAGATTCCAGATTTCATTATTTTCTATTAGTGACACTATGTAATTTAAATCCTCTGAGTCAATAGGGTTTACGATTCTTACATCAGTTTTAGGGGCAGGTTCATTTTTCTTAATCAATTCTCTTTTCACTGCATTTTCTAAATCCATTTTGAATCTCTGAACGTCTAACTTGATTTCATTTGTGTTCCAATTTTTAGGGGTCTGCATTTTAGATTCTCCTTTTAATAATTATTTGTTGTACTAGATAGAAAATCAAAATCCCTATTACGTTTTAATTTCTTGTCCTGCTTTATAAATTAGATTTTACTATTATTTGTTGCACCTGTCAATAGGGGTGGGTCATTTTATTTTTTGGTAACTCATGTAGATTCCAAGCCGTTTTGAGCCAAATTATAATTAGGGGTATAATGATTTCAAATCTAAACTACGTTGTAGATTCCAAAGCGTTTTGAACGCAAGTTATTACAGGGTAGTTGTTTTTCTTATTGTAATCTGCACCAGATTCCAAGCTGTTCTGTAGGCAAGGGATTAAGATTTTCATGTGAATATAATGCATTATGTGATCCATCTGTAGATTTCAGACCGTTTTATGAGCAAGGGATTAATGATAATTAGATTGATTATTTAATTGGTTAAAATCCTTATTTTATACAAATATTTAGGGGTCTAGAACATGCTCAACAGACATAGTTCTAAAAACTGAAACCGTTTTGTGGGCAAGGGATTAATCAGCAATTAATCTTAATCATTGTTAAGTGTAAAACTGTATCATTGTTAGCTCTGACTCATACTAGATATCCATAAATCATGAGTTGCTTTACTGTTAGTTTGCAATCATTATGTAGTGAAGAGTACACTACCAACAAAGGTAGTCGCTCTCCTGTTTTACAAGTTGTTTGTATTCTGAATCATAATATCCATATGCACGACTAGTTGTGTCTGTTATAGGAGGATTGAAGTAAGAGCGATAATTATAGATTTTAGCCATTAATGAGTAATCCATTTCAATTAAAATTTCTTCACCTAGATCACACTTATATTCCCAAGCCTCTAGAAACAATTGCTCTGCTCTCTTATGGTTATTGCGCTCCAATTGCTTATCAACCTTATAAATCAATCGTTTTAGTTGTTTTAAATTATCCATATGAATCAATCTCCTTTTCACTTCTTAACTCATCATATGATTATTCATTGCACTTGATACATGTTTTAAAGAAGTTTTAAATATTTTTTTCTAATAACCTAATCATCACCTTACATACCAACCCAACATCCTTCATCAACATCCTTATCCAACACCAACACCTAATATAGATGAAACTAACCATGCTGATGAAGATTTAGAGTATCAGTAAGGATAAGATTGTTTGCTTCTAATATGCCATACCATCTAAGATAACAGCAGGTAATTAATACTATTAAAAACCTATTTTTGAAACGCTATCTACATAAATCATTTTCTTGCTAACAAATGCTCTCTGGTAATCAAGCCATCCATCATTTACTTTATCGAAAATAGCGTAATGTACCATGTTGAATCCACCTTTAACTAAAAAATTTACAGCTTCATCATAACTATTGAATATGTACTCACTCGAATATCTTTTACCACATTTGTCCTCATACTCAATCCCAAACATAAATCTCATCCCTTCATTGCTATTTAAAAATCTAATCTGATTATATACATGTGAAAGTATCCAATCAGCAATATATGTGATACCATAGATGATTATTTTCGATACTTTATCATCAATGATGTAGAAATAAGATTAGATAATATTAAATAACAATATATCATTAACAGTTGTATTTGTAAAGAGATTTTGTTCGACAAAGAAATTCTAAAACGACACAAAATCCAAACATACTGATCAATATTTTAGCAATAATTGGGGTCGGCTGTTAATACAGTATATGGCAAAACCAAAAAATAATTTTTAGCAATAATTTAGGCTTGCTGTTAATACAGTATATACTTAGCAATAAATGTGAAGTTCTGTTAATAGTATATATTAGCAATAATTAGGGTCGGCTGTTAATAGTATACAGGAATCTCATCAAATCAAAGAATGTGTAATAACTTTATGGGAAACGGATATGGGTTAAGATTTGAATTTTCTCATTCTCAATATATTCTCATTTAAAGTAAAATGTTTTTCATTAATCATATGTTTTGATGAAATGTTTTTTCTTAATTCTCTCAGTTTTACATACATTTGATCAAGTTTCAAAACAGACGTTTCCCCTTATGTTTTCTGGTTTTATCCTCTTTTCAATTATAAAAAAATCCTTGTTTCTTCCTATTATATAAGCGCAAAAATAACAAATAAAAAAATGAAAATATAAGGAAATCAAAGGATAATGAAGCAAATCAGATATAAACATGTAAAAAACATTGTAAACGGCTGTTTTTGATGTTTTCGCTTTACAAGCGACCATGTTACAATAAAAACAGTTAAAGAAAGCGGAAAATAAAAGGAGGATGAAAAATGGATATGAAAAATTATAAAGAGCAAGAATTGAAAAGAAATAAAGAAGCTTTAAAATATTTTAGAAAGTGGGTTAATGGAGAACATGTAACCCCTGCTCAAATTAATAAAATTGAATGGTTAATCGCTGATTTCCAAGTCAAAACAAATAATGATTTATTTTAACTTAAGGGGAATTATTTTCCCCTTAACACATATAATAAATTAAGAAGAAAAAAGGAGGATAAAAAATGAAACATGAATATTATGTAGATTTTGATGAAAATACAAATAGTTATTGTGTATTTAATACAAAGGGTGAACGTGCTTACAGTTCATATGCTAATGAAAATGAAGCGCAAAACGATGCAGATAAAAGAAATAAAGGGGAATGGTAAAAATGATAAAAAACAAAGAAAGCTTTGATCAATTGCAATTTATGGCAGATAATTTGGGAAACTACGCTTGTTATCAAATCAAAACTGAAAAGGATTTCGATAGATTGAAAAAACGCTCTGACATGATTAAAAACGCTGTAAATAATGAACTTGAGTCCGGTTTCTGGTGTGGGAATGAAAAGGTTTTAACTCAATTAAGAGATATTAAAAGAACGTTATCAGATGCAGAGCAAGACGCTATAAATACAATTTATAAAATTAATAAAAATAAAAGTAAAAATAGGTAAAAAGTCACTTCTAAAATGATTTTGAATAGCATATAATGATAATAAGAAAGGGGAATCAAATTCCCCTAATAAAAGGAGAATGATAAAAATGATCACATGGCATTATAATAGATTTGGTCATGTTTCAATTTGGAAAGGTGAAATAGAAAATCCATGCAATAACTTGGAATCAGATATATATTTACAAATTGATACAGATGTTGAAGCGTTTTTTGAACATATAGGAATGAATATAGATGAGGTTTACCCCGATGATTGGGATACATGTTCAGATAGTGGATACTTTGAATAATTAAATAAAAGTCTAAATTTATACAAGAAAGGAAATGATAATATGAATACTTTTAAAATATATAAAAATGGAAATGAAATTGATGAAATACTCATGAGGACTGATAGTGAAATAAAGGCAATTACTTATTGGTTAGACAATAGCAAATTAGCTGATGATTATGAAATGGTTGAAAAAGATGAAAGTGGTTACTATGTGGAAATTAACGGTGTCTTTTACCACATTATAAATATTGGTTAAAATATTGATTTTAACCAAAAAAGGAGAATGATAAAATGCTAAAATTTAACGGTGTAGAATTAACAGATGAAACAATACAAAAAACGAGAAAATGGTTTCATAATAATTGTATGGCATGTATTGAAGAGGTTAAAAGCGGAAAAGTATATGTAAATAATATTAAAAAATATATTGAAATGGAAAAAGAGTCTGCTAGAGACTATATGGAGGGAAAAAACGATTATATTTTCGCATTTGTACAACGTGCTTATTATATTCAAACCGGGGAATGCATTGCATTACTACCAAAATAAATTATTTTAAAGGAGAATGATAAAATGAGTTACCCACAAGCATATTCACCCGAACAGGGTTACAGATATCAAATTTTAGTTAAAACCCCTTATGACAGAGCTTATGAGCATTGTGACTATGCCAAGGATAGGGAAGAGAAAAATTATCTAACTAATGAATATAGGTTAGCTTATGGAGTAGGATATACTTTTAAATCCATTGAATTACCACAAAAATATTGGAATGAAAAATAGGTAAAAAGTCTCTTCTCAAAACATTGAAAAGCTCATATAATAGGAATAAGAAAAGGGAATAAAATTCCCCTAATAAAAGGAGAATGCAAAATGATTGAGATAGGAAACGGAAAAAAATATATAATGCCAGATGGGGAAATCGTATTACCTGTTTTTATGGGTCACCTAGTATTACAATATGGAGATAAGAGTTTAAAAAGCTATTCAATTAATAAATTTAATGAAAATTTGAAAAAAGGAATAATAAAAGAGGTATCTTAAAATTCAATAAAGGAGAATGATAAAATTGAAAAAGCTTACTAAAACACTGTCAATATTGGTATATACTTAATTTATTCACTACTTAGGAGGATGAAAAATGGTTATTAATTATAAAAAATCAACATTAGATAATGATGGGGTTGCAAGCATTTTTGGAGAAGTTGATGGAATAGAATTTCAATACAATGTCCACTTTGGCTTAGGAATCACTAACGTTGCAATGGGGAGTTTAACAGAGTATGAAAGAGTTTCAATTGCAAATGAATTTCAAAATAGTGACATGTTTAAAAAAATTCTTGGTTAACCATGGGGATTACATTTTTAAATAATGGTTGACTTTCAAAAACAACAAATAATTATAAAATAATAAAATTGTAAGTAAAACAGAGTAAATGAAAGTATAAAGCGGTTAAAACCGTAAAAACCGCTTTATATGCCTGATTTTGAGGGTTTCCATTTATAAGAATACATAGTATTATAAAGATAAGGAAAGGGAATAAAATTCCCCAAAATTGAAAGGATGATAAAAATGGATATTTTAAGAGAAGTATTTTTTACCCAAGAATGCCGGGAAAGCTCTTATATTTTTATTAATGATAACGGTGATCAAGTAAAATTTGAAGGGGAAGAGAAAGTAAAAGAATCACTTTTATTTTTAAAAGGGAAAGCTCTTATTCCTACTTCAATTGAAAAAGAAGTAAAGGAAGAGCATAGACAAGAACATAACATTTTTACGGCTAGTAATGGAATAAGTGTTACATTTACAAAAAACTTCTAATAAAAGGGGAATAAAATTCCCCTTTTATTCATAAAATATAATATAAGGAGTGGATGGAATGAAAGTAAAATATCAAGTCAATTTTAAAGATGAGGCAGGTTTTAAAACTGAATATTATTCCTATAGTGAGTTAAACGAAAAATTTAATATTGTTGGTTTCAATAAAAATCAAAGTAATAGAAAGGAACTGCAAGGGGAACCGAAAATACAAGGATTTTTAGGTCCGATGTATAATGGATATGAAAATGATATATTAATTATACGTTATGAAACACAAGAAATTTACAATTCATTATCATATTAACAAATAAAAATAAAAAATAGGAGTGATTATAAATGAATTATCAAAAAAATGTTATTAGAATAAATGGAGAAGATATTGAGTATTTCAAGGTGGATCATGCATCAGACGGCACACCAAGGTATGTAATTCATTTTCTAGCTCTTGATATTGATTTAGATGACTACGGAAAAATTCCCGGTTTAACGAAATATCGTGCAAAATGGTTCGGTGGCGGTTATGTCTTTTCAACATTTCAATTAGAACAAACATTGGAAAATGCATTTAAAACGGTTAAAAAATACTATGGAGAATAATTAAAAATAGTTCTTTTTACCCTTCATAAATACAATAAATAAGCATATAATAAGAGTAACAACAAAGGGAATTAAATTCCCTAATATGGAGGGTAAAAAATGAAAACACTTAAAGAAATGAATAACAAGGAATTAAATGAATTGCTCACTGAATGGAAAGAATTATATTTTTCTACAAAATGCGATAATTTTAGAGAAAATGCAATTGATGTAGAAAATGAACTAATTAGAAGGGAAAAAGAAACAAAAAAAATCGTTATTTCAGTATTCTTTGAAACTGGTTATAAATGGTCTGTAAGCGTAGAAGGTGAGGAAGAAAGCAGAGATACAAACATCAATAAAAATGAAGCTATGGAGCTTGCTAGAGATATCAGACGTAATGAATTTGGATATAAAAACTCAATGATAGTTGAGCAAAAAATGAATAAAAAACAAAAATCAGAAAATATGAAATATCTTCATGAAAATACTGAAACATACGGACTAAAATAATTTAATAAAAAGGGGAATTATTTTCCCCTAAATGCATATAATAAAATAAGAAGAAAAAAGGAGAATGCAAAATGAGTGAAAAATATTATGTAACTATGACAGATAATTTTATGAGTGGGTGGGGAATGGCAGAGGGAAAAATCAATAAACTAGTATTTGAATGTGAATCATTGAAAGAAGCTCGTATTGTTGAAGAAAATGCAAACAATAGGGATGACATGAAATATGTAAAAATTCGCTCAACTTGTCCATATTATAATAGTTCAAAATATTATACACAATTCAAAAATAAAGATGAGTACCCGGCTTGGTATCAAGAAAATTATTTTGCAAATAATTAATAAATAGTTCTTTTTACCCTTCATAAATGCCATTAAATATCATATAATAGAATTAAGGAAAGGGAATTAAATTCCCTAAAAAAATGGAGGAATGTAAAATGGTAGAAGTAAACTTTGAAAATGTAACTAATATGAATGAATGGAGCGAAAACGATTTAGAGAAGGCAAAAAAATATTATCAAGAAACTTTATTAAAAACTTATGATGACAATGAAAGATTATGGTATATTCACAATATTACTAAATGTCAGATGATGTTAGATGAATTAAATAATAATGAACCAGAATGGTTGAAATTATTTAAATAAAAAGGGGAATATTATTCCCCTTACCTTCATATAATAAATTAAGAGAAAAGAAAGGAAATGATAAAAATGCGTACAATTCAAACTAAAATTTATACAATTGATGAATTAAAAAAGGAAAACAAACAAGGTTTTGAAAATGCTTTACAAAATATAAGTGAAAGGAGAGTTCAATCATTCATGGATCACTATTCTAGCGAAATGATGGATACATTAGAAGCTGTGGCGGAAAAATTTTATATGGAAATTATGAACTACAATTATGATTTGTTTTCCACTTCTCATATCACAGTGAATATTGACGATTACATGGAATTAGAAAACAGCGAAAAAAATAACTTGGTGCAATGGTTGAAAGATAATTTACAGAGTGGAAAAGATGGTTCTTGTCCGTTTACTGGTGTATGCTATGATGCAGACTTTTTTGATCAAATTGAACAGCTTTCAAATGGAGATATTAATTATAATAACTTACATGTTTTAATTCCCGATGCCATTGAAAAAACATTAAATAAGATTTTGAAATATGAAGGGGATAACATTTTAAATGATAATGATAATTTTAGATATGCTCAAGAAATGGAATTAGAATTTTTAGAAAGTGGGGAAATATACTAATGGATAAAAAAAATGAAACTGTAAATGTTTTAGGTTACTTTGTTCATAAAGATGATAAGGAATTGAATAGTTATTCGGTAATGGTAATCATAAATGAAAAATGGAGTCATACAAAAGAATTAACAGGTTATTGCCCACAAGAATCACATTTTGGAACAGATAGAGAATATTTAAAGGAATGTAGGAAAATAAGCAAGGATGATTATTTAAAGGCTAGTAAATTGTTTTATACTCCTGCTGAATATCTGCAATAATAATTGTATTATAGAAAGGATAATGTATAGATGGAATTAATTAAAACATTAGATAATGGTGTTAGTATGTATCACAACAATATAAAACAAGACTTTAGGAAAGCTCAGGAAATACTTAATATGTTTGATGAAACAAAGATTATAGATGCTCAAATGATTTATAATAATAGGATAAATAATGAATATGAATATTCATATCAATATGATTATAGTAGAATGAATAATTATTACAATCTTATTGATATGATCAATGAATGTAAACAACACTTAAAGAGGGAACTATTTGAAGAAAGTAAACACTCTTATGCATTGTATCAAGTAAAGGACATAAGCTCAGAGGAAAGACAAGAACAAATAAGGGATATAGAAAGGAGAAGGAAAGAAGGCTGTAAGTGTGCTGTATGTGCTTTTAATAGTCCATCGTTAGAAGAGTGGGAAAGTGGATACATGAAATACAAAGGTAAAAGGGTAACGATTGAAAAGGCATTAAAGAAAGCAGGGTTTAAAAAGGAATTGATTAATCATTACATGAAACAAGAAAAGGAAAGGAAAGAAATGTTTTTAACAATTAGCTCTTCCCCTCAGTTTATCGTAGGTTGTAACTATAACTTAATTGAGGATATCAAGAGAAGTGAATACTTGTTAGATAATAAAGAGTGTTCATTGGAGTTAGCAGGATGCTTACATGATGATAGATTGTATATAGCTATGTTACATGAGAGCTTGGAGGATTTGGATAATATGGATGGTGCTTTGTATGGTTATGCTATGATGAGACATATTACATTGAATGGTAATGATTATATGATAGCTGTATCCTATCATGGTAGTAATACAACTGTATCTATGTTAGATGATTGTATTAAACAGCTTGAGAGTATTAATGTAATGAGTAACGAACATGTAAAAGGTAATGATATGGTAAGACTCAATAGTAATGGATCATATGAGATAGTAGTACATGATGATATAGTAATACATGAGTCTATTGATAGTATAGTATCATATGAATGTATCCTATGTAATGGTGTTGGTGTATATGATGGTTATAGTAATAGAATGAATGATAGTATAAGTGTAGTATGTCCTATGTGTGATGGTAATAAGAAGATAACAGAGAATGTTCACAAAGTAATAGATGAGACTATAAGAGTCAATAAGAAGATAAAGGTATTACCATACTGTAAAGGGTATAATCATTATGGTGACTATATAGAATTAGCTGTGAGTGGTCTATTATAGACTGCTCTTTTATTTGTGCTTTTTTATTTGGATGGAATGTGTGGAATGTGTAGATGGATGGAATGTGTGGTTTGGTTTGGGTATGGAATGAAATGGATAGAATGGAATAGGTATATTTGATTAGGATAAAAAATCGAACGAAGTGAGGTTTTTTGTTTTTTTTGTATAGTCACAACCCTCCGCTTTGTTAAGATATGTAAAGCGTGAAAAGTATTTTCTCATTTCTCATGTATAAAAAAAATGTTTTTTTATGGTCACAGGGATGAAAATAAATTGCACAGGGATGGAAATAATTTACAATGATACAGGGAATAAATTCATGGCAAGTAATATCAATAAAACAGGGTAGCTCTGATGTAAATAGTACATAATGGTTATTATGGGGTCACTTATGACCAAACGGATGTTCCCTTTTCCGCTGAAACCCATAAGCAATACAAACCCCACACTCAGTCCACATTTTCAACAACTACCATTTATTCCCAAAAATAAAACTTTCTTTCACTAAAATCCTCTTAAAATGAAAACAATTTTCACAAAACCCAATTTCCCTCAATTATGTCCACATTTTTTCCACGATAAAGTCCTCTCTATAAACACTCTTTTCTATACTCCAAAAACACCTCTATAGACAGGGGGTATGCTTTCAACAAAAAGAAAAACCCCTTAACAGACAGCATTATACCGTATGTTATATAGGGGGTATCATTTTACCTATTTATCTATGTAACTTAAATGCCCTTTATAGAGCGTATTATATATGGAAATTTAAACTTCTTCTTCCGTACTTAATCTTCCAACAACTGATTCAAGCACTACATCATATCCAGAGAATTTAAGACCTTCAATGAATCCATCAATCTTATCAAGCGCACCAAGAAAAATACAACCACCCATGATAATGTTATCATTCACATCTCTCAGTTCAACACAATCTTCATCTAGGATATTAACCTTCTTCAAATGAACAACCAGACGATCTCCCATTATGATTCAGTATCCTTTTTAGAATCAAACCAAGTGCAATTGAAACCACACTTAACTCTATTGCAAAGACATGTTCCATTAACACCATAAGTACAAGATGTTTTTTCAACCTTTTCTTTCACAGTCAAGCGTACATTATCAAAGCTGTTTACTTTCGTTGGGAAAGTAAATTCAAGTTTTGATCTTCCAAGACTATCATTCTTGTCATTAAGATTCTTACTCAAGACTGAATACTGACTCAAATACAATTCTGAGATATTATAGGTACAAACATAATCATTACCATCCGAATCACGTACAATTGTTTCAGCTTCTAATCTTAATGCACGATTCTTATATTTGCCATTTAACACATCTTCCATCAATGCAATATCAATAAAACTATCTGTAAGTTCTAAATAGTTCTCTTCCATTTCTGGACTACTATAGATATTTACTTTGTAAAGAGAATCAAGATTATGTACCAGTGTAAATCCTTCACCAGTATCTTCTGACAATTTAACATCAAATACAGTATTCCAACCAAACTTCATATTTTCCATTACTCTACTACCTCACTGGTTTGCACAGTTTTGGTTTCAACTTTAACAATAGAAACATTAAACCCTGCTTCTTTTAATTTATCTGCTTGCCTTACTACGAAAGTATCTTCCCATTTACAACATTCTTCATCTGTTTTGAAATGACGATTATCAAAATCACTTGCTAAGTCTTTTGAATCGGTTAGTTCTAAAGTTCTAATTGTACCGCCTCTCATAGACTTGACATATAAATTTCCTACCTTAATTAAAAAACTAACTTTAAATTCTTCTCTATCCACTAGCTTCATAATAATTCTCCTTTTTTGAATCTGTTTGCTAAGAAATCCATTAACATACAAAAACGACTTGCATGTAATACCCCTACAATCTGAATAGCAACATTAACCATTTTCAATTCATCATACTTACTCCATTTAGTTGCCAGAACCACTATATACTTATAATCAATTTTTTCTCGAAGGTACTTAAACAAATTAACAATAGACTCTTCATCTTCAACAGTTTCTCCATCAACCTTTATATTTTTCATATATACAAAGGCATGGATAGTTAAGAGCCTATCCCACATCTTACTATGGTTATGGCTCTCATTTAGTTTATTATTTTTCATATGTAATCAAACCACATTCATCCACATCAAACCCAAGAGTAGCATTATATTGAACTTCTCTTGCAAATTCTTCAAACAAATAAATTCCTAAACCTACTCGGTCAAAGATGATTTGGTCTGGTTGATCTCTTCTAATAGAATCAAGTAAACCAAATAGGTGACTTCTCTGCCTATAATTAACAATTCTTGGAGGTAAGTAAGTACCATTTAAAGTATCTACTCGATGAATGACTACTCTTTCTCTTTCTGCATCAATTATGTATAACATTAAACAACTTCCTTTTATTAGAATATAATCCAATCATTTGCCAAGATATCTTCTTGATAAGGGCTTGCAGGAACAAGTCCTCCATTATCTTTTAGTACAGCTACAATCATTTCATTCATTAATACTGCTTTATCTACTTGCAATTCACCATTGGCACTTACAGCCGTATCCATTAAAATAGCTGTATGCTTTGGAATAAACCAATAACCCTTCCAATGACTACGTTTAATTTTTTTCCCTAATTTTAAAGCTTGCAATGCTGTACTGAAATCTTGACTCTCAATAATGCCGTTTTCGCTCGTAATGTTTTCACTCATAATCCGTACTTCTCCACTCTGTCAGAAAGATAATCCATAAGGATAATGTATTTATTCATATTGTACTTACCCATACGACTAATACCATTTCTGGATTTTTCCATTTGATTGAGGTCTTTCCAATCAACAATATTAGCAACAAACAAAAAATCATTATGGTTTGTTCGGACTAAATTAAAGAAAACATCTATAGATTTTTTTGAATCTCTAGTTTTTTCAACCATATAATCAAAAGTGATATCATCTAAGACTCTTTCCCAGACATTCATTATAATCCATGCTTTCCTTTGTAAAGTTCATACTTATCTTTATCCCATTTTTCTATATATCCATCAGAGATACTATTGTCGATTTCAAATTCCATTTTTTGATAATACATAATATACCCAAATGGATCATCACAATTTGAAGCACCAACAATAATTTGTTCCTCTAGTGCTTTTAATGTTTTTTCATTCATTAATACTACTGTATCTACTTTTACATTATTACGGCTCATTTATTTAGCACCTTTCTTAAAGAGATTCCAGAAGGATAATAATTTTGGAAATTTTACAATCCCGATACATCCATCTTTAAATTTGAAATTTAAAATCCCTAACATTTCCCAAGTTTTATAAACACCATATGTATATGCGCTAACTACTGCAAATAAATAATATCCAATGAGTAGCGATAAAAATTCCAACATTATGTTTCCTTCTTTCCTAGTCTCTCATCCATGTTTTAACTAATTTTGCAATGACATAAATCATAATGCCCCAATAAACAACTGCTGACAAAACTACAAATGTAATCATTTCCCACATTGTAAAACCTACTTATGATTAAAAGCCTTTTTCAGTCTTTGTTCTCTCTCAAGGTTATATAGGATTTCTTTAGCTACTTCTTTTGCAATACTCTTATGTAATTTCTGATCATGTTCTACTGTAGTGTGATTGTAAACTGTAACTGGTAGATCAGATACCATTTCTGAAATGTCAACTTTCATTGGTACTCGTACCCTACGAAGATTCTCAACAACATTGGTTTCAGTGGTTAGTCCTTCAACACTTTCCTTACTCATAATTACAAATTCAAATCCATCTTGTGCTTGATGGACAGAAACAATTTCTACATCTTCTGGCAGATTAAATAATTTGTGAAGCATTTCATTGTTAATAAAAACTTTACCTTTGCTCAACATTTTAAAAATCCTTTCTTTAAAAGGGAGGTGTTATCCTCCCTGTATGTAATCTAAAAATTAAACAATAAAGTCTTTTAGTTTCTCTTGTACTTTTTGATTGGCTTCTTTTTCTTGTTTTACTTTTTCAATACGTTTTTGTGCTACACGAAGAACTTCTTCCTCTTCTGCAACTACTTTATCTAATTGGTCATTTACTTCATTAAGTTGATCACTCATAAAGCTGAATTGAAACAATAGTCCTTTTACTTCTTCTTGCAGAGTTTCAATTTTTCCATCATTATCTAGGTCAGCAACTTTCCAGAAAAGTAATTTTGTAAACAACGCTTTTAGTTTATTCATTTTAATAACACCATCCAATTTTTATTATTTGTTGTATTTGTAGGGAAGTTTAATACTCCCCTAATTAAATCTATATTACCATTATATGTTGCGCTTGTCAACATTAAGAAATTTATTTATCAAATTCAAATTCACCATTATAAACATTTAAAAACTCTTGTAGGAAACTCCTACGTTCCATATTGGCAAATTTACTAATTCCATGATTAATGGCTTCTGCTTGCCCAAGACCTAACATATAATCTTTAGCACGTGAAATACCAGTATAGATTAAATTCGCATTTAATTGATACTTCATGGATTTATCTAATACAAGAATTACAACTCTGAATTGGCTACCTTGTGATTTATGAATGGTCATTGCCCAAGAATGAAGCAAGGTTTGTAACACTTGTTCGAATTTCATCTTAACTTCGATTCCTTCAAAGTTTACAATTATAAATTTTTCTTTTTCATCTATATCAACGATTTTACCAGTATCACCATTATAAACATTGGCAATACCACCTTCTGTTGTATCAATATCATATGTATTAACAGTGTTCATTACTGAATCACCAACTCGAAAAATAATCTGGTTATCACGACCAAATGCTTTTTCTTTCTTATGAGGTGAAGAAGGATTAGCAATTTTTTGTACTTCTTTATTGATTTCTACTGTACCTAACTTACCTTTTTTTGTTGGGGATAGAATAACCACATCATCTTGGTCAAATTTCTTAAGTACATTTTTATAGTTTACATAGATACCATCAGATACATAATCTTGATCTGTTAGCCAAAAGACACAATCTCTTCCAAATTGGATACGACCATCATCTGTATCATTCAAGAATTTCTTACCTTCTCTTACATCAGTTGCTACATTGAGGATTCCACCATCAGCTTGTCGGAAAACCTTTTTCAATTTTGACACTTTAATGTGTTGACTATGAATAATGTCATATAGGAAGTTCCCTACACCAACAGAAGGAAGTTGGAAATCATCTCCAACAAATAAGATTCTTGCATTCGTATTCACTAAAGCCAAGAAGAAGTTTTGAAGAATAAAGATATCACACATAGAACTTTCATCTATGATAATACAATCTTCCCAAATTTCTCCCTTACCTTCTTCATCTGAATCATACACTCCTGCTTTTCTATGTATGGTACTTGCATGTCTACCAGTATACCCCTGCATTACTTTTGATGCCTTACCTGTCGGGGCAAGGAGGGCAGTTCTAAGATTTTTCTTATCAATGAGTTCAAGAAGGATTCTTTGAAGCCAACTTTTTCCCATTCCTCCACCACCAACTAGCATGAGGATATTATTTTCATTCCAATCATAAAAAAACTTACGCTGATTTTCTTCAAGTTCTACTTCGTGTTCTGCACAATATTCCTGTAAGAATGTATCAATTTCCTCATCTTCAAATAGCTTTGTAGACTGTGTTTTAAATTGAGTCATTTTCATGGCTACAAATTCTTCTGCTTTGTAAACACGTTTTGTAGTATATCTGTTATTGTCTCTGATGAGGTCTACAGCTTTACCATCTAGTCTGTCTTCAATTAAACTTTTATTGATGTTTAAAAGGTCAATTGCTTTGTTTAAAAGTTGTTTATAACCTATCCAAGAATGACCATTACTGTTCTCTTCACCAACTATGTACTGGAAACATGAATCTAAACGGTGTGGCGATTCGAGATCATATCCTACAGCTTTTGCAATCTCATCTGCTTTTACAAATCCTACACCTTTAACTTCTGTGAGAATGTATGGATTCTCTTCAATCTTCTGAATAACAATTTGTGGATTTTTGTATTCCTTGACCAGTTTGGAAATCATATTGTACTTGATTCCATATTTAGATAAGAATGCTAATACTTCACTCATATCCACATTTTCCATTACTTTGTCTCTTAATTTTACGAAGGATTTTTCTCCTAGTCCTTTAACTGCCATAAAATCAAATTCATTGTTCTCAATCATAGAAACAATGTCTTGCCCTTCATCATAAACATTGAAAATGTTTTCTACTTGCAAAGGGGTGAGAATTGCTTCTAGAAAAGCCCTCTGATCCTCTATGGAAGTTGGTTTATCTTGACGAATACTTTCTACAACGTAACTACCTTCATATTTAGAATTTTCTTCTTCTTTCAATACGACTACATATTCTTCACCATGATTCAATTTTGGCATAACACCTTTAATGGAGATATTGTCATATCTGTTTAATTTTACACCTTTATTAAGGTCATCATTATGAACTTCTGCCCCATAGATTCCAAAAAAGTTTTCTTCGGAAAAGAATAATGTACGAGTAGGTCTAATCCTAACCTCCATACATAAATCAAACTCCTTTTCAGTATGTAGAACATACTTCTAACTTAAATTTATTATATCATTATATGTTACGTTTGTCAAATAGAACTATGACAACTAAGCAATTTTTATCTTATCATTATTTATTGTACTTGTCAATGCAAATTTAAAGGTATCATAAAAGTGTTTTAAACATATGATGGGATATAGCCTAACATTTAAAAGGGTTTGAAAGGGGTATTAAAATGATGATTTCAAGTGGAGTCATTTCAATTGACGATGGTGGAAGTTCAACTTGCGTAATTACCAGAACTCAACAAGAGTCATTTCCATCTGTAAAAGGTTTATATGGGAAAAGAACACTGACTGAAACAAATGGTAAGTACGATTTTATTGTGGAGTATAAGGGAGAAAAGTACGTTATGGGTACTCTGGCTAAATATGATTGCTTGTATCCTTTACAGATGCATACGGATTCAAAGCAGAATTTATTCTTTGATTTATCCATTCTTGTATCTATTCATCAGTATGGGTATTTAAATAATTATATAGTCACTTCTGTTCCGATAGCTATGCATAATGATGAAGAAAAACAAGGAAGGATCGAAAGACTAATTGGTGAACATGTGATTACTGTTAATGGAAAAACTAAGAAGTTCAATATTATAGATGTAAAGGTTGCACCAGAGACAGCAGTAGCTTTCTGGATTGAGGAAAGAAATGGGAAAAACAGATTTATTGATCTTGGTTCAAGAACAATTGGTTATGCTACAACAGTTCATGAAGAAGGGGTTACAAGATTTATTGATTCCGAAAGTGGAACATTTAAAGGTAAAGGATTAGAAGCATTGGATGATAACTATGATCAAAATTCTTTAGCAGATTATATATGTGGAAGACTACTATCTAAATGGAGTCAAGAAGACGATGTGTATTTACTTGGTGGTGGGGCTTTAGATGATTCATTGGTTTCTAAGATATGTAGGTATTTCCCTAATACAGTAGTCTTGAATAATCCAAAAATGGCAAATGCTTTAGGTATGTATTATTTAGGATGTGTAGTTTATGACATGGAATAGGTCTGAGAACGAAGTCAATGAAATGATTAAACAAATGACTGAGAGAACAAAGGGGAATTATCTCACTCAAGGTGTAAGTTTCAATAAAAATTGCCCTAGACAAATGAATTTATTAAAAAATGCTTTAATGGCTTCTGCATCTTTCAGTGGTTTGGCAAAAGAATTGTTAGCTTTGAGATTTGGTGCGGAAAATACAAATAACCCATCTGTACCCCAAAATTTCAACAAAAAGAATAAGGAGAAAAAAGATTTAGGCAATTTCTTGTAGGTTTTAGGAAACTTTAAAAGGTTATGGGCATATGATTACATTAAGTTAAAAAGTTTAAAAGTCTTTAAAAGAACATTAAAAAGGGAGAAAAATCATGGAAATCATCAATTTTAGCGATTTTTTAAGCAAAAACAATGAAAAAAATGGAAAAATTCAAAAAAAACACGTTATTTTGTTCTCTTTAACCTATATTTTGATTTTAGTGACTACAATAATGATTCTTAGAGAATCAAGCAATCCATTCGAGATCAATGACGCTTTTCTAAATTTATAAAGTGTTCAAGAGGGTGTTCAATTAATAATTTGAACACTGTCAAAGGTCAAAGAGTCATATTTGCCAACAGGTCAGCCAAATCGTTATTTTGCAGACTTTATTAATATAAAGGGGTGTTCGGAAGTGGCACAAACCACATTGACATTTAAGAGGTGTAATGGTGAATTAACCTTAGTGGGAGAAAACATATTAGAGAAGATGAGAAATCATTTACCTCTCTCTACAAGAAGCAAGGTTGATATCCCAATAATTAAAGAAGCAATAAAAAACAAAGGTAAGAAACTTTCATTAGCTCAGTTTTCTTTTATGCCATTACCATTAATAGCTACGGCTACACAATTAGGAGGCTCTGGGGTTTTCTGGGATGCATTTTTGACTTATATCTTCCCTTGGATGTTAGATATTGCAAAAGTATTTTGTGCAGTTAAGATAGCTCAAGCATTTTATCAAGAAAAACGTGGTGGTCGGGATGAGGGAACAGGATTTGGTGCATTGGTAACATATGGAAAATGGTATCTTGTATTCTGGTTAATTCCTTGGGGAGTAGAGTTGATTGATCAGATTGGAAACACCATGTTTAATGACCTCCAAAATAAACCAATGACTTTTCATAGTTAGGTGATAAATTATGAAGGTAAAACTTAATGGAAATGATTTTTTCGAAGTTTCAAGTTCTTTTGGTGCAACAGATAATGTTCATTTAACACCTCATAGTGGCATAGACTTAGTAATGAACACTGGTACTAAGATTTTTAGTCCTACTGATGGAATCATTTCAAAGGTGGTAGATTATGGAAATTCCAACATTGGGAAGGGAGTTATGGTTAAGACCAATGATGGAGAAACGATTATTTTAGGTCATCTTTCCGATAATAGCAAGGTGGAAGTTGGTCAACATGTACAAAAGGGAGATTTTCTAGGACTGTCTGGAAACACTGGTAATTCAACAGGCAGTCACCTACATTTTGGTCTAAAAGATTCAGATGGCAGTTTCATTAGTCCAGATAAATATTTAAACAGTGATGGGATTAATGTAAATCAACTAATTAATGATCATGGAGGGGTGATAACAAAAATCATTGCCAAAAAAGCAGAACATTCAACTGGTGATGGGATGTTTTCAGATATTAGAGGTTTTATGGATTTGATAAATAGGATCGGGAATGAAGGATTTTTTCAAGCGGTTTATGGAAAGTCATTCTTTGAAGTCATTAAAGATTTTATAGCTCAATTACTTATGGACATTTACACTTTCATTATCAGCAATGGAGAAGCATTCTTTATCATACCTGCCATATTGATTATGTTCGCAACATTCATTATAGGAAGAAACAAATATACAAAGTTCATTATTCCACTATGGATGGCTTACTTCTTAAGTGTCGTTTTGAGATTAACAAATTGTTTACCACCACAAACATAAAGGAGAGATTATGATGGATTCAAATTTACTAACACAAGTGGGAATGGTGATTAATACTATCGTTTACATGGGGTATGGAATAACAGGCGGTTATATAATTAAAACAGGTTTCAGATACTTCACAGATTACAAAGAAGCTGTTTCTATAGAGAAAGAGGCTGATTAAACATGGAACTGACATTAAGAAAACCAAAAACAAGCTCTATTAATCTTAAAGAATTTATTCAGATGTATCGAGAGCCAGTAGTTACTTATTGTATTACTCCTAATAATGCCCCAGAGCAGGAGGAAGAATTTGAATTTGCCTCAAGGCGAAGAGGTGCAATAAATAATAACAGAAGGATTAGAAATTTTGATGATGAAGTTTTTGGCAGTGGTGGAACATCTGAAATGTTGCTAAATACAATCAATGGGTTATTTTCAAAATTCTATGCCCCAGAGCGCATTAGACTTAATAAAGATGGTATTAAAGTAAAAATGAATGATGTAGTATCTTACAAAGTTGCAATCATTGATGGAGAAATGAAATTCTACCTCACTGTTCCCCAGAAGTGGGCGAAAAGTTTTACTTCTGCAATAAAGAAAGATTGGGGGCAAGTTGATATTTCGAAAGTTGAAGAAAAAATTATTGACTTCAATCCTACGAAAGCAAAAGCAATGGATATTCATTTAAGGCATCACTATGCTCTGTCACTAAAACATGAAAGAAACATGTCTGATTCACTTTATTCGTCATTGGCTTCACTGAGTTCTACATTGAGTAAAGGCGATAAAGTATTGATCGACTACAATATTGAACCAGTGAATAATAGTTGGAAAGAGAAAGCTGTCAAGAAGGTTAAGCAATTCAAGAATGGAAAAACTCCATCTAGAGAAGATGCAATGTCAGTCAATGGTGTGGTGGGTCGAGTATTTGATATGTTCAATGTGATCTTTGATGAATTTATTGGAATGATTGAAGAGATAATGGGTGCAAGCGAAAAGGAAAAGGAAAAACAAGAACAGTTGTTCGATTTAAAATACAGTGATCACAAAATACATGCTAACTCCAATGGTTATAAAGTTCAGATAAGAGTATTAGGAGAATCTGATGATGATAAAAAGGTAAAATATGCCTTTAGAAATATTGAAAATTCTTTTAATTTATTGAATGGAGATAATAAATTTTCAGTTTCCCATATCAAGACTAAGAGAGGCATAAAATCAATTATCAATGCAGTCGAAGAAAATAAACCTCAATTGACAAAAACTACAGATATCTTGTTTGAAAAAGAAGTTGGTAATTTATTAAGAATGCCAAGCAAGACAACTTTAAAAGAATATCGAAGTGCAATCTTACAAGATACCTTTACACGAATTGAAATTGATAATGATTTCTATAAATCTGAAAATGGTGCTATCCCTTTTGCTACTACATTAGAGAAAGAAGAAAAGCTACTGTATTTTGGTGGGTATTATCGTGAATGGTGGACTCACAAGGGAAGATATGTCTCACATAAACAAGGGCTTGATGATCGTAGTTCAGCCACTATGGTATTTGGTACTCAAGGAAGCGGAAAAACATCATTAGCAGAAAACCAAGCCATGTATACATTTGGGGCGCATTTACCAGATAGGGAGACATGGAAAAAACAATCAAAGTCCGTGGTGCTTTTTGATGTAGCAGATGGTAGTATGATTACTAATATTTTTAATCACATTCCAGAATGGTTAAGAGACAGGGTGATAATCTTAAATCACAGTAATTTTAATAATCCAATTGCCGTAAATAATGCTGACCTTGCAGAGTTTAATACAGAAAAAATGAAAGATGATGATTATGCTTACACACTTGCTGAAATGGAAGCAAAATTAGTGTTAGAAATATTAGAGTCAGATAAAACTATGGCTATGGATAGATGGTTTACTAGCTCACTACAAGCTGTACACTCAGTTGATAAAGATTGGGGTTACATTGAAGCAATGAGAACTCTGATTGATGATAACTTTAGGATTACAGAGGTGATTCCAAATATTGAAAATAAAAGACTAAAACTTGAACTGAACACATATCACAGCCTTGCAAGCCAAGGTAAAGCTGATCGAATTATTGAGACTATTGAAAACAGATTTTCTCAATTAGAACGTGACCAGAAACTTTGGGATTGCATTGCTCAAAAACCATTACGTGATGAAGATGATAAAGTTAAGTTGAATTTCAGACAGATGATGGATGGTGATGAAGATGGGGCATACATGGTTTTAATTTATATTCCTAAATCTGGGGTTTCAGCTATATATAGAAAATTTCTGTTTGCTCATTATTTTACAAAGGTTTGGAATGTTGCTCTTTCACGTGAGTATGGATTTGCAGGACGAGAATATAGACCAGAGACATTAGTTGTTATAGATGAGATTCACCAAATAATAAATATTCCACTGATAGGAAAACTCTTCATTGACCTGTTTAAAGAGCCTAGAAAATATTCTCTACGATTATTTTTAACATTACATGGTTGGTCTTCTTTAGCAGATGCCGGGAGGACTTATGAAAATAAAATCAAACAGTCGATTATGGACAATGGTTGTAACCTAATTATGTTAAAAGGTGGTGGAGATGCTTTCGCTAGTCTGAATGATTTCCTTCAACCAATGACAATGGCAGACTTTAATAACTTAATGAATATGAAGCATTGTGGAATATTTGCAATTAGATGGAATAACAAGAATCATGTCTTTCAAGCGAAGATGATATATCACCTAGAAAAAAATAAAGACTTTCCAAGAGTGGATCAAAAAGATTCTGAATTTCTAACTGCATATATGTCTGAATTTGGAAGAGATAAAGAAGAGGTTAGAGATGATAATTTAGAAAGAAGTTATTCCATGATTGAAGGTTCAATCCAGAGTGGTTTTTCAGAAGAAGTAGGTGAGGAACAGTGGGAAGAACTAAAAAAGGTTGGTTCGAAAGAAATGAAATCCAGAGGGTCACACTAGATTGGGTTAAACAAAATTGTAAGTTCACAAATAGGGAAATGGAACTTTTACAAATCATTTATGACCGAAAACTAGTTAGGCGTGACCATCTGGAAATCATAAGTGAATCTTATCGTAAGGCAGGGAAGAATCGTACAGTTCTTCTTAATAGGGCGATTAAAAAAATGTATACGAAAATGTGCCTAGATAAGATTCATGAAGCACAAGAGTTAGGGAGAGGGAACACACCATGTCTGGTGGCATTAGACAAAGGTGGTTCACTACTACTCGGTGTACCTCATAAACGAAGAATATCACACAAGGTTAGGCACAGCAAGGGTGGAGAGGACTATGTATACAGGAGTCTACCCATAAATTTTAGGCATATTAATGGAGTGAATAAGACCGAAGTCGAGACTATTTTGTTTTGTGACAGTCTCAATTATCAACTAGTACAATGGGTTCATGAGATGAAAATTGTATTTCATTATGCAGGAGAGAAAATCACTCTAATCCCAGATATATTAATGGAATTAGACATTAAAGGGAAAAAATTTTTAGCATTCATTGAATATGATACAGGCTCAGAAAATTATAGGTACAGTTCTCAATTCCCTGTCATACGTGACAAAATAATCAAGTATAAAAAATGCATGTTATCAGACACATTAAAAAAAGATTACAATTACTTTCCCATGTTACTTCTTGTTACGGAAGATGGGAAGAGAATTAATTACTTCAATGAGAAATGTCAAGAAATGGGAATTAAAGGATTTGGAGTTTTTCATGAAAATTATCAAGATTTCTTAAGACACTTATCAACCATCATATAAGTGTCTTAAACTTATTTTAAACATCACTAATACTAAATCATTGGAGAGGTTCTAAAGTAGCCTTAAAATGGCTCTAAATGACTCCTGTGAATACATACACTAAAATAATAAATAATGATATAAAACATTGACTTGTAAGCGTAAATAGTCTATAATTTGGTTATGATGTACTTATGTACAGAAAATGGAGATGATAAAATGGCTAAATTAGAAAACATTGTTCACTTAAATCACAAAGAAAATCATAACCCCTATGCGACAATCCTCACTTTTTTAAACAGAAAAGGTCAAAACAGTAAAAACACAAGAGACACTTATGAAAGACATATTAAAGATTTCTTCATCACTATGAGGAATAAGAATCTTAAAGAATTAGTGGAAGAAGATTTGATCTTTACTAAGAGACAAATTGAAGATTATCAAATTGCTCTCAAGGATAACTACAAAGGTGCAACAGTAAATAATTCGATCTCTGCTTTAAAAGAATGCTATAAAAAACTAAATGATGATGGGTTTCCTGTAGAGTCAACTTGGTTTGATTTAGAACGTTATGATGAGCATGATAGCAGGTCATATGACCCCTTCACACATGAGGAAGTAATTAAGGTAATACAATTGGTCACACCAACTAGAAAAGGGGCTGAGAAGGCACTCCTTGTCCGTTTAGCATATGCAACAGCTTTTCGTCAAAAATCACTGTTAAATTTAAAATGGAAAGACATAGTTGAGAAAAATGGTGTTTGGTATATTAAAACTTTAGGTAAAAGAAATAAGTGGTCACATAAAAAACTGTCTATGGATTTATACAACACACTGATGGAACATAAAACGAAATCTAAAAGTGAAAAAATTATTACGCTAACTAAAAAAACTGTACAGGGAATGATGGATTATATTCGTAGCAACATGGATTTTGGTGATAGAGAAATTGTATTTCACAGTTTCAAGAGTGCATCAATTAATGAAGTTGAAGCTATAACCAATGGTGATGTTAAAGCAATGCAAGCACATGGAGATCACTCAAACTTCTCCACTACCTTCAATAATTATGTAGCAAAAAAACAAATGGAAGAATTAGTTGAGGTTGATATCAATATGAAGATTCCTGTAGAAAAATTTGATGAACTCTCACAAGAAGAATTAGTCTCTTTGATTAAGAGCATGGATAGAAATACTCAAATAAAGTTGCTTTTAAAGTTAGGTGCTATGTAGTACCTAACTTTTCTTTTTATAATTATTTATTGTAGAAATAGGCAACATTAGGCAATCACCTGCATATAATTAATTAAGAAACAAAATAAGAAAGCAAAATCAAAAGGAGAGATTTTATAATGACAACTACAACTTTGGTGAAAAGAAACATTCCGACATTCGACAGTGTGATTTACCTAATTCAGAAAATGAAGGAGTCAAATTTAGAATTAATATCTCCAAACAAAGAACCGAAAAGTAGCTCATTGTTCCACACTGACATTGACGAAATGATTATTTGTGACGAAGGAAATGTTTTGCTGAATATGGATGGAGAGGAAGTAATTCTTCCTGCCCTTGCAAATTTGGAAATTAAAGTAAAAAACAAACAAAAAGCCCCTCAGTAGAGGGGTTTTTTTAGCAGGTTATCTAGACCGAGTAATATATCAATATTATATATACCTTCGGGAAGGTATAGGGGATATTGAATTAAGAAGAGAGTAAATTCATTATAAAAAAATAAAACTAGATACTTTTCTTATATTTAAACAGTTCAAAACACTTGGGTAAAGACTTGTACACCTCACTGCTCACGCAGTCGTTGATTCTATTGTTATTACTCGGTCTGGATAACCTGCTAAAAAATGTACTTAAAAAAGGTGCTTTTACACACCTTTAAAGACATATTCGTTAGCATCCATCTGCACTGGATTCCTTACATTGGGCATTCTCCAATTTTTGTGATTCACTTCAATGAAATTCTTTGTTTCCAACTTTTTAAGATGGCTATAAAATGCATCATTTTTTATTCCCAACTCTTTAGTGATTCTAAGTAGTGGAATATCTTTTGCGTTATTGCCGTATCCCTTACATCTTGATTTAAGATAGGAATACAACATGATATCAATGTTGTCTAAATCTTCATCCTTTATCAGTGTGAGGTATTCACTGACTAAAATCCGATGTGTTTTTTCTATACTATATAATGTTCCATACTCACTATCCTTATATCCAGAGGTGAGGAAAAGGGGTTCTTTAACTGAATAGTTTCTATTCTTCACAATGTTTCGATATGTAGAAAATTGAATATCAGACTCTTCCAACTCTCCAATAAGAGTAAATTCACCAAATTGAATGTTGTTGATTTTTTCATGATATTTTTCGAATCTGATGGGATACTGGCTAGTTGTTAAGGTTAAGCCTAATTCATCCAATACACCATCTTTTTTAATAATACGATCTATGGTTTTAGTTTTTCTGTTGTATCCAAGAAGTTCTTTAATGTCGCTATTCTGGATGTATGTGCCGTTGTTTAAGTCCACAAAGTTAGTGTATTTATACAAAATCCCAATCGTCAATAAATAAACGTAAGCGAACGAAGATTGTTGAATGTTAGTTGAAACAGATTTTGACAAATCAGAAAAAATCTCATTAGGAATGCGGATACTTGCATTCTCATGGAATTTATCTATGTTCTCAAAATGAGTCAGCATCTAAATTCCTCCCTTGTTAGTGTCGGTCTAAATAACCTTCTAAATACAATCATAACAAATAATGATATTAAAGTCAACAATCCTTACGTCTATAAACAAGCAAATGTAACATGAATTTTTGACAAAAGCAACAAATAATGATATAATTTATTTAGATAAGAGGAAGTTATTGCATCCTCTATAATGGAAAGAGGTGAATTTATTGGGTGCTGTAGCAATTGATTTATTTAAAAGCGAAAGAGAATTTAGTCCTCTTACCCTGTCTGATGATAATGTAGTTAAATACTTACTGTTATATCGTAGCAAGATTGATATTTCATATGGTGCGAATACCAATATCAATTTTAACCAAGCAGGAGATATGTATGAATTTAATCAAGAGATCATTGCATTGTATGCTTCATTAGATGTTCTAATTGGAAAGATTGAGATTAAAAATAAAGATAGAGAATTTCTAAACTTGGTACTGAATGGATATTCAATTACAGATATTATAGAGGAATATGATTTTGCACAGAAAACAGCTTATAGAACTTTAAAAAGAATCATAATGAAAATTGTAGAGGCTAATAATCAAGATTGGGTAAAAATGATTAATGAAAACGATTTAAAATTACATAACTAACAAGAAAAATCTAAAACACCGACACAAAATGTCTTATTTGAGGGCTTTCTTAATGAAGGGAATATAAATTATGAAAATTCAACTTCCGAATGGCTCTCAGCTTGATCTAGATGAAAGTATTACATTAGAAGAAAAACTAGAGACTGTTGAGAACCTAACAGAAGAATGGATGCCAGTTATAAAAGATAATTGGTATAGCAATTCGGTTAAATATTTTTTAGATTCACTAGCTAACTATATCGTATGGCATAAAGAGCCAGATGATAAAGGGCTTGAGGATAAAGAAGTAATGTCAAGAAAGAAAATGGAAAAATTAGTAAGATTCAAGAAAACAAGTAAAACGATTAATTTTTCTGATTTATCTACTGAATACAAAGAAGCACTATTTGGTGAAAGAGGTGCTGAATAATGTCTAGGAAATTAACAAGATTAGAGAAAAGTACAAAAATATTATCTAATATTAAAGCTTCAAAATGGTGCATTGTAAATACTGAAAATGAATTTGTTTTCTTAGGTCACAAATTTTTAATTGACGAAGAAGTAAAAGAATACATAGTACATAACAAAGCAGGTAGTGTAGAAGATTACACAAATGAAGCACATATGGAAGAAATACTAGTAGTAGTAGAGGATGAAAGTGGACGCTTGAGTTTCTACAATCAAAACTACGATAAAATTGAGAATAATTTGGTACATGTCAAAAGTTAAAGAAGGTGAAGAGGTTGAAACTATCAGAGTTGAAGCATGAAGTGTGGAATGATGAGCGCACACGTGATCTCAGATTACGAAAAGAAGAAGTTAAAATCTTGGTGGATGTTATTGTAGATCATATTTTTATAGGCTTGCTTAAATATGGAAAGGTTAAATTGCAAAGTTTATTTACTTTAGAAATTCGTAAATCAAAAGGTCGTAAGATACGCAACCCTCAAACCAAAGAACATATGTATACTGATGACTACCATAGAATCGGTATTGTACCTTCTAAAAAAATGAAAAAAGCACTTAAGAACCTAAAATAACCATCCCCAAGGAGAAAAAGTATGAAGTACCTTGCAGATACAAATTTACTATTCGACTTTCCAGAAGTTCTAGATAAATATGATGTTGTAATCCCAACTCATATCAATAGAGAAATTGAACACTTGGAAAGAACAAGAAAATCAGATAGAACACTCCAATGGCAAATCAGAAGACTGAAAAGAAAAATGGATGATGTAGAGTATGAATTTACAAATCTTAAAGATTATAAATTTACACTAGACAATGAGAGTGATCCAGACTATGTGGACAATATTATTCTTCAAGTAGCATTTGATGAAGGATATACCATGATTACAAATGATAGACTTCTAAGACAAAAGTGCAAAGAGTTTGGTATTCCTGTTTTAAAAGTAGAGAAATCAAACTTTGTTGACCATAAAGGTTTTAAAGAAGTTTATATGTTTCAAGAAGAATATAAAGAAGTTGATTTTAAACAAAATGAATTTGCTTTATTGATCAATGAATACATAGTGATTAATAACGAATTAGATGATGAGATTATAGATATTCTCAAATGGGATGGACAAAGAATGATCTCAATTCGTGAAGAAAACAAATTGAGCCTTGGATTTAAAACTCTAGAATTTGGCGAATTTGCCCCTAGAGATGAACAACAGATTATGGTAATTGATAGTATTACAACAAATCAACTTACATGTATTCGTGGTGGTGCAGGAGCAGGTAAATCATTAACTGCACTCAATGTATCATGGAGATTAGTAGAAGAAGAATCTTATAAATTGGTGATCTTCTGTAATCCAACAGAATTAAAGGATTCACAAGAACTTGGATATTACACTGGTGACAGATTTGAAAAACTAATGCAAACAGCAGTAGGGACTATGTTGAAGTCCAAGTTTGGTGATGAAGAACGAATTGCAGAACATATTTATGCAGGTAGGTTGGATATCTTACCATTTGCTGATTTACGTGGTTATGACACTGGTGAAAATAATGTAGTTGTTTGGGTGATTGAAGCACAGAATTTAACTACTGAATTGATGAAGACAGGTCTAGAACGTATTGCAGAAAATACAAAAGTAATTGTTGATGGTGACTACTTTAGTCAATTAGATAAAGAAATTTATAGTGTAGACAATGGCATGAAACGTATGAGTGAAATCTTTAGAGGTGAAGACTTATACGGTGAAATTGAACTTCAAAATGTATGGAGATCAAGAATAGCAGAGATTGCAGGAAGAATGTAAGTGCAATAAATAATTATATAAGGAATGTCGTGAGATACCCTAATTATCTCCTTTGGGAGAAATTGAAAGGAAAGAATAAAATAAAATGTCAAACAGAGAAACAAGGCTTTATCAGCCAAAAGCAGAATTATATTACTATGATGAGAATACTAATACATACAAACCTTTGGTGGATACAGATGGATTAATGAAAGTAAAATTAGAAGGAAGTTCAGCACCCTTACAAATTCAAGAGACAAGTTTAATTATTCGGGAAGTATGGCAAGGCACTACAACCACTAGCAAAAACTTCGCAACAAACATGTATGGATTTTCTATCTCTAATGATGGAACAGCAGACCTCACAATTACTTTACTAACTCATACTATCGTTGTTAAAGCAGGAGAGCAGTTTGATGGTTCTTTTGATGCTTTTAAGAGTTTAACAATTACAGGAGATAGTTCTTATCGTGCATTGGTTAGAGGTGAATAATTATGGCATGGAAAAAACATGACCAAAATTTATCTAATAACCCTCAATACCTAGAACCAAGAATTAATGATCTTGAAGCAAAAAATATTAAAGCAAGCAAAGAAAAATTCAATCTTAGTCATGGCTTAAATGTTGTAACTAGTGACAGAAATACCACTGCAAAGATTGGTTTGCAAGGCAGACATGTAGTAAACTTGATACCTAGTTTTGATAGTCCTTTGTGGGGTTTTTCATCAGCAGAATATGTTATCAATAGTAGTTCAAAAATTACTCTTAATAGCACTCAAAAATGGAGACATGCAAAAGTAGGTGTTAAATTAAAACGCAACTCAAAATATTCAATTAGTGCTGAATTAATTGGTGACAGACCATATATCCATTTGGAGTATTATGATTATAATGATACTTTAATAACCACAAAATATGACCAACAAAATAAAACTTTTACTACTATTGACCAAGATTTTTCATACATAAAAATACTTTTAGGTAATAATGCCATTGGTACATATATTTTTCAAAATATTATATTGGTTGAAGGTAATTTTCCTAAAGAATATGTTCAAGGTGTTAAACCAGTATTAAATCCAGTGATTAAGAATTATGGGAAGAACTTAATAGATAGCTCCTCTGTTTATGCTTATAATCAAACTGGTGGAGTTAGTTTCGATAAAGAAAACAAATCCATTAAATATTCAAGAAATAACGGCAATACTTATTCTGGTGCAGTATTTGAAATAAAAACTATTCCTAATCAAATGTATAGTTTTACTTTTGACGTTGATAATGGTACGAATTTTATTGTTAAGATACTCGACTCTAATAAAAATATCATTTTTTCAACAACTACAAAAAACACGTTTATCGCAAAAACTAGTATAACATATTTATTATTTACAGAAACAACATTCGCTCAAACGACATATACTGTAAGTGATATTATGATGACAATAGGTGGAAGTTCTCAAAGATCAGTTAATTATATAAATTATAACCCATCTCAACAAGTAATCCAATCAGAATTTTATGGTGATGGAAATGTTAATGATGAACTAATTTGGGACAATGAAAATAAACCTGTAAAAGTTAAACGATGGAATAAAGTCAAAATAGATGGAACTTTTGAATTTCGTTTAAGTCAAAATGAAGATTTTGTTGGTTTCAAAAGAATGACCTTAATTCCTACTCAAAGAATCACCAACATGGTTGACCAAAAAGCAATTGCAATTGATGCAAAAGGTAGAGTATTAGAAACTAATAGCTTTTACCCATCTCAAGGTGGTATTTTAAATTTCCAATCTGATTATCAAGCAATAACAGTTTCTAATACAGATACAGGTTGGTCACAGAGTTACACTCCTACATACCAAGAAATGCAAGATTATTTTGCGTTAAATCCAATTGAGATTGTTTATCAATTGGCAGAGCCAGAATATGAGAAAGTTGAAGTATTTGGTGAGTTGGGATTGCACGAAGGTCTGAATCAAGTTGAGGTTAGTGAAGGTTTGATTGTGAGAGAGAAAGTTTCACCATTTTTCTCATCTTCAAGTAATGAATATCAAATTGGTTCTACAAACTCTCCTTTAAAATATAGAGGTGCATCAATTCTAAATATTTATAAAAATAATATTCAAGATCAAAAATGGGCTTTATCCGTTAGTGACAGTGCCTATTGGATATCACATTGCATTGGAAAAATTTCACCAAACAACTATGACACAAAATCAACTTACTATGTTACATATATCGCATTGAGCAACTATACTTCTCAACTACAACAATCTTCATTAGAATACAGTCGTTCATTACGTGATTCTCACAATGATCTGGTAGAAAAAGCAGTAGATCAAAAAGAAGATATAGATGATGTTAAATGGTCAGTATTAGACCTTTATGCACAATTAAAATCATTAAAAGGAGGAAATTAAAATGGGAACAGGTTGGAAAAAGAACGACCCAAACTTAACTAACAATACAAGCTATCTTGATGGTCGAGTCGATAAACTAGAAACATTACAAGAATCTAAAGCTAAAGAAATTGTGGCTTTGACTCATGGATTGAATGTAGTTGACAGTGATAGAAGCACTGTTGGTTCTTGGTCTATGCAAGGAAGACATGTTGTGAATTTAATTCCTCCTTTTACTAGTAGTGCTTGGGAGTTCCATTCAAACGTTACAATTAATAGTAGTCGTAAATTAACACTAAATGCATCTGGTAATGGGCAACATTCGAAAGCACAAATAAGTGCTAGTCCAAATAAAACTTACATTCTTTCAGCTAAAGTTAAAGGCTCCTATGTTGAAATCAAATCTTTAGATAGTTCTGGTGTAACTATTGGCATTGTGAATGCGACCAATAACCCTTTATATACTACACCTGCTAATACAGCAAGTTTAATTATAACTGTTAGTAACTTTAGTAGTGGTGTAGGAGTTTATACTTTCGAAGATTTAGTTCTTGTTGAAGGTTCTCAATCTGCTGAATATGTCCAAGGTATTAAACCTATTGTAAATCCTGTTGTGACTAGTTATGGGAAGAACTTGTTCGATATAACAAATGTTTATAATAATGGTAGCAGTACAACTATTAGCCCTGTAATTCCTACTCTAATTGATGATAGAACTTTAAAATTAGAAAAAAGTGGAGACTCTACATTTCATAGGTGGACTTGCGAACTTCCAAAACTCATATCTGGACAACAATATACTCTTAGTGGAAAGACTAAAATTCTAGCAGGTGGAGATGCATTAAGAGTAAGAGTATTCAATTCTTCAATTAGTTTATACCTACCTATCAGAGAAGATGGTGGTAAATTAACTTTCACAGCACCAAATACTAGTGAACCAGTTTCTTTAATACTATATTTGAATTGGGATACAAAGAATGAATTTGCTTCTGTAGAATTTTCTGATTTTATGTTAATAGTAGGAAATCAAGTACCTACTGATTATACACATTCTACTAATCCTACTTCTAGTTGGATAAAAGAAGAATTTTATGGAAATGGAACAGTCAATGATGAATTGATCTGGGATGAAAACAGTAATGCAAAAAAGATTAAGAAGTGGGATAAAGTAGTCATGGATGGTACTTTTGAGTATCGTAATGTTGCTCATTATACAGGTTTTACTGTTTTAGGTATTGACATCCCTCCTGTGGGTTTGTGGAAAAAAACAGAATATGTAATCTTTAAAGATACTGGATTGCCTTTATTTCAAATGAGTACCACTGTGTCTACAGATACTACAGGTAAAGATCAGACTTACGACAGCATTACGGGGACAAACGACACCCAAGGATACATAAGAGTAACTATTAGTGATGAAGATAGTGCAGGGTATGATTTTAGTACACAACAAGGTAGGAAAGATTATTTTAATGACCACCCGTATATATGGGTTTTTCAACTTGCTACACCAGAAACCATTGATATCGAATCAGAAGGTATTGTTTCTTTGCATGATGGATTTAATCAAGTTGAGGTTGGGGAAGGTACGGTAATTAAAGAGAAAGTTAATTTTTATATTGGTGGTTCTGGAACTAATGCTGATTGGAATTACTCCGATCAAAAATCTTCTTTAGCTAATTATTATGTTTCCAAAGTTATAAAACTCTATAAAGGTGATGAAGATGTGACTGATATAATTGATACCTTTAGAGAGATTGGTATGAGTGCTACTGCAAATGGACAAAGGTTTTATGTTAAAACAGAAAATCTTGATCTTGATGCTACTTATTATGTCACATACATTGCAATAGATTATGAATCTGCCCAAAACAAGAATACCAAAATCACTTATGATCGTAGCTTACGTGATTCTCACAATACACTCATAAACACAGTAACCGACAGTGGACAGCAAATCAGTGTAAATAAATGGTCGATTCTAGAACTTTATGCTGAACTAAAAGCACTGGAAGGAGGAAACTAAATGTGGAATAAAAAAGATAAACACTTAACTACTGACTCAAGCTCTCTAGACCCACGTATAGATGCTTTAGAAGCTCTTGAAGCTAAAGGTACAGAGCAGACAGCAACGCTCTCACATGGTCTTAATGTGGTTTCTAGTGATAGGGCTACACCTGCAAAGTGGGATTTTGAGGGAAGGCATGTAGTGAACTTAGTGCCTAGTTTTGATAGTGGATTATGGCATCTTCATACCAACGCTACCAAATCGTCTTCCAGAAAAGTTGTTATTACTACTCCTAGTGGTGTTGGGAGGGATACAAGTGATATCAAAATTAATGCAAAAGGCAATACCACCTATACGTTTTCTCTAAATGCTACTAATATTGATTATTCAATCCAACAAAACGACAGCTCTGGTTCAGAAATAGGGAGTAGATTGGTTGGTTATATAAGTTCTAAATCTGTTACATTTACTACCGACTCGAATGCTGTTCAACTTTTACTTAGGATAGGCAATAGTGTAAACTCCACTAGTTTAGCCTCATTCGAAGATATAACTCTTGTTGAAGGTTCTACTGCAAAAGAGTATGTCCAAGGTATAAAACCTGTTGTAAACCCTATTGTGAAGAATAGTGGGAAGAATATGATAGATTACAAAAATTTTTTAAATACTTCTGCACCATATAAACAGGAGTCTAATGGGTTCATATCTTTAGACAATTTTGCCAATTCTTCAGCTACTATAGAGGTAGATTTTATAAAACAACAGGAGTACACTATCTCTGCTTTAGGGTATGTGGACTCTTCTAGTGGTAATACAAAAGCCTTAGTTATGAGGTTTATTGATGCTAATGGTAATAGCACAAGCACTAGTGGCTATAATGCTTTAAACTTTAATACTGATACCTCTCCTACCACTCGTACAAGGACTGTTACTGCCCCTGCTGATGCAGTAAAGTTAGCTGTATATGTACTTTCACAGAACACAGGAAAGATATTTATTAAAGATGTAATGTTAGTTGCAGGTGATGCTTCTAATCTTCCACAATCATTCGAGCCACATAACCCTTCTTACCAAGTGATAAAATCGTCATTTTATGGAGATGGGACAGTCAATGACACTGCTTACCAAGATGCGAATGGTCAATGGTGGAAGAATAAAAAGTGGGAACATGTAGTGTTAGATGGTAGCTATGACTATTCAGTAAACCAAGACTACACTGGATATAAAAGAATTAGAACAGCTATTGATAGTAATTCTAAAGATAGTGTTGGTCAACTAGTAGAAGATAATGGAATTGTTTTAAGGCAAACAGGATTAGCTGATACAGTAGGGACATTTAATGTTTATGGTGGGTATGTTTATATTAATCTTGAAGATTCTAAAACTGGTTGGGGAGAAACTTACACCCCTACAGTTCAAGAGATGAAAGATTATTTAAGTAGTCATCCTCTAAATTTATTATATCAGCTAAAAACACCTATCCAAGAACAAATCGAATCAGAAGGTGAACTACAACTTCATGAAGGTTTGAATCAAGTTGAAGTTAGTGAAGGTGTTGTGGTTAAAGAAAAGGCACATCCTTATTATGCTTCAAACTATAATGCCTACTACATAAACCATGATACAATGGTTGAAGATCAAAGTGAAGAAAAGGGTGCAGGAATGCTATCTTCACCTGTCAAAACAATAGTCTCTTTATATGAGAATAATAAACTAAAAAAATTCACTACTTTCTATGCTACTACAAATGTAATGGGAATAAAAATATCAGAAAGTGATTTCGATACTGATGCTACTTATTATGTAACTTACATAGCTATGGATTATGAAACTGCCTATAACAAAAACTCATCCATTGAATATGTAAGAAGTCTTCGAGATTCACATGATGAGTTAGTGGATAGGGTTATAGATCATGGAGAACAGATTTCTATGGATAAATGGGCGATTGTGGAATTATACGCAAAATTAAAAGCCTATAGGGAAGGTGGAAACTAATGAAGAGTATTGAACAAGCAGTACAAGACATGATTGATAATGGTGAAATCACTCAAGAACAATTAGATGAAATGGTTGCCAAGCATAAAGAAGCAAGCACTCTTAATAAGGATGTTTCTGAACTTGGAAAATCATTAATCATTACATATATGAATGACAATAAACTTGGAGATTTAATCTCTATGGCATTTATGAATGTCGATATGGTTGCAAGAATGGTGCAAGCACAAGCCATTCAAGTGCAACAATTATCAGCTAAAATTACAGAGTTAGAAGAAAAATTGGAGGAACTAAATAATGCTTAACCTATTTCGTTACATGCTAGAAAACAATATGACAACCCTTGCCGAGATTTATGAGCCTTACCAAACTAATCTTAGAAATGAATACAGCCAAAAGGTTGTTGATGGTGAGATTACAGAAGCACGATATAAAGAAATCACTGGTGAAGACTACGTTGCACCAGAAGTGCAATAAATAATTATAAAATAAGGGTTCTTAATTGAACCCTTAAAACGAAAAGGAGGTAATATCTATATGGTTAATAGACCCTATATGTTCGGTGAATTATTAAGAGTATTAAAATCCGAAGACCTAGTGGCATATTGCTATGAAGGTGAAAGTAGAGGTTCAATTGCGTTCTTTAATCAAGGTCATATAACTGTTATTACTCCTAATAATTATGTCTTACAGGAACAAAATTTGGATGATGAGTTGATCAGCACTTTTGAATTATGGGGATTCATTCATAATATGGATAACTCAGATATTAGAATTGAAGCAATGAATAGATTATATGATGTATATTTGAATTTTTATCAATATATGCCTTTACTCAGAGAGTTTCCATTTCGATTGGAAAAATAATTTAAATTATGTAGCATATCTGTTTGACAAGAACAACAAATAATGATATTATAAGTACATAAGGTTGAGAGATAAAGAAAACCTTATCGTGACGGCAATCACACAAAAGGCAAAACACATCAATTCTTCTAAAATTGTTGTGTTGATGAAGAAGTTTATTACTTTTTCTTTGGTTACTAGCTTGGAAAGGAAACCTACATTAAATTGTGGGTTTCCCAAAATAAATTTTAATAATGTAACATATTGATTTGACAAGTACAACAAATAATGATAAGATATAAATAGTTAAAAGACACCTACAGCAATAACACATTGTACATATTAGGAAAAATACATTGAGTGTCTTGTTTAAAATTATTTGCCTATAGCTCAGTTGGTAGAGCATCTGACTGTTAATCAGAGTGTCGGGAGTTCAAGTCTCTCTAGGTAAGCTAACCAATAGATTGAGAATGACCAATCTTGCCGATTAGGGCGGTATAAAAATACTAATAGTATATCTAGATTAGAGATTGTCTAATCCGTCATTAAATAATCTTAGAGGTAGAAAAGGTTCTCTACACGCTATCATACATTTACTATACTCTTAATTATAGAGTGACACACTTTAAATGTATCGTAGTTATCAGAGATGAGGGTAATGCCGACCCTCCTAAGATTATGTATAAAAAGATAGTTTTATCAAAATTATTTGGTTCTTAAAGTCTTCTTGAAACAGGGCAGGAAATAGGTTGTAAATCCTTAACCTCAAGGCTAGTCACTTGTTTATTTTAAATAAACGTGGAGGTTATAATTCCTTTAATGCCATAAATCCCTTACTATGATGTGGTGAGTCACACATAAGAAGCTTTTAAGAACCAAATAATTAGGTTCAATTACCTCAACCCCTTAAATGACAAGGGCTTCGCTGTGGAGGCATCTATGCTGATAGATAAAGAAAAGCACTATATAGATGGAAAATAATGTCACAGAAATAAGTAGTGAGATAGGTACACGAATTACACCAGACTTTGATCTGGCTAAGTCATTTTTAGGATAGTGAGACTTTGGGAACTCACCAGTTGTGATAGGCAACAGAAAAACCTATCATTATGTCGCATTGGACAAATTGGAATAAGTCACCTGCCTTTCACGCAGGAGATTAGGGGTTCAAATCCCCTATGCGATATTTAAGGCACGTACAGCAATCACATACAACAAACTACTATTGGGTAAGTAAAGGTTTGTGCCTTGTAAGTTATAAATGCAATAAATAATTACATATTAAGAAGTTGATAACTTGAAACCATTAGTTGATTTACCAAACAGATTGAAACCTATTGAGATTGAAGTAAATGATAGAGGTTGTCATTTAGTAACATCACATAGTAAATCAAAAGACGGTCATGTAAAAATTAGAGTTAATAACAAAAGATTTCTTTTACATAGAATAGCGTATGAACAAAATATTGGAAAAATTCCAGATGGTTTAGTTGTAAGACATAAATGTGATAATGCTAACTGTATAAATCCAAAACATCTAGAACTTGGAACACATGCTGATAATGTAAATGATAGAGTTAAAAGAAACCGATCCGCTAAAGGTTCAAAAAATGGCAGATCAAAATTAACAGAAGATAATGTTAAATACATAAAATCAAATTTAGAATTGAAAAATAGTCATTTAGCAAAATTGTTTAATGTTGACCGAAAAGTTATTTATGACATAAGAAATGGTAATACATGGAAACACATTTCGTGACTTTATCTGGGTAGACGTGGGCTTGGTTCACTACCTGCTTTGGGAGCAGGAGTTCGGGGGTTCAAATCCTCCTGCCCAGACTTGGGGACTTAATCCCCTGCCTTACTGGTGTTCTAGGCTTAAAGACGAAGACCAATTTTGAACCACACGTATCGTGTGACTCATAATTTACAATTCCTTGTACGCTATTTCTAAATTGTTGAGAGTTATAGGAAAATAGCGAAATAAAGAAAACTCTCAATTTTTAGTTACAGATTGTTACAAGGCGATCTGTAACGCTAATAATGTTCGAGTGTTGCGTATATTGGTCTTACCGAGAATGGCAACTAGAACCGAATAGACACATACAGCAAAATTACATACATTACAGATAATTTTGAAAATTAATATTAAGCAAGTTTAATTAGTGTCTAGTTTATAAAGTCCACAATACTCTGTGCGAATATAGTATGGGGTGTGGCATTAAATTAATAACCAGACTCATACAGCAATTTTTAAAAATAGTGGATAAATACAACAAATAATTATTTTTTAGAGTCTAGTTTTGCTTAAAAAGGCACATACAGCTATTTAAACAACTCAAGCGATATTTTGAAAAATACTTCGTGCCTTGATATTAAGCAGATTCTTGCATTTTGAATAGAACATAAATTTAGAATTTGAGAATGTGTTTAATAATACATAGAGTAAAAGGGGAAATAAATAATGTTGAATCATTTAAAAAATGAATTTAATAAGACACAAACTGCTAATGGTGCTTTTGCATATGCCTCTACAAAATCTGATGTTTTAGATTTATTTGCATTAGGTGGAGCTTATCGTAATCGAAAAGATGAAGAAGTTGTTCAATTGTTTTCTAAGGCATTTGCAGAAAATACTTTATTAGCTTTAAAGACATTGTTTTATTTGAGGGATGTAACTCAAGGACAAGGTGAGCGTAGATTTTTCCGTTTAGCTTTGAACCATCTTGCTTTACATAATAAAGAAGCCCTATCTAAAAATCTACATCTAATACCTTCATTTGGTCGTTGGGATGATCTATGGGTTCTTCTTGAAACTAGTCTTAAGAATGAGGTAGTTGAATTAGTAAGACAACAATTACTTTTAGATAGAGTATCAGATAGTCCAAGTTTACTTGGTAAATGGATGCCATCTGAGAATGCTTCAAGTCTCCAAACGAAGAAATATGCAAGAATATTAATTCAAGCATTCAACACTGAACCAAAGAAATACCGTAAATTGCTTTCCAAACTAAGGAAAAAAATCAACATTGTTGAAACAAAACTTACTAGGAAAAATTATAAATCTATCCAGTATGACAAACTTCCTTCTAAAGCAGGTATGATTTATCGTGGTGCTTTCTTTAGAAATGATGAAGTTCGTTATAAAGAGTTTTTGGATAGCCTTTCAAAAGGTGAAAAGACTGTTAATGCAGGTACTTTATATCCTTATGAAATTGTTTCTAAAGCACTTGGAATGCGTTATGGACAAAATAGAGAAGAGGTTCAATTACTTGACGGTATGTGGAACAATCTTCCTAACTTCATTGGAGATAGAAAAGAAAACTCTATTGCAGTTGTTGATGTATCTGGAAGTATGTATGGAACTCCTATGGAAGTTGCAATCTCACTAGGCATTTACTTAGCAGAACGCAATGAAGGACATTTTCATAATCATTTCTTTACTTTTAGTGAAAGACCTTCACTTCAACAAATAAAAGGAACTAATATTGTTGAGAAAGTTTCCAATATGTCACGTGCAGATTGGGGAATGTCAACCAATATTGAATCGGTTTTCAAAAAGATTCTATTGACAGCAGTTAATAACAATGTTCCTGCTGATGAAATGATTGACAGACTATACATAATTTCTGATATGCAATTCAATCAATGTGTTAGTGGTGCAAAAACTCACATCTTTAAAAATCTAGCTGAACAATTTGAACTTAATGGTTACAAATTACCAAAGTTAGTTTTCTGGAATGTGAACGCTTTTATGAGTAATGTACCATTCACAATGGATGAAAATGGAGTGCAATTAGTTTCTGGTTTCTCTCCAAGTATCTTCCAAAACCTACTAGGTAATGAAGAAGTAAATCCATATGAATTAATGTTGGAAGTAGTCAACTCTGAAAGATATAAAGAGATTACAGTTTAATCTGTGATCTCTTATGAGAAAAAGGAGATAACAATATGAAAATGACACGTAGAGAACGAAGAGAAGAAGCACGTAAAAATAAAACAGAATTTGAACCACAGTATAATGGTCGCACACCTAAGTCATATGAAGAGTTTTATGGTAAAGGCTATGAGCGATTCAATACTAAATTTGTAACAATTAAAGAAGTTGAAGAAGTAACTGAATAGTTTCTTGCGAAAGCAAGTGGTCGGGAAGATAGGAATAAGTCAAGGGCATTTGCTCTTGGCTTATTTGAATGATGACAAATATGAGGTGTAAATTTTTAATGAGTGATTTTAATTTAGAAAGATTACAAGGTGAAACTAGATTTAGACATTTAGTTAGGTTATCAGTCGGGAAATTAAGTAAAGAACATTCACTTGATTGGTTAGATTTAGTTGATATGTTTGGTCTAGATTACTCTGCTGAAACCTTAAGAAAAAAATCTTATGGTTGGAAAGATTTTGTAGAGAATGAAGAACTAGAAAGATTAAATGCAGAAGAAGATATTGCTTACAAAGAAACAAATGAAATTCTTTCAAATGGTAGTCATAAGTCAGATAAGCTTATTCGAATGAATGCAGAACAATTAAAAGATGTTGATTACCTGTTGAAAGCACATGGTTTCGACAAAAAAGATTGGCAACTAGTAAATGCAAGAAATAATATTTGGAATGTCTATAGTACAGCAGATAAAATACAAGAATTATATTCAAGTAAGATCACTGTTAAACCTAGAGTTGATGGTTTCGATTTAGATAAATTATTAGAATTAGTGACTACGAAGCGTGATCAGATTATAATAGAAAAAAATGAGACTATTGCTCAAGATAAACTACTTGAAATTTCATTATTTGATATGCATTTTGGTATATCTACGTTGGAAGATTATTGTAATTATCTACTAGAGATTGTACATAGAATTAGATCACGTAAATGGGACACAATTTTAATTGTGGTTGGGCAAGACTTATTACACAATGACAACTTTAGAGGACAAACTGCAAATGGCACAAATATTGAAAAAACTAACATGGAAGTTGCTTTTGATGAAGCATTACAGTTTTACGAAACTATATTTAAAGAATCACTAGAAAATGCTGATAATGTAGAAGCAAAGTATGTAAAGGGTAATCATGATGAATCATTAAGCTATGGTTTATTTAGAGTATTGATGAAGATTTTTCCACAAGCTAAATTTGATTCAAGTCTAAAGCAAAGAAAAGCATTCACTTGGAAAAAGGTCTTTATTGGACTTACTCATGGTGATAAAGGTGTGAATAGAATCACTGAAAACTTCATGTCTGAGTTTGGAAAATTGATTGCAGAAGCAGAAATAAGAGAAGTACATAGTGGTCATTTACATACAGAAATCACAAAAGATAAATTTGGTATTGTTCAGAGAACTTTAGCTACAGCAAACAAGACAGATGAATGGCATGAAGATAATGGATTTGTAGGTGCTAATAAGAGATTTCAACTATTTGAATATTCTCAAGATAGCCTTGATGCAATTTATTATATTCAATTTAAATGATAAACGAGATTGAGCGAATTAAACTCGCTTAATATATAAATTAAAAACGAAGAGGAAGATGATGAAGATGAACAGAAAAGAAGAATTAATGAGTTATATCAATCTACTAACAAAACTTAAAGATAGTGGAATGAAATGTGACAAAGAACTTAATGAAGCAGTAGTGGAATTGCATAACCTAGTTTTAAATAACAATGAAAGTGTTTTTATATTTGTTATTGAAAATACCTATGAAGGTCTTCAAAAAAGCAGAGATACATTCAAAAAAATGCTTGGAAACACAGTTAATATTCACCAGAGTCGTAGTTGCACTAGAAAATGTGAACTTAAAAATAAGCATGTTTCTATAATTATTCAAATGTATGTAGATGACTATAATTATGATTGTAATAGAGGTTTAAGACCAGATTATATTATTAATAATGGTGATAATACATTAATTGAAAAAATGGCATTGAGTATAAAATGATAATTTAATAAAAAAGTAATTTTATACAAAAGTGACACAAATTAACTTAGTTAAGGGTATTCTTAATGAGAGGGATATTTGAGAATTTTATTCAGCATCCAATTTTTATAATTGGGTGCTGTTTTAATTTTCTTAATATAACATAGAAAGGGAGTGTCTACTATGACTAATCCTAGAAGGAGTAGACAAACAAAGACTCCTAAAAAGAAATGTCAAGGAAGTTGTGGCAAAGAAAAATCTGTAAAGTTTTTCTATAAGGTAGATAGCCCAATGTTTCCAGATGGCAGTTTAAACATTTGCAGTGTATGTATACGTGAAGAAGTAGATGTTGATGACATTGAAAGCGTTATTGGTTTTCTAAGACAAATAGACAAACCATTTAGAGAAAAAGAATGGAATAGTGCAGTTGAGTCTGGTAAATATCCTTTAGGTGAATATATACGGAAAATAAACTCACTAAGTCAAAATAAAGATAAAACCTTTGATAATAGTAATGGTATGGATGGTAATAGTAAGACAGTTGATTTACAGTCTGCCAAAGCACCAAACCAATTAGAAAATGTTAAAGGTGAAGTAATCGAATACTCAGATGACCTTGTTGATAAATGGGGAGTAGGATATAAGCAGATTGAATATCTCAAGATGGAAAAATTTTATCAAGATATGCGTTTGACACATGAGATTTATACACCTGTTCATGTGAATAAACTTATGGAATTAGCCTACTTGACTATTGAATTGGAAAGATTGAGAAGAGAAAGAGATATTGCTAATTATACTAAGCTTTCAAAAACAATTGATGACATGGAAAAATCAGCAGGATTTAGACCAGTAGACAGACAAAGCATAGATGATGCTACAGGGATTAAAAGTTTTGCTCAAGTATTTGAAGAAGTTGAGAAAAAAGGATTTAGGAAACCACCTAAAGTTGATTTTGATGAAGATGTAGTAGACTCAATGATTGTCTCACTGCTTAATTATTATAATCGTTTAGTAGGTAAACAAATTTTGTCGGAAATTCCAGATGAAGTAGCATCAGAAATGGATGAATTTTACGAACTTGATGAAACACCTGTTGAACTAAATGATGAAGAATATGAAGATTTAGATTTCAGCATAGAGGAAGAAGAAGATGAGTAAATGGAAATCTTGGGATGAATTAGAAAATGTACAAGGCACAAATGCAGGTAGTAACATTTCAGATTTATTACCAGAATTTGCAGATATGCTTGCCTACTTCCAAGTATATCCAGATAAATTCATTGACTATATTCTTTCAGAGGATAGTACATTTAGACTTTATCCTTTCCAAAGAATTTTTCTAAGAATCATGGCAAGGTATAAAAAAGTTTACATAACAGCAACACGTGGTACATCCAAGTCGTTTTTGAATATTTTAAGTATGTATCTAAAATGTATATTTTTTCCAAATATCAAACTGTCACTTGTTGCACCACAGAAAGACCAAGCAAGTCAAATTGCTCAACAAAATATTGAAGCAATTTGGAACTTTATGCCTTTACTTCAAAAAGAAATAAAACCCAGAGGTGCTACTTTTGCTAAAGACTATACACGTTTGAAATTTTTAAATGGTGCAGTATTAGATATTGTAGTTGCTTCACAAGGATCACGTGGTTTGCGTAGGCATGGGTTATCATTTGAGGAAATATGTCAAATGGAAAAGCATAGAGAAGTCATTGGTGAGGTACTTTTACCACTACTTGCAAACAACAGAAAAAGTGTTGCCCCCGGTGGTAAGGTTTTAAATTATGAATTACATAAGCAGATAATGTATGTAACAACTGCCGCCTCAAGACAATCATATGCTTGGGAGCAATTATACAGTGTAATGTTAGATATGGCTAGAGGAAAGTCAGCCTTTGTCATCGGTAATGATTTTGAGCTACCAGTTCTTTTTGAACAGCTTGATCCAGAATATATCGAAGATGTTAGAAATCAACCTAGTATGTCACCTTTACAATTTGCTAGAGAGTACAACAGTGTATGGACAGGTTCGAGTGAGAACAGTTTGGTACAGTTGCAAGATTTAGAAAAATGTAGAACCTTGAAGAAATCTGAAACAGAAACCACAAAAGGCGATCATTTCTATGTAATTTCTGTTGACGTTGCACGTTCTGAAAGAAAGAAAACTGCAACTACAGCAATTGCTGTCTTCAAACTCATACCAAGAGGTAGTGGAAACTATTTCAAACAGTTAGTAAATATTTATACATACAAAGGTAAAATGCACTTTAAATATCAGAGTAAGCATATTAAAGAGTTAAGAGATAAATATGATGCTTCTATGATTTGCGTAGATGGAAACGGATTAGGAAAAGGTTTGCTTGATCTCATGGTTCTCGAAGATGATACTCATGATTCTTATTCAGTTGTAAATGATGACACATACGATAAATATAAACTTCCTAATTCAAAACCATATATCTTTAATATTAGCTCAAATACAAAAGAAACTAATTCATCTGATATACACAATAATTTTATGAATGTAATTTCAAACCATGAATTAAAACTATTAATTCCAGAATCAGTAATTAAAGAGAAATCAAAAGAAAAAGATTATGAGAAATTAGCAAAAGTTATTGCACCACACGTTGAAACAAGTCTTTTTGTAGAAGAAGTAATGAACCTCTTTTATGAAGAGAGAGGTAAAAAATCTGTTGTTAAACAGGTTTCTAAAAGCATGGAAAAAGATAGATATTCTGCTGTTTCATACGGTCTATATTATATCTATCTTGAAGAACAAAAGAACCAACAAAGAAAAAGACAGACGTTTGATGTTAAAGGGTTCTTTGCAGTTAAGAAAGCGAAAAGCAAATATTGGAGTTAATAGGAGGTGAGAAAATGTCAGAGGAAGTCAATCAAGAGTTAATATTAAGAAAAAATGCAATGTCATTTGATAGAAATAACTTTGGTAGATTAATAATTTCAGATTTATCCAAGTCTAGAAGAGGTCGTGGAGTTCTAAAGAAATATAAGCAGAGTGAAGTTAGAGAAATTATTGAGGGTTACAAACTTGAGCGAAATCAGCGAACCTTACGTGAAATCTCAAATCTCTTATATGCTAAAAGTCCACAGTATCAAAGATTGCTAAAGCACTTTTCAGATATGGCACTGTTTGCTCATGTTATTAATCCTATTCGTGATATTAGAAAAAGTAATAAAAGCAAAGTTGAAAAACAATATATCGAAATTGCAGAACTGATCAAGATGATGAATCTTCCACATGAAATGAAGAAATTACTGAGGATTGCATTTAAAGAAGATGTATTTTATGGATATATACATAGAGAAAAAAGATCATTCTACATACAAAATATTGAAGCTGATATTTGTAAAATCACCTCTGTAGAAGATGGTGTTTACAACTTTAGTATTGATATGTCTTTCTTTTTAGGTAATGAGAAATTGCTTTCAGAATGGGCAACAGAAGTGCAGGTCAAGTTCAGAGAATGGAAAGCAATGAAAGAAAAGAACTCTAAGATTGGACAGTGGGTAGAGTTAAATTCAAGAAATACCATTGTCATTAAAGTAAATGAAGAATTTACAGAAACCTTTCCACCATTTGCAGGTAGTTTTGATGCTATTTATGATATTGAAGCATTTAAACAATTACGGAAAGACAAAGAAGAACTTGGGAATTACATGATTCTATCACAAGAGCTACCAATTAGACAAAACAGCGATAATAATAACGATTTCATGATTGATAAAGATACTATGATGTTTTTTCACAATTTAGCAAGTAACACTGTTCCAGAAAATGTAGGAGTAATTACTTCTCCAATGCCTATTAGCCCTATTAAGTTTGACAAAGATAGAGTTGATAGTGATGGTGTTGCCAAAGCAGAACGTGATTTTTGGGCAGGTAGTGGTACATCTCAACTATTATTTAATGCTGATAAATCTACTTCTCAAGGATTGTTAATGTCAATCCGTACAGATGAAGAGATTGTGTTTGGTGTACTTACTCAGATTGAAAGATGGGTTAATCGCTATCTGAAATCCGAATACCCTAAAGATTTAATGTTTAGTTTGAGTATTCTACATGTTACTCATTTTAATAGAGATGATATGTATAAAATGTACTTAGAATCTGCACAATATGGAGTTCCAGTTAAGAATGAGTTATGTGCAGTTGTTGGAAAAAGTCCAATTGAAACTATGAATAGTGCATATTTAGAAAATGATATTTTGAAACTTCATGAAAAATTCATTCCTTTACAAAGTTCTCACACCATGAATGGTGATGAGATTATAGGTAAACCAAAAGCAGAAGATGGTAGACCTGCAAAGAAAGCAAAAGATGCATCTGATGAAACAAATAGAAACAAGGATAAGCCTAATGCTTAAGTTATCACGACTTTGAAGGAGGTGAAAAGAGTTGAAAAAAATATTAGAATTTCAAGCAAGTATTAGTGATGTAAAAACTATTAGTCCTCTTTTCTCTACTTGTAAAGTTCGTGTTCTTTATACAGGCAAGAATAGAAACTATTCAAGTATATCAAAAGAAGCTGTGCAAAATGCACTTCCTACTATTATCAACATTCCTATTGTTGGTGAGTATTCTGTAGAAGCTAAAGATTATAAAGGTCATGGTGGAGCAATTGATCTTGATTCTTATGACTTTATACATACAACTAAACCTTATGGTGTTGTCCCAGAATCAGCAGAGTATGAATGGGAAGAAGTTAGAGGCTCAGACGGTTCAATTCGTGAATATTTAACTGTTAGTGGTTGTATTCTTTGGACAGGGAGATATGCAGAAGCCAATGATGTTATTAAAAGTGGTAAAGGTCAATCAATGGAAATTGAAGTGACAGATGGTACTTGGAATGATGATGAAGAAACTTACGAGATTAATAATTTTGTATTCTCTGCATTTTGTATTCTTGGTGATGAAGTAGAACCTGCTTTTGAAGATGCAAATATTACAGCGACTTATACCTTAGATAAAAATTCATTTAAACAAGAGTTCTCGCAACTTTTGGGTGAATTACAATCATATCAAAAAAACAAGGAGGAAAACGATATGTTTTTAAAACAATTACTTGAAAAATATAGTTTAACAGTTGAACAACTAAATGAAAAAGGCATCAAATTTGATGAAATTTCAGAAGATCAACTAGAAGCAAAAATCATTGAAGTTTTCGAATTAGAAGTAAAGCCAGAAGTTGTAGAACCAAAAACTGAGCCAGTTTCTACTGAGCCAAAAACTGAACCAGAGGTTGTAAAACCAGAAGCTACTGAACCAGTTTCTACTGAGCCAGAAGTTACTGAACCAACAGTAGAAGATTTGCAAGCTCAAATTGCAACATTAGAAACTGCAAATTCTACACTAACTTCCGAAAAACAAGCATTAACCACTGAGGTTGAAACTCTACGTCAATTTAAACTTGATGTTGAGAAAACAAATCATGAAGCAAAAGTTCAAGATATGTTTACAAAATTCCAACTAACAGAAGAAGATGTTAAAGAGATTGATATTCATTCTTTTACACTTGAACAACTAGAAGATAAATGTTTCTCAATTTTGGGTCGCAAAATGGCTTCAAAGAATTTTTCAAAAGAAAATGATAGTAATATCCGCTTGACAATCACAAGTGGTGAAGACAAAGAAGAACAAAATCAGCGTTATGGGGATTTGTTCGACAAATACAATAAATAATTATTAAATAATTATTAGGAGGAAAATAAAAATGGCAATCGCTCGTAAAGATAAGATGCTTGCAGGTTACAATGGTAACTTGGAATCTGTAATTGTTTATGACAATGCAGGAACTAGCACAGTTAAAATCACAAACGGTTTGTTTGTTGTAGTTGAAGGTTTGATCGCAGGTGAAAGAGAAACTAAGAAAGCTCGTCTAGCTGATGTTGAGGATGTTGCTCTTGACGTTCTTTTCATCCACAGTTCAGAAGTAATGTATGACGAAAGAGATTACAAACTAGCTGACTTCCGCATTGAAGCAGGTAAAGTAGCACGTGCATACCGTCTATATGATGGTGATATTGTTACTCTTACATCTGATCTTTTTGCTGATACAGTTGCAGTTGGTGACGTTCTTTGTGTTAAAGCTGACGGTAAACTTGGTAAAGATGCTACAGCAGTTCAAAGTGCTAAAGTTGTCTTCGAAGTAATCGAAAACAGTGGTAACGAATTAGACCTAACTATGGAAGCTTTCGCTGTACAAGTTACACGTAACTAATACATAAATAATCCCAAGGAGGAATATACAAAATGGACAAAAATATTGTAAAATTAGCTGTTGATTTGGCTAAAGGTAAATCCATTACTAATGGTTCTCAAAACTTCTCAACAGATGAGTCAAATGACACACTTCGTAAAGCATTTGCAGATTTGATGGAATATACTACTGATATGACTGATAAAGAAGCTCGTAAAGTATTCCGTAAGCATAAAACAGAAATTTTCGACTTACTAGAAGTCATTATTGACGAAACTCTTCAAGAAGGGCTTAAAGCTCAATTTGAAGGATTCGCTGAATATCGTAACTTAGCATGGGGAGATGCAAACCTATTCAAAACTCCTGCTAACCAAATTTTCCGTATCGCTCTAGTATCTGATGGAAACTCTAATATCCGTAGACAACGTTTACGTGATGGTCAAGAGTTCTCTATTTCTCTTGATACTTATGCTATTAAAATCGGTGAGGACTTTCATCGTTTCTTAGCAGGTCGTGTAGATTGGGCTGAGATGATGGCAGGTATTGCTGAATCATTCAAGCGTGATCTTACTCAACGTATCTACAAAGCAGTTCTTTCTAGCTATGGTAAATACAACGGTACATATCACTTCTCTGGAAACCTTACAGAAGATGATCTAGTTGAACTTGCTATGCACATTGAAGCACGTACTGGTGAGAAAGTTGCCGTTTACGGTACTAAACTTGCTCTTCGTAGACTTGCCCCTAATGCTATCACAGAAACTATGAAAGACAGACGTAATGAAGTTGGATTCTATGGTGTTATCTCTGGAATCGAATTGCGTGAAATCGAACAGTCTCATGAATATGGTACTGATGAATTTGCTATCGACAACAACATGATTCTTGTTCTTCCACAGAACTCTGATAAAATGGTTAAAGTTGTAAACGAAGGTGATGCAGTTATTCAAGACCAACAAGAAGGTACTACTTCTGACATGATGAAAGAATACTTCATTGCTAACCGTTTCGGTATTGCAGTAATCACAACCAAAGTATTTGGTTTCGTAAAACTTCCTTCTCTATAAGAGAAGTGCAATAAATAATTATATATGGAGAGGTTTATTGCCTCTCCTAATATAAATGAGAAAAAGGAGAAATTAATAATGGCACAATTAAACAAGCGTGAATTAACAAAAATTTTGGTAGAAGAATACGGTTACGAAAAAGAAGACTTGAAAGATAAAGAAGGTAAAGCATATACAAATGCTCAACTTCAACAAATGATTAAGCAAGAAGAAGAAGATGCAAAGCAGTTAGAAATTGACGAACATCGTGTACTATCTAAGAAAACTAAACTCAAAGATGATGACAAGATTGCAGTAATGAGTGGTTTGATGGGTACAGTAGTTTATCGGTCAGATATTAGTCGTAGACAATGGAGATTCACACGATTTGGTCAAGTTGAATCTATTCCATATGGTGAACTAGTAACTATTCAAAACAGGTTTCCTAGTTATTTCAGAGAATGTTGGTTGGTTGTTCTAGATAAAGAAGTTCAAGATGAATTTGGTCTAACAGAACAATACAAAAATATTCTTACACCAGAAAATATCGACTCTGTATTTAAAATGGAAATTGAAGAACTGATTGTGTTTGTTGATAACTTACCAGAAGGTATGAAAAATACTTTCATCAATAAAGCTCAAGAATTGCATTCAAAGAAAGAACTTTATGATGTTCGTGTCATCAACATGATTCAAGATAAATTTCAATTCTCATTAGAAGATAATAGTCCAATTAATGATCTAGCACTAGAAGGAAAACAAAAAGGAAACGTCATTTACGTTAATAAAGCATAGGAAGTGTAGAGAATGTCGGAAGTAACTAAAATTACTGATATTTATGATAGTTTTTTATCAAGGATATCGGATTACAGTTTTCTTTCGGACAATATAACAGAAGAAGAAATCATGGAAGACCTTTTCGGTTATTTTAAATCTGCACGAACTAAATTTTACAAATGTAAGAATAGTTTAAAAACTATTGATGACAATGGTGAAACTGTATTCACAGTAGAACTACATCCATTTGAAGTTGAAGTTTTAGTCTCATTAATGCTAGTGGAATATTTGAAACCGAAAGTTTTAACTGATGAAAATATGAAACAGTCTCTTAGTGATAAAGATTTCAAAATCTATTCACAAGCCAACCAACTTAAGGAAATGAGTCTACTTTATAGAAACTTTGCGAAAGAAGCAAGGAAATTAATTACCGAATACTCTTATATTGATCTAGATAAGGAGAAATGGTAATGGTTGAAGATAAAAAGAAATTAATAGTTTATTTAAACCAAGTAGTCAATAATGTTTTTAAAATTCTTCCATTGTTTGAAGAAGAAAATGTTGGTGTTAAGACTTACATAGAATCTTTGTTGTTTGAGTTATATGGTCTTGAAGAAGTTATAAAGTTAGATCAAAGTTTCGAATATGTTTCATTGCTATCCACACTAGAATCTATTAAAAAAGAAATCTACAAAAAAGATAGTAAGAAGAAAATCATAAAAAGAGAAACTTTCAAGTGTTTAAACTTAATTAAAAATCTGATTGGAAAGCTCGAAAATGAGTGATTTCCTAGACAGATATAATAAAAGAGTAGGTCGTAACGGTAAAAATATTGGAGAATCATACAATAAAAATACCATTACTTTCATAGAATCTACTTTTGCCAACGCACCAACCTTTAGAAAAGTGGGAGTCATTAGTACAGAGTTCCCAGAAATTACTGAGATGGATGCTAGGGTAATAGAAGTAGAAAGATTAGGTACTTTAAGAGAAGTCTTATTTAGACCTAATCAAAATTTAAATGTTGGAACTTATTTGACATTTGATGATGAGATTTGGGTAATATTCGGTAAATATGGCACAGGTGTTTCCTCCAAGGTTCTAGTTTCTAAATGTAATAGAACTCTAAAATGGAAAGATAATAATGACCAAATTAAAGAATATTATTGCGTTGCAAGTGCTACTGATTTAGGATCAAAAGCCAAGCAAAGTAAAGATGAAATCGAATGGAATAAGTATGATGTTAGATTACCTCTTGGACAGTTGTTTATTTTTGTTGAAGCAAATGAAGATACAGAAAGTATTCAGCTTAACAATAGGTTTATTTTTGGTAGGAAGGTTTTTGAAATTACAGGTGTAGATGATGTAACTTCTGTTGATAGAAATGGTTATGGAATTATACAGTTCACTGCCAAAGTTACAACCATTCAAAATGGTGATGATTTTGAAAATCGAATTGCTTTAAATAAGAATTATGAAGAAATCAACAATCAGAGCCAACAAACCCTTATACCAGAAGTTAAAGATGATGATGTTAGTGGAGGGAGAATTTGGTAATGAAGTTAGAAAACCTTTCTAAAAGTATAGTTGATATTATGATTCAATTGGCAAAAAATGAAGGATTGGCAAGATTATTAGTAAATAATGAGAAAAACCCTTTCCTCCAACCTGTCGAAGATAAATCAAATCTAATAGCAAGAGAACATCCAGATTCAAAAATTCATCCATTCCCTTTTGACCCAGATGCCATAACTAGTGATTCATCATTTGTTCGTGTATATCACAATGATGGAGAATTTGATGGTTCAGAGGTTATCTTAGAAACTCAATTACTCATTGATATAGTTGTAGCGAAAAGCTTGTGGCTTATTGATGATGGTGAAAGATCGTTAATAAGACCATATGAAATTATGGGTAGAATCATAGATCAAATTGGAAGTCGTAGCCTCAACACTACAATAAAACTGGATATAAAAGGTTTTAGACACTTAGCAGTCAATACTAAATTTGATGCAATTAGATTGTATTGCGAATATTTATCCATAGAAGCGTGATTAAGATATGAGAGATTATAGAGAATTAAATGAACTTGATCTCAAATTATGTCTTCTAAAAGGTAGTAGTCTTACTGTTGATAATTTAGATATAAAACCATATCTTCTCGGTGAATTAGTTGACTTTGGACATTCTCATTATATGAGAAATATTCAATGGGTATCACTCTCTGTTGATGATTTTATTGAAGCAATAGTGGATGAAGATAGAAAAAGAGCCTTACAAGAAATTCAACACACTTTAAAACCGTTTGATTTTTACACAAAATTAGGTGATGAAGAATTTCAACAAGCATTAATTGAAGCGTTACAAATGATTTTTAGAACACATGATATCAGATTTCTTGATGAGAATATCATAGCAATTGACTTTGAAAAAAGAGGGATATTCTATACAGATGAATATGGCGAAATATCCATAAACAATGATGTATTAGAATCCATGAGTGAAGAAGATATGAAGGTCATTCATCGAGATAATTTCGATAACATTGTTAAAATAATAAAACTCCAAAATTACTTAATACCTCCTTCTGAAAAAGAAGAGGAAGAAACCCTTCCTGCTGATGAAGAGACAAGACTTCTAATGGAACAAATGGAAGGATACAGGAGGAAAGTTGATCAAAAGAAAAAGGCACTACAAGATTCAGATGGTGAAAATGATATTGATATTTTTACCATAATTGATGCTGTTAGTACAAAAGCTAATGCTCTCAACAAATTAAGTATTTGGGACTACACAGTTTATATGCTCTATAGCGAATATGCAAGATTAGAGGTAATAGACAACTACAATTTCAGCATCCAAGCTATGATGGCAGGTGCAGAAAGCGTAGATTTAACTCACTGGTCTAGTAAGTTATAAACTTACTTGATACATATATTTTTTATTTAAAAACGGAGGAATCACATAATGAATAAGCGTTATGGTTTAAAGGAAGTTGCAAACGTAATTTTCTTTGATATTTCAACAGGGAAACCATCCCTATTTTTCGACACACTAAAAGTTTCTAGTATTTCCAACGAGTCCGACAGTGCAGAAGCTAATGGTGGTCAAGGCAACAACCGTCTAATGACTTGGGATTATGGTCGTAAAGCAACTCTTGCTATGCAAGATGCATTACTTTCTGATCAATCTCTTGCAATGCTTGCAGGTACTACAGCTAAAACTACTGGTATCACTGCTACTGGTCGTGACGTACTTACAATTGAAAATGGCTCAGTTACTCTTAAGCAAGAACCAAAAGCAGGTAGACCAGTTACTTTTTACGGCTACTCCAATGGTGTACTTACAGAAGAAGCTACTGCAACAGTTGATGGAACTGATCCACAATTATTTGATGTAGTAGTATCTAATGGTGAAACAGAAGTAATGGCATTTTATGAGTATGATGCACCTGCTGATTCTGTACAGATCACTTTCTCTGGTAAACAATTCCCTGCTACTTATCGTGTAGTTGGTGAAACTGTTGTTAAAGGTGAAGATGGACTTTTCCGCAAAATGCAGTTCGTAATTGCAAAAGCTAAACTACAATCTTCATTCGAATTAGCAATGGATGCAGAAAACGTATCAACATTCGACTTCAACCTAGATATCTTAACTGATACTTCAACAGAAGAGTTCAAGCTTTACGATATCATTCGTCTAGGGTAATAAGTACAATAAATAATCACATAATGGGTAGAGAACATAATATAGGTTCTTTACCCATTCTTTTTTTAATGATAACGCAATAGATAAAATTGACATTTTATCCAAAAAATGATATAATGTCAATAGGTAGAAATGTTTATTTTTTACCACAAATACAATAAATAATGACTTAAAAGGGGTAACAAAGAATGACTGATGTTAAAAAGGATATTAAAAAATTAACTCTTACGGAGCTTAAAAAGCAAAGTAAACAATTAGATGCAACGGAAGAGTTTTTCGTAACTATTGGAGAAAGCGAATATAAACTTACACATGATGTAGTATTTCGTAAAACAAAACAACATGCTCTATTAGAAGATATGTTGAAATTTTTCAATTCAATCGAAGGTCACAATGTTGATTGGCTTGAAATGGCAAGTCCATATACAGCATTGTTAATCATTAAACATTTTACAAGTTTAGAAGTTCCAAATGATGTAGATAAAGCTCTAGATATGCTTACAGTAATGATCGACTTAGATGCAATTACACCAATACTTAATGTTCTTCCAGAAGATGAAACCAATAAGATTTTTGAACTTCTAAAACAGACTGTTGAGAATATCAAGTCTAATGTTGAAGAAGCAGAAAAAGAAGCAATGGAACTTGCAGATCAAATTAGCAATGAAGAACTTAAAGAAATGATTGAGGGCAATGACGGAGAATAATTCACTATTTGCTTTTGATTCAGAACAAGAAGCAAAGAGAGTATTAATGGCAGAAGGTAGACGGTTAAAATACATAGCTCTAAAAATTTGGAGAAGATATTTGTCTAGTTATAAACCAGAAGCATACATAAGAACAAGAAAATCACAAAATGCAATTAAATTAGGTCATGTAAAAAAGGTCGGTTCTGATACTTTAGGTATCGAACTGACCTTTGATGATAATTTACTTTATCACGATTCAGTTATTAGCAAGAGCGAACCCAAAGGTCACTCTATTATGTTAATTAGTGAAGGTTGGAAAGTAAAAAGAGGTAGAGCTAAAGATGTTTACCGCTTTGGCTATTTTGAAGGTATTAATTATATTGAAAGAGTAAAAGAGGCTTTTGAAAGTGGAAAACATAAAGGAATCACTCTTGTAGTTAATTGGCAAGGTGAAGAATTTAGAAAACAACCACAGCAGAAAGGTGTTTTAAAAAAGTAGGTGAAATAAAATGGCATATAAAAAGATTGAAGATGTGACAGATGATTTCTGGGAAAATGAAGTCAATGACTATAATAAAGAACTAATTGAAGAATTTTTATCTCAAGGTCAATTATCCAAACAAACGCTTAAGCAGTATACATCTGCATTAAAGATTTTTGCGAAGTGGGTATATGACTTTGCTAGGAATAAAAATATAACAGATTTAAAGCCACGTGATGCTCTAAAATATCAAAACTGGTTAATCAGTAAAGAACTTAGCTCAAGTGCAATAAAATTTAAAAGATCAGCAGTTTCTAGTTTATGTGGTTATATAGAATTGTATTTTAGTGACGAACATCCAGACTTTAGGAATATATATTCAAAGTCGATTCCTAATGTAGCTAAGACGAGTTCAAAAGAAAAAATACCTTTGACTACTAAAGAAATACAACAAATAATTACATATTTAGAAGAGAAGAAAGAATGGCAGAAACTTGCTTATGTGTATTTTACATATTCCTCTGGTTGCAGAAGAGAAGAATCAAGACAGTTATTAGTAGAAGTTGCTAATTATGAAAAGTTCATTGATAAAAAAGGTAATCAAAAAGAATATTACCTAACTCATTATATAAGAGCTAAAGGTCAAGGAAGAGAAGGAAAACAAAGAAAATTCTCATTTGACCAAAAGGCAATGGATGCAATAAGAAAATGGATAGAATATCGCAAAGAACAAATAGAGAATGATGATTGTCCATTCGTTTTTGCAAGTAAAAAGAAAGACGGTTATAAACAACTTTCTCCAAATACTTTCAATTCATGGTGTTCAGAATTTAGTGAAGTCATTGGTGGGAAAGCAGTGCATCCCCACTTATTTAGAAGCTCAAGAGCAACAAATGCAGTAGTAGAAGATGGTTTAGATATTAAAAAAGTTCAAAAGTTACTAGGTCATAGTTCTTCTCAAACAACAGAAATATATGTTGTGCGTGATGATAGTGATGACTTAGACGATTTATATTAGATTAGGAGTAACAACCTAATCTGCAAAAGATTAGGGTGTTACGAAAGCACCCTCCTTAGATATTAAAAGGGGTGGATATAACAATGGGAGCAACTGGAAGTAACGATTTAAATGCACTGATAAAAGCTAAAGTTATAAAGATAAGAGCAGAACTTGATATAAAAGGTAGTTTGCCACATATCAAGAAGCAAATTGATTTAATTTCTGAAAAACTTGTCAATAAACCTGTAAAACTTAAAGTTCAATTAGACTCTTCTATTAAGAGTATGAATCATCAATTGAGCGCACTACATAATAAATTAAACAACAGTTCAAGTTTTAAACCATTAAAAATTAAAGTACAAATTGATGTAGCAGGTTCAGCTTCACATATTAAAAACCAACTTAAAGATATCCAAAAAACAATGGATGATTTTAACAATAAGTATGGTAAAACATTAAAACAGATTGAAAATAAGAGTAAAGAATTAAATCAAGCTCTAAATGTACCTACTAATGCAGGGGTTCAAAACTTTAATAATATCAAGAAATATGCTTCTCAATTACAAGAAGCAGAGAGAATACTTAAGTCAAAGATGAAGTCCGGGGAAAAGGGACTATTTTCATCTTTCGAAATCAAAGATGCTCAAGGTAATCTAAAAGGCTTTATTGCCACTTTAGAGAAAGCCAATGGAGTTATTGAAAAAGTAAAATATTCTTGGAACAGTGATAAAAACAAATTCCAAGTTGTAGATCGCACAGTTGCAACTACGACTGAGAAAATGGTTCATAGGTCAATGGAGGCTCTTAAAAATCTTGAGAGAGAACTTGGTAAAACAGGGAAAGCATCTCAAAATTTAAGAACAGAGTATGACAAACTTATGAACAGTGGTGCAAACGGCTCATTAGAAATGGGAGCAGTTAAAGCACTTGAACGAAAAATTAAAGATGAACAAACATCTATTCAATTAAATGAAAAAGAAAATGCTCTACTAAGAGAGCAAAAAGCTCTTGTTCAAGATATCGAACGGTATCAATCAAAAATCAAAGGTGGTACTAAAACCTCTGATGATTTAAATGTTATGAACACTAAACTTAGTGGAATTAGCAATGGTTCTTATAGTGATCCTGCTACTAAAAAATTAATTAATGATATCAAGACTGAGTTTGCTCAACTTAAAAAGAGTTATACTGAACAAATTGCTCAAGAAAAAGAACTTAAATCTGCTCAAGAGAAAAGAATTGCTACTCTTAGACAGTTAGATATTATTGAAAAAAGTCACCATGCAACAGAGGGTGCTTTATCGAAAGCAAACATACAAGAAGTTAGAACACTTGCCAATAGTATTAAAACTATGGAGCAATACAATGTAGTTAGAAAACGCATGAAAGATATTGACCATGCAGTTGCAAAACAAAAGGTCGATCAAAACATTTCAAAACAGTTAGATAAACTGAAACATTCTATGATTGAATGGGCTGAAACCACAGGTAAGAGTACATCTGCTGTAATGAAACGTTTTGAACAGTTGAAGAGAAACATGGGTTCAAACCTTGGTCAACTAACTACTGAAACAGATAGATACATAAGGAAAATGAAAGAATTTAAGCAAGTAGCAGACATGAATGCCAAAGCTAATTCTATTGTTAAACAATCTCCTTCTCAGCAAAAAGATTTTGCTCTAGCCATTAAAAATGGTGACATTGCGAAAGTAAAAGAATACATGAAAGCATTGTATGGCGCAGATGTTGCGACTATCAAATTAAAAACTGATAGCAAAGGTGTTACATCTATTCGTACTCAGTTTGCTAGTGCAGGTAAAACTGCAAGGGAATTGACTCATGAAATTTCCAATGTAGACAGTAGACTAAGACATATGGGTACTTCTGAGGTATTCAACAGAAATGCAAACTTAGGTATCTTCGAACAGCTTAGAATTGCTATGGCACGTGTTCCAGTATGGATGACAGCAATGACAGCTTTCTATGGAACAATCAATGTTGTCAAGAAGATGGCTACTGAAATCATTAATCTTGATAAATCATTGACAGAACTACGAAGAGTAGCTAGTGACAATTTATCTATTGATTCGGTATTCAAAGGTGCAGTAAGTTTGTCTCAAGAACTAGGAAACAACGTTAATGATGTTCTAGCATCCGTAAACGAACTTGCAAGGACATTTGGACAGTTTAATGAAAGGCAACTACTTGCCATAACTAGAACTGCAACATTAATGTCAAACGTATCCGATCTGAGCGCACAAGAAGCTACTGAATCTCTAGTTGGTACAATGAATGCATTTAACATTTCAGCAGAAGATTCCATTAGAATCGTTGATGCTTTGAACGAAGTTGACAATAACTATGCTATTTCAACTCAACAATTAGCACAAGGTCTGAAAAGATCATCTGCAACAGCTAAGACATTCGGTGTGACATTAGAAGAATCTGTTGGACATATTACTGCTATCGGTGCGGTAACAATGGAATCTGGAAATATTATTGGTAACTCACTAAAAACTATTTACTCTCGTATCACTACACTTAAGGCTTCTGAATCTATTTTAGCCAGTGTAGGTGTATCCATTAGAAAAATAGGAGAAGATGGAGAATCTGTAGTAAGACCAGTAAGTGATATCATAGAGGATTTATCTCAAAGATGGTGGGACTTATCAGATTCCCAACGTCAAAACATAGCTGTAACCGTAGCAGGTAGATACCAACTATCTAGATTCTTAGCATTGATGAACAACTATCAAATGTCTATGGATGCAACAGAAACAGCTACATATTCTCAAGGTTCTGCAATGAGAGAAAACGCTGAATATCTAAAATCATATGAAGCACGAATTAATACTCTTAAGAATAGTTTCACAGAATTATCTTCTGCTGTAGGTAATGCTGTTTTAAGTAGTGGCATGATGAACATTATTAGACTACTGACTGCATTAGCAGGTGTAGCAATCAAAATTACTGATAATTTCGGTGCATTACCAGTAGTATTTGGTGCGGTATCAGTTCTTCTAGTTAAAATGGGAGTCTTTAATAAGTTACGCAACTCTATTGTAAGAGGCTTGTCTGAGATGCAGAAATCATTTAGCAGAACAAGTGTAAGAGCTACTACAATGGGAACTGCTATGGCACGTTCTACAGCAGTTGCAGGAACAGGATTTTCTATGCTTGGTGCTAAAGCTACAGCAGGAATGGTAAAAGTTAAATCTGCTTTTGTAGCAATGGGTGTAGCAGTTAAAACTTTCAGTGCTACGTTTAAAGCAATGCTTGCTTCAACTGTTATAGGATTAGGCTTCGTAGCTCTAGGTTTTGCAATTGAAAAACTAATGAATCTGTATAACACTAAGAAACAAAAAGAAGAAGAGTTAGTTAAATTAAATAAGAAAATGGTTGATGGATACCGTAAACATACAGATGGAATGGAAAGTCTAGTAAGTGAATATGAAAAACTTTCTAGTAAAACAACATTAACCAAAAATGAACAAAAAGAATATAATCATATTCAAAAAGAACTAGCTGAAACTCTTCCTACTACTGTTAGATACATAGATGCAAATGGCAAAGCTCACATGAAAACAACTGCCGAAATCAAACATGAAATTAAAGCAGTTGCAGAACTTTCAAGAGAGCAAGCAAAATTAGCAAATGCTAAATTCCTTGAGGACATGGAGAAAAAATCTAAAGCTTACATGAAGATTATAGACCATGTTGAAGACCTTAAGAAAGCACAAGAGAGACTAAATAACTCTGATGGCAAGAAGACAATGGAGGCTACTTTCCTTGGTCAAAAAACCTCCAAAATTGATAACACAAAAGCAATACAACAAAACAAAGTAGAAATATTGATGGCAGAAGCAGAGAAAACAGAAGCCATTAAGAAAACTATCAAAGTTATCCAAGGTCAAGCATTAGCTTATTTTGAAGCTCAAGGGAAACTAATAACATTAGGTGACGAACAACAGGCAGTTGTAGAAAAATTCATTCAGTACAATGAAGCTATGTTGCGTGGGGCAGATACACCAGAAAAATTTGAGCAAGCGTACAGAGATTTGTTCACTATCGGTACAGAAGTAGGGGATGTATTTAGTGATGCATACCTAAAAATGACCAAAAATATTGGTGATGATCCTTTAAAACTTCAAGATGTAAAAGATCAACTAAGTGAAGTCGCTAAAGCTCTTCCAGAATCTTTCTTTTCAATTACTGATGAATTTGGTAATGTAACAAAATCAACAGCAGATGTTAAAAAAGGTTTAATGGAAGTCGTAAACGTAAGCAATCGTGTAGCAGAAGGTGATGGGAATTGGAACGGACTTGTTAAAAGACTACAAGATGCAGGATTAACGCTAGAACAATCACAAGGACTATTAAATGGTCTTGCTAGAGAGCATGATAATGCACGACTTAGAGCAGAAGCACAGAAACAGGGTGTGGATGGTCTTACGACTTCAATGGAAGACTTAAATCAAGAGGCTATGCAAACCATTGATTTAACTGCTAGTTTGTTTGGCTATAATGGTGATGACCTTTCTGGTATGAAGTCTCACCTACAAGCAATGCATTTGTTAGTAGATACTATGGGTGAAGCAGGTAAGAAGACAAAAGCTTACAAGGATTCACAAGAAGTATTAACTGATTTCCTAAACATAAGCGCATCCGAATTAGAAAATAATAAAGACAAATATTATGAAATCATTGATGCTTTAACTAAAGTAGACCTATCTACATATAGCACTACTGATTCCTTCGATGATTTTATCCAAAAGAATGAAGATTTAACTCAGTCTCAGAAAAACCTCTTAAAAGAATGGTCTAAAGCTCACCTCACTAAAGATGTAATTACTGGTGCTAATACAGAAATTATTAAATCAAATGAAGAAGTTCAAAACTCTTCTAAAGATACGAAAACTAAAATTGATGATATATTTTCTGAGCCAGAAATTAATGGAGTGACTAAGGCTCTTGATGACACTAAGAAAAAAACAGAAGATGATAGTTGGATTACGAAAGCCAAAAATAAAATCGGAAGTATTTTTAGTGGTATTGGTGATGGAGCAAGTAAAGGAAGTATGGCTACTGCTAAGTACCTTTATGACTTTCTACCACCATCTTTTATCGAAGATGTACAAAAGGCACAGGACAAGATTGGTGAGTTCTTTGACAAACTTAAGAACAAAACTTCTGATGGAGTTGATACTTCTAGTAGTAAGTTAAAAGAGTGGAGTAATAGTCTATCAGATTATATCCAACCAACACTTCAAGGAATTTGGATTGCATTTGATACTTCATTAAATGGTGTGCCAAGTAAATTATTAGATAAATTTACTGAATGGTCGAATATGCTCAAGTTATGGTTTGATAGTTTACCAGAAGTGTCAAAAACTTCTATGGAAAATTGGAAAACTTCACTTATCGACTATTTTAAAAACTTACCAGATAACACTAGACCAAAACTTGAAGAATGGTATACGTCTATTAAATCATTTTTTGCTAATCTTCCAGATCGACTTAAAGAAGATTTCAATAATTTGATCTTCTCTATTGCTTTTTGGTTCGAAAGTGGAAAGCAAAAGATAGTTGAAAAGTTAGCTGAATGGAGTGTAGCCATTACCACTAGTATCGTTGATTGGAAAGATGATACTGCTAACAGTTTAAATGAATGGTGGACTTCAATAGAAGATTGGTTTACTTCAATTCCTTCTAGAATCAATAGTAAACTTAATGAGTGGACTATTGCAGTCATTAATACTTTTATTGGATGGAAAGATAAAACTATTGAGAAATTAGACGATTGGTGGACTTCAATCTCTGATTGGTTTGTTTCAATTCCTTCAAAGATAAAATCCAAACTTAATGATTGGTCTACAGCAATTAATGATTGGTTAGTTGAGCAGAATGAATTAAATAAAGAAGCTTATGGAAAATGGGGAGAAAGCATTCAGGATTTCTTTTCTTCACTTCCTTCAAAAGCAGGGGATAAACTTAATGAATTTTGGGACTCTATAACTCAATGGATTTCTGAAAAAGCTAGTTCATGGAGTGAAAATTTATCTAGTTGGGGTAATGCTATTTCAGATTGGTTTACTTCTCTTCCTTCTAAAATAAATGAAAATCTCTCTTCTTTATGGGATTCAATTTCACAGTGGTTTACGGACACTACTACCCTTTGGGGAGATAATCTTTCTAAATGGTCGGATGCCATAACAAATTGGATAACCAATAAAGCTCAAGATATCTCTGACAGCTTCTCGTCTTGGACAAAAGCTATTGGTGATTGGATTCAAGAAAAACGTCAACTATGGACTGAAAAACTCGATTTATGGAGAGAATCAATCATTGATTGGTTTACAAGTATGCCGGGTAAAATCCAAGAAAGTTTAACTGAATGGACTAACACTATTATTGATTGGTTTACTTCATTACCGGGAAAAGTGAAGGGCAAATTTGATACTTGGGTAGACAACATAAAAACTTGGATTAGTGAGAAGAAAGATTTATGGAGTACATCTTTATCAGATTGGGGAAAATCAATTTCTGATTGGTTTGCTTCTCTTCCGAACAAAACAAGTAAAGGTTTAAGTGATTGGTGGAACTCTATTACAGATTGGTTTAAATCTACTGTAAACAGATGGAAAGACAATCTTGACAACTGGTGGAAAGCTATTGGATCGTGGTTTAATGGACTTGCTGACCATAAAGAAATTAAGGATGCAGGTAAGAAAACTGTTGACAAAGTTAGTGAAGGAATCAAGGAAAAGAAGAAAGATTTCCTTGAGAAACTTGCAGAAGTTCTTCTTGATGCACCAAAATATATCTTTATTGCACTAGGTATCGTAGCACTAGCAGTTGGTCGTGAACTTATCCAAAGAATTGTCAAAGGAGTCACAGAAAAATTACCTAAGTTCCTAGACAAATTATCTGAAATTCATACTTACTTAAAAAATAAGATGGGTGAGATGATAAAAACTGGACTTTCGAAAGGTAAAGAAATTGCTTCAAACATTGCTGATGGTGTACATAATAAACGTAAAGAAATTACAGATAAGTTTGATGACATTAAAACATCTGCTGTCAAGAAACTAAAAGAAGCCAGAGCAGATTTGGTTGATATTGCTAAATCAATTCCAAAGTCTATTGGTGATGGAATCAAGAATAAAATGAAAGACCTTGATTCTGGAATCAGAAGCATTGCAAACAAATTAGCAGGTGGAATTGAAAAAGGTATCAACAATACCGTTATCAAAGGTGTAAATAGTGTTTTAGGATTTATGCATATTGATAAAACAGTTCCGAACATCAAAATTCCTAGATACGCAAATGGTACAAAAGGTCATGTTGGTGGTCATGCCATTGTTGGTGAAGAAGGAAGAGAGCTTGCATACATTCCAAACCAAGGTATCACTGTTGTTGGTGAAAATGGTTCTGAGTTAGTTGACCTTCCTAAAGGGACTTCTGTACTGCCTAACAAACAGTCAGAAGAATTATTGAAGAATTTCTTCCCTGCATATGCAGGTGGAGTTGGTGACTTCTTCTCTAAATTGATGGATAAACCTAAAGATTTAATGAAGAAAGCTTTCTCTAAATTCCCATTAGATTTAGGTATAGATGGAACACTAGCTGATTTAGCTAAAGGTGGAGTAAACTTAGCCAAAGATGGGGCAATTGATTTCATCAAAGATAAGTTGAAAAACTTCTTTAGTTTCTCTACTGCCGGGATCGGTGGAGGTAAAGTAAGTGGTAGTGTAACAGAATGGCTAACAAAAGCTATCGCAATCACAGGTGTTCCTATGAGTTGGTTGCCATTACTACAAACAATGGCAATGCATGAGTCTGGTGGAAACCCTAGAGCCATTAACCTATGGGACTCAAACGCAAAAGCAGGAATACCATCTAAAGGTTTAATGCAGACTATTGACCCAACCTTTAATGCCTATAAGATGAGTGGTTTAGGTGATATCTGGAATCCAATTCACAACGCTGTCGCTTCGATTCGCTACATACTATCTCGTTATGGAAGTATTTTTAATACTCCGGGTGCAAGAAGTATGGCAGGTGGTGGAGCGTATAGAGGATACGCTAATGGTGGTTTCATTGATAAGATGGAATTGGCATGGCATGGTGAAGAGGGAGAAGAAGCAATTATCCCACTAATCGGTAAACGTAGAAAAAGAGGTTTAAACCTGTGGGAACAAACAGGTGAAAAACTTGGCATAAACAAAAGAGCTATTCAAATCTTAAAGAAACTATCTGGATTTGGTTCATCTGGTGGAATGTCATCTGGTGGAATGTCATCATTTGGTGCTTCTAGTGGGGAAAGTTCTTCTGGTGTTAGTGGTGGAGGTGACAGTGGATCATCTGGAATTGTTCAACCTTCTATTTATGAAGGTGGATACAATCTAGATGGAACATATCAATTCCATGCTCTTGCCTCAAAACCAAAACCAGAGCCAAAAGAAGAAGTAGCTGATGCATTTACTTTCAATAAATATGAAAGAAGTGTAAGCAATTATGAAAGTGCTATCAGTAAGTTAGAAACAAAATTAAATGCAATGAAAAACACGAATGAAACTTACAGAAAAACACTTAAAGAAATTGTAGACCTTGAATATAAGCGTTTCTATGCTATGAGAAAAGACTTGCAGGTAACTAAAGACCGTCAAGGATATATCGAACGTGCATTGAAAAAACTTCCTGCCTTAAATAAACAAAATGCGAAACAGAGAGATCGCTACAATGAACTTATGCAGGAATATGATTCTAATATATCAAAAGTAAATTCTTTGAGTAACGAAATTGAATCAGCAATGATTGAAATTCGTAAGAACCAAACAGAAATATTCAATGGATATATTGATGATATGCTTAGAAAATATGATAAGGAAATTGACAAACATACTAGAGAAGTTGATAACAGAGATTATCAATTAGAAGTATTATCATATACTGATCCTAACAACGTTAAAGAAAAACAAAGGATACAGGGTATTAAAGCAGGAGACTTAAACAAAAAGAAATCAGCTTCACAAGATAAAGTCGATGCAATGCAAAAAGAATATGATAAAGCTGTGAAAGAAACTGGTTACTATTCTAGCCGAACAGATAAAGCTAGACAAGAACTTCGTAATGCACAAGAAGAATTGGAAGATATCACTCTTGAAGTCTTAAAGGCAGAAAAGGATATTAAAGATACTAGAGCAGAAGTTGTAGATGAAGGTATTTCTCAGTTGAAAGAATACTACAAAAACATGGAAGATATGGCGGTTAATGCCATTGATGCAGAAAAAGAACACTTACAAAAAGCCCACGATGACAAGATGAAAATGTACGATGAAGAAATCGACAAGATTAATTCAGTGTATGATGAGAAGATTGCCAAAATGGACAAAGAAAGAGATCAAGAAAACTATCAATCAGACCTAGCTGAAAAGAACACAAGGAAGACAGACCTCTTGAATAAAATATCTCTTTTATCCAGAGATAATTCATTAGAAGGTAAGAAAAAACTAGCTGATTTAAGAAAAGAGCTTGAAGATGTGAACAAGGAAATCTCTGATTTCCAAAAAGACCGTCAAGATCAACTATACAGACAGTCTATCGAAGATCAAAAGCAACAGCAAATTGATGCAATCAACTCTCAAAAAGAACAAGAAGATACATCACTACAACAACAATTTGATAGCCTAGATGCAGAAAAAGAAGCAGTTGTTAAACAATATGAAGACCTTTTGAACAATGACAAGTATTGGGCTGACATGAGAAGCAATTATATTGAAGGTAGTTTCGTACAACTGACAGCAGAATTGTATAACATGTCCAACAGTCTTAGACAGATGAATCAAGGGGTATTCGATGGATTGACAGATAGCTTTTCCTCATTCTCTGATGAGGTCAAACAGCAAGTAGCTGAGATTAATGGACTAAACATAGACAATATGATTTATGGTTCACAAACTGCTATGAATGGAATCTATGATATGAACAGGCTTGAAAACCCATATCAATTCCCAGAACGCTCATTAAGTACAATTAATTCCAATGTTCCTAAAAACTCATCTTTCAACACTAGTCAATTATTGAATAGAGTTAAGCAATTTGTTCCTAATGTTACAAAATCTGCTTTCAACACTATTAAGGAAATAATGACAGGAACAAACATGAGTGCTAGTACAAATTATGGTGACATAATTGTAAACGTTGAAAATGGCGATAAAAAGAAAGGTTCAGACATAGCAAAAGAAATTATGAATGCTTTGAAAAAGAAAGGTCAATAAGACCTTTCTTTTCAGCATTTTTTTAAAAGGAGATAAAAGGATGCCAACTATTAAAAATAAACTGTATTTCAATTATGGTGGAATATGGTCACATGTATTTAACCTTATACAAATAACAACTAACACTGGAATGTTTGAAGAAAATTTTGTAGCCTCAAGAGATATTGTAGAAACTAAAACCAAAGGATCAGATGAACCATTATTTCATGGTATAGAAAGTTCACCAAAAGAATTTGAAATGGAAATTGCTTTTGAAAGTGCATTTGATGAAGATAATATTTATCAAATTATAATGTGGTTATTTTCTGATACATATAAGCCTTTATTCTTTGAAGGTAGTGAAGATAGGGTTTTCTATTGTATAGCAGTAGGTGAGCCTTCAATTATTCACAATGGATTAAATCAAGGTTACTTTAAAATAACAATGAGATGTAATTCTTCAAATATTTTCTCTCAAAATATAATTACTCCAAATGAAACTGTAAATGATTCTAAAATAATTACTATTGAAAATGTTGGTCATTTTACAATATTCCCAGAAATATCAATTAAAAAGATTGGAACTGGAACTATTACTATTGAGAGTCTTGATGATTTCGGAAGTATTTTTGAAGTTAGGGATTTAACTAATCAAGAAGATATTTACTTAGACTGCAAAAAGGAAATTATTAAAACAGATATTATAGGTGTTTATAGGTATGACAAGGTTATTGGTGAGTATCCAAGGATACTATGTGGCTCAAATAGATTCAAGGTTACAGGCGAATGTGAAATACAATTCCGCTATAAAAATAAATACAGATTTTAACATATTATTTGACTAATACAATAAATAATGATATAATAATAGGAGTGAGGGAATTGAATGGAGATGTATTATTCTTCAAAAAAACAAACTCTTTTATTTCAAGAATTATTGCAAAATTAACTAAAAGCAATTATACCCATGTTGGCTTAATTGTAGATTGTAATTTGGAGACAAATACAATCACTATTATTGAATCAAATAGGTTTATTGCCACAAAAATTACAGAAGTCGAATTAAATGATAATACTGTAATTTTTACTTTTGATAATAAGACTTCAAGTATAGAGAGTAAGATATTAGAATTTGCTAATAAGAAGATTGGTGTTAAATATGATTATCTTCAAATAGTTGGGTTAATAATATCTTTATTGTTAAAAAAGCAAAGATTTGCTTATTTCAATACAACAAATAGATTTATATGTTCTGAACTAATTGATAGAGCCTATATTTATGCAGGAGTAAAAAGATATAATACTGATAACATTGGATATCTTACCCCAAGTGAATTAATAGATGCTTATAATCTAAAAGAGCATAGGGGGATAGATGTGTAATGTTTGTAGATATAGATTTTAATAAAAGACCCCAACAAGCAAAATTTCAGTTGGCAAAACCGAATAAAGAAATATTCTCTTCAATTAGTGAAAAATTCAATGCAACCTTATCTTTAAAACTAGGTAATATTCATGAATTAAATTTTTCTATACCTCATTTTATTCAAAATGTCGAAGAAGGTCGATTTGAAAAGAACGAGCATGTAGATACCTTAAAAGAAAAAATGTTAATAAAAGTTTCTCTTGGTACATACAGTGATTGGTTTATAGTAGATGAAATTGTAGAAGATGCAGATAACGTTGAAATCTTTAATGTTAAAGCGTTTTCTCTTGGTTATGAGTTAAAACATAAACGAATTAGTGAATATGTTGAAGAGGTAATTTCAGTTAGAGATTTATTTACAAACCTTCTAGCACAATCGGTATGGGAATTAGACTATATTGATCCCTTATTTGAAGAAATGGCAAGGTCATTCGAATCTGGTAGTGACTCAAATATTCTTGACTGCATTATTCAAGGTGCAGAAACATTTGGTGGATTGTTAGTCTGGAATGCAGAAGAAAGAAAAGTCTCTTTAAAAAGTGTTACAAATACTGGTAAATATAGAGGTATGTCAGTATCTTATGGAAGATTTATTCAATCCATTAAAAGAACTAGAACTACTGATGAGATGGTCACAAGACTATGGGTTACTGGTAGTGAAGGGCTTACGATACATAATGTTAATCCAACTGGTCAAGGCTATATTGAAGATTTTAGTTATTTTATGTATCCATTCAAAAGAACTGCTTCTAGAGAAGTTGTACAAAGTTCATACTTTATGTCAGATGATTTGTGCCATGCAATACTGGATCAGCAGATTGCAGTAGAAGATAAATCACCTCAGATTAAAGCATTGCTTGCTGATAAACTTGAAATTGATAATCAATTAATATTGCAAGATTCTAAAATGAATGATTTACAATTAGAATTAGAAACCATAAATGGATTATTGGATTTGGCTAAGTCTACAAATGATACAGAGTTAATCAACCAGAGAACAGAAGAAAGAAATCAAAAAGAAGCAGAAATAACAGCAGAGAGAGTAGAAAATGAATTACTATTATCTCAATCAGATACTCTTCAAAGTCAAATTGAATCACTTCAAGATGAAATTTCTGTCGAAAGTGGTTTTACCGATGAATTACTTAAAGAGTTAAACCTTTACATAATTGAAAAAGAATTAAGTGATGATCGCTACATTGATGAAAAAGAACTGTATGATTTTGCTTTATATAAATTCAGTGAACTAAGAGAACCAAAAGTTGTAATTGATGTATCTTTAGATAATCTTTTAAATGTCATGGAAGAACAATATTATTGGGATAAACTTACTTTAGGAGATTTAATTAAAGTTAAATATCCTCAAATGGATATTGAATATATGGCAAAAATTATCGAAATTAATTATGACTTTGAAGCAAGTGAAGTCAATTTAACAATTGCCAACACTACTGATCTTTTAAGTGATACTGAAAAATTAGTAAAATTACTATACTCAAACTCTAGCGCATCTACTTTAGTTCAAAATAATAAATACAAATGGGAAAAGATTAATGCAGTCCAACAAGAAGTTAATCAAATTATCACTCAAGAATGGGATGCAACCAAGCAAAAAATAACAGCAGGAGTAAACAACAGTGTAGAAGTAGGAAAACGTGGAATAATTATTAGAAACCCAGATTTCCCAGATGAAGTAGTAATTATGCAAAGTGGTGTAGTTGCTTTATCTAAAGATGGTGGAGAAACATGGAAGACTGCAATAAAACCAGATGGTGTAGTTGCAGAACGATTAATTGGTCAAATCATTGCAGGTCAAGAATTATTAATCACTAATGATAGTGGTACATTTACTTTTGATACGAATGGTGTACAAATTGATGCGAGTTCTTTCGTAGTACGATCTGGTAGTGGTCATGGAAACTTACTTGACCTTTGGAATGAATCATCTAATTTTGTAGAAGAATTTAAAGATGACAGTATTATCTCAGCTTATGAGAAACGAACGTTATCACAAGAATGGGATAAAATTAGGTCGCAATTTGATTCATTAGTTATTCGTTTGAATAATTACTTCACAGATCAAGGTGAAAGTATACAGGATGTTATTTTATTTCATAATTACTACACTGCTCTGTTTGATTACTTATTTACTACAAAACAAACTGATGGATTTGCGTTGCTTGATAGTGGTAACTTAACTAGTTCTACTAGGATTGTTAAAGAAACATTTGAAGAAAGTTTTTACAATTATCAAGATCAAGTTTTAAAAGTAGAAGAAGTCCTGTCTGCAAGAGCAAAAGAATTAGCAAATGATGCTTCTGAACTTGCAAAGCAAGCACAGAAAAATATTGATGAAGTTGAGAATGATATTGTTTGGAAAATCGAATTATCATCATCTAAAGGATTTACTTTTAAGAATGGTGTAATTGATACTGTTGTTACTGCAAGAGTTTATCGTGGTGTGGAAGACGTTACTTCTACAATTCCAAATAGCGGTTTTATATGGACAAAAAAGGATAGAAACGGTATTCTAGATCAATCTTGGAATAATGCACACTTAGGAGTAGGTAATATAATTTCTATTACTTCTCAAGATGTTAGTGTAAAAGCAATATTCGAATGTGCTGTTGATATAGATGTATCATAGTTTCTAAGCGAGAAAAGGTGAAAATTAATGGCTATAGTAGCTACTGGTCAGATGACCATTGTTGATCTCAATGATTCAAAGTCATTGGCTCTTTATATAGGTTCTAGTCAACCTAAAAATGTTGTTTTTAATCCTAATAACAATGTATATGTTCCCAATTATTCTTCAACAAGTCAAGTTCTAACACCTCAATTATTTATTGCAGGTTCATCTAGTGATGTATCTGTGGATGCCAAATCTACCCGATGGTATTATCAAACAAATAGTTCTGGTGCTTTAACAGAAATTACAGCAAATGGTGGAGGGTACACATTAGCTTCGTCTGGTGTGAAAACTTTAACCATTTCAAGTAATGTACTTTCTTCAAATTCATCTATGACATATATCTGTGAAATGATATATACAGATGAAGATACTGGTTTTGATATTACAACAAAAGCAGAAATTGAACTAGTTAAATTAACCAATGGTAGTAATGGTAGTGACGGTAGCAACGGTGCAAATGCTATCATGGCAGTTCTCAGTAATGATGCCCAAGTCATTCCTACTGATTCATCTGGAAATAACGGCAACTTTACTGGTGCAGAAACCACTATTAGTGTATTTGTTGGTGCATCAGATAATACATCTTCTTGGTCTGCAAGTGCTACTCCTTCCAGTGGTGTAACAGGTACTTTATCTGGTAAGACATATACAGTTACTAATATGACTGTTGATACTGGATATGTAGATATTACAGTATCAAGAAGTGGATATGCTTCAATTACAAAAAGATTTGCATTAAGTAAATCAAAACAAGGTACAAGTGGTAGTAATGGTTCTTCTCCTACAACTTATTGGTTGATAGCAAGTGTACCTGCAATTGGTAAAGATAAAAGTGGTAACTATGTGCCAAGTAATATTGTAATTTCATCAAAATCTCAAACTGGCACATCAAGTCCAGTTAGTTACTCTGGCAGATTCAAAATTGAAGAAACTACTGATAACTCAAATTATACAACAAAGTATACTTCATCTGCCAATCAATCAAGTTATACTCATACTCCATCTGCCAATATTAAAGCACTTAGGATATCATTATATCTTGCCAATGGAACAACAAATCTTTTGGATCAACAAATTATTCCAATCGTATCTGATGGTACAGATGGAAGTAATGGTACAAACGGAAGTGACGGTCAAGATGCTGTTTTGGCAACAGTTTGGACACCAGATGGCAATACATTGAAAAATGGTTCTGGTACATTATCTGCAACTTGTGAAGTTTTTAAAGGAGCTACTAATGTAAGTGCTTCTTCTTATAAGTGGTATATTCAAGACCCAACGGCAACTACTGCTAGTGGTGGAGATTCAGATGGTGGTAATGGTTGGAGAAAATTGACTAGTACCTATAATGCAGGTGTAACAGGATACACAAGTTCTACAATCACTATACCTGCAAGTGCTATCGCAAGTGTTGAATCATTTAAATGTGTTGCGACTTATAGTGGTAATAAATTTCAAGATATTTGTACAGTTATAGATGTAACAGACCCAATATTGGTAACAATTGTAGGTCTAAGCACTTTTAAAAATGGTCAAGGGAGTTCAGATTTCACAGCTAAACTTTACCAAAATGGCAGTGAAGTTGATTCAACAGGAAGTGGATACACATACTCTTGGTCGATTTATAAGTCAAATGGTACTTTAGATAGCACTTTCAGTAAGACAGGTAAAACAATTTCAGTAAATGCAAGTGATATCAGTGGAAGAGGAAATCTTATTTGTGAGGTTTCAAAATAACTCTGATTGTAACATGTATTTTGACATATGCAACAAATAATGATATAATTATATTAGTGATTAAGGAAAAGAGTCTTGAGTAATAAAAGGCTCTTTTCTCTTGTATAAAAGGAGAATAAACAATGACGAATGTTTTGGGTGTAGGACAATTAACTCTGACAGATTTAAATGATGCAATTGTTTCTGGCACTCCACCTGTAAATCCTACCAATGGTTCGTTATGGGTAGACGAAAGTGAAACTCCAAAATTACTCAAAAAGTGGAATGGTTCTACTTGGGATACAATTGGTGAAATTTTAGATGATGGAACGGCACAAACAATTGAAGATATTCAAGAAACATTAGGAAACATGGCTAATGATAACTTGATCACCTTTGATGAACGTCAAGTTGTTAAAGATAAAGTTACAGAAATTATTGGGTATGTAATGTCTGATGGGACAACAAATCTTCCTGCTAGTTCAACTTTAGACTCTAGTAATAGAGGTGGGTATTATGCAGTTAGAAAGTCTGCATTAAATGCAGGTATTCAGTCAAATGACTCATTGTATGTGAATGTAGCTACTCAATATGACAATTTAAAAAATTACTTAAATGGTCTGTCTCCTAGACCTTGGGATTTATCGACTTCTAATAAAGATAATAATACTAGTGTTACCAAATCAACATTTAGAGATAAGTGGTTACAGTATTATAAATCAGTAGATGAATTAGCTACTGCTACTGCACAAAAACTGAAAGAGAATGTTGATAATATTCAAATTGGCGGTAGAAATCTAGTAAAAAATTCTTCTAAAGAATATCAGACAGTTAGTGTAGGGAATTATAATGTTCAAGCCAATGAAGGAAATTTAGAACTATTATCATACTATAATATTAATGCAGGAGATACTATTACATACCGAGTTTATATTAAAAACGAAGGTGAATATAAAGTAGCTACTAGAACAAGTTATTATCTTGCTTCTGGAACTTATAGTTCAGAAATTGGAAATTATATAGATGCAGGTGAAGAAGGTTTCTCCCAACTTACACTCACTATTCCTACTGATAGAGAGAAAATATGGTTTGGATTTCAGAATGGAAACTCTGGTAATAATACCCCTGTAACAATAAAATATAAAGAACTAAAAGTAGAAAAAGGAAATAAAGCAACTGATTATTCTCCTGCACCAGAAGATATAGAAGAAAGAGTAACATATGTAGAATCAAAGGTAACTGAGGATTCTATTTATGATGCTGTAACTGGACATAGTGGATACATAGCAAGTCAACAAGCAATAACAGAAGCTATTGCAACAGCAAAATCTACTGCTGATACAGCAAAGACTAATGCCCAGACTGCTAATAACTCAATTTCTGATTTGGCAAATGATAATAAATTAACACCAGTAGAAAAGCATACTCTCAAAAAAGAATGGGATATTATTAAGTCTGAGAAAACAGACTTGGAAAACATGGGTAATCTAACAGGGGTAACACTAGAAAAAACTACATATGTAAATGCATATAATGATCTTGATAATTTCATAACACCTCTTTTATCTAATCTTGCAATAACTAGTAGTACAACAGGTACGACTCTAAGATTAAAGTTTAAAACATATTATGATGCTCGTACAGCACTGTTGAATAAAGTTGCCAATTTGACAAATGACAAAATTGATAACTTAAAAATTGGTGCAACAAATCTACTTCCTAACTCATCTGGTGAAATCGTTTCTGATGAAGAAAGCACAACTCCCGATGGATGGGGTACTTTCAATAGCACTACTGGTACTGTTGATGTTGATGCAGGTAGGATAACTGGTAACTCTGTAAGAATTTACGCTACTGCTACAGGTGGAGGATTTTCTACACCAACTGCTTATGGTATTAAACCAAATACAGAATATGTTTTCTCTGGTTGGATGAAATCAGAAGTAGCATGTAATTTAGGTTGGTTATTAAAATTTCAAGATAGTGCAGGAGTCCAATCTAACCCACTAAGTTCAATTTCTGTTCCATGCTTGGCTAATGAGTGGACTTACATAGAACAAAAATTTACCACAAGCTCTGATACTGTCAGTATTTTAAATACCCCTAGACTTATATCTGGTGCTTCACCAACCACTTCTGCACCTATAGCTGTATGGGCAGATGATCTCAAGTTAGAAGAAGGAAATAGAGCTACTAGTTGGTCAGAGAGTCCACTAGATAACGCTTCACAATTTAGCTTTGTTTCAACTAAAGTCTCAGAAGTTTATCAACTTATTGGTGATGGAAAAATAGTAAGCTCTGTTACACAAACAGAAGAATTTGAATCACTAATGAATATGAAAGCTGATTCAGATGATTTAGCAGGATATGCAACAACTGAGGAATTAGAGAACAGAGATACACAAGTTGCAAACAATATCAAGAGTGCTATTTCTTCAATAGATTTATCTCCTTTTGTAAAAGGTGAAGACTTAGAACAAACAGTAAATGCTATTATTGGAAAATTTTCAATGAGTGGTGGAGTCAATCTTCTTAAAAATTCAGTAGGATTCTCTGGGACTGATTTCTGGACAGCAACGGGATATGTAGAAACTGTACAAAGTTTAGAATTAGATTCTGTTGGGGCAAAAAGTGCATTCTTTTTAAAGAACGGAACTATCTCTCAAAAAGTACAAATCAATGAAAAATATCCTTACACTATTTCTGCAATCGTTAAAAAAGGTTCAGCAGGAACAGGATATTTAAAAATATCAGATAGTAATACTACTCAAACTTATACTATTAATGCTAATCAATCATATGACTTTGAGTTAATCCAAATTACTATGAAGCCTGTTAGTAAAGAAATAACAATTGAAATCAATGGTGATACAGCAAGTAATGGAGTTACGTTTACGAGTATCATGTTGAACATTGGTGACGTTGCATTACAATGGTCTACATCAACAGGTGAGTTTTATAATACAAACGTTCAAATGGATATAAATGGAATAAAAGTCATACAAATTGATAATAACATAGCAACAGGTTTTACTGTGATGACCCCAGAGAAATTTGCAGGTTATTTTGATGTGAACCAAGATGGTGTAATTGATGAAACGAAAAACTCACCAGATGAAGTATTCAGAATGGATAGAGATGAGTTTGTAATGAAGAAAATGGTTGCAAAAGAAGAAATGACGATGGGTTCAATAAAAGTAATAAAGATTAATAGTGGTGGTAATAATGGATGGGCTTTCGTTGCTACTGAATAGAGAAAAGGAGATTATGAGTCATGGCTTTAAGTGGAAGTTTTTATACTAATGTAAATAGTCATTGGGGATTGAGATTAAACTGGTCGGCAACTCAATCCATTTCCAATAATCAAAGTACAATAACAGCAAAATTGTACTGGATAGCAGAAGACGGCTATGGTTCTGTTCATTCTAGTGCTACTAAAGATGGATCAGTTACTATTGATGGCTCTTCATCAAGCTTTAGTGGTTCTGGTTTAGCCTCTTTAAATTCAAACCAAACTAAATTAATTAAAACTTACTCTAAGACAGTTACACATGATAGTGATGGTTCAAAATCTGTAAGTTTAAGTGCATACTTTGATGTTGAACTTACTTTAAATGGTACATATTACGGCAGAGTTAGTGTAAGTGGTACAGCTAAATTGAATGATATTCCAAGAAACAGCACCATTGCAAGTAGTGTGAGTTGGGTAGCAGGAGAAAGACTAGATGTTAATATATCAAGAGCATCTTCTTCGTTTAGACATTCAATAAAAGTATATGTAAATGATGTTTTTATTAAAAGAGTAGATGACGTAAATTTAAGTTATAGTATTGGCTTTGACACAGCAGAAACAACAGAGATATTTAATCAATTAAACACATCATCTAGTGTAAGTGCAAAATTAGATGTACTCACATACAATGGATCAGATTATTTAGGATACACCTCAAAGACAGGAAGTGTATCCTCAGCAAATAGCAGTACAACAACACAAAGCGTTGAGTTTAATATTGGAGATTCACTTGCAGGTATCATCAATAAAGAAAATGATGACTTTACACATACTGTTCAATTAATATTTAGTGGTACTACATACACTTTATTTACTAAATCTTCGGTAACAAATTGGAGCTATAATACTTCAAGTATAGCATCATCTTTGTATTCCAAAACACCAAATTCTACATCTATGGTTGGCACTTTGAGGATATACACTTACTACAATAACGAACAAGTAAGGTCATATAGGGATTACTATATGGTAGCAAATGTAACCAATAGTGAACCTACTTTTACAAGTAGTCAATTTAGTTATTCAGACTCTAATTCCACTATAACTGCAATTACAGGAAACAATCAATATATCGTACAGAATTTATCAAATTTTCGTTTTACCTTAAATTCATTAGCTACTGCAAAAAATTCTGCTTCGATAATGATGTATGTAATAACTATCAATGGTGATTCAAGATTTGCTACAGCCACAGGGAATATTGATTTTGGAGCAATTAGTGCTTCTTCAAATTTAATACTATCGGTTAAAGTAATAGATTCACGTGGATTAACTACTACTGCTATGCAGTATGTAAACATTATTCCTTATTCTCCACCAAAAATAGTTGCATCTGCAACTAGATTGAATAATTTCGAACCTACTACTACATTTTCATTAAGTGGTTCTTTTTCTTTACTGAATATCAATGGTGTAAACAAAAATTCTATAACAAATACTCATTACAGATACAAAGAGAGGTCAAGTGGTACTTGGAGTTCTTATGTTTCATTTACAAGGACTACTAGTGGAAATACATACAACACAACCGACCTAACAAGGACTTTAGATAATTTAAAAGCTTACGATATAGAATTTAGAGTTATTGATAAGTTTAACACTGTCACTCTTCAAAAAGTAGTAACAGTAGGTAAGCCACTTTACTTTATGGATACAGTTAAAAATTCAATTGGTGTTAATAAGTTTCCGATAAATAGTAATTCTTTTGAAATAGAAGGTTCTATGATGCTGAATAACACTACTCTAGCAACAAACTCAGATGGATCATTAAAAGTTTCAAACTCAAATGGTTATGTTGAAATTGCACCTAAAAACTCATCCTATGCACACTTTCAAACGGATAGACCTCAATTCTATTTTTATAAGCCTGTAACAGTTAATGGTAACTTAACAGTATTAGGTGACGGAAATGTAAATAACTTATTATTTGGTTCTGGAATGTTAGTATCTGGTACTACCACAACAGGAAGTAATGTTGACCACATTTGGCACGATGATTCTTCAAATACTTGGTACTTTGTTTCTGATGGTAGTCCAAAAAGTGACCCTTTAACAAGTGGTGGAGATTCAAACATCAAAGCTAACTATTATAAAGGTTTTAGATACGTCAATATTGGCTCTGCACATGGATTCAATGAGTTCTATGTCAGAGGTGAGAATGGTTCAAGAAGTGGATGGTATGGCTATGGTTCACCAAATACTACTGACTTTGCAATCAATAACTCATTGGGTGACATTAGATTAACCACAAATGGTGCAGGTGATTTCATATTCCAAAGTACAACAGGAGATGGACATATGACTCTCCAAGGTGCGCCAGATAGGGCAAGGATTAAATGGGTAGGTAGTGGAGTTCAGATTAGGAAACCAGATGATAGCACATATGATACCTTGAGAGCAATTATATCAGATGCATCTGATAGAAGATTGAAAAGCAATATCGAATTAGTTGAAGACTATTTTATTGAAAGAATTAGAAATGCACCTGTTTACATGTATAATCTTGAAAAAGATTTGAGTAAAAAATATCTTGGAATCATGACAGATGAAGCCCCTTGGGAAATTGTTTTAAGTGGTGGGGAAGATGATTATGATGGTATCAATCTTTATGCTATGTGTACATTCCTATGGAAAGCAGTACAGGAATTATCTTATCAGATAGAGCATCTTAATCATAAAATTGCAAGGAAATAAGGAGGAATTATTAATGCAGATAGGATTAACAACCATTGAAATGAAATTGTTGGAACATGGTATAAAGTCATTCTCAACTAAAGATATGAATGATCTAGTTTCTGTAATTGCAAATAAGGAAAGTAAATCATTCATTGAAGTTACATCTGATTATTTATTAGATTATCATAAAAAACTAAAAATTAATTGGCTAACTGAAATGTCTGATGAAACTGTAATGAATGGATTTGAAAGTTCTAATGGTCACATTTATCGTACAGAGGGTGGAGATCAATTTAGAATGTTAGCAACAATGGTCGTAATGATGATAAATCAAAATTTGACTTCTATCAATTGGAAAACGGAAGATGCAGGTTATCTTCCTCTTTCCAAGGAAGAGTTTACTACAGTGTTTCTTGAAGGGTTTCAACATGCTCATTCAACATTGGAGAAATACAATACTCTCAAGTCTAATGTTGAAAATGCTACCACTGATGATGAGATTTTATCAATCACTTGGTAATCAAAAAGGGGAAAAGGGAAAATGGAAGAAAATAAAATTAAACTAGATATGAATTATCTAATGCAAGAGTATTCAGAAACAATTGGTAGTCAAGCAAATGAGATTATCACATTGAAATCTTATATTAAACAGTTGGAATCTCAGTTGAAAGCTATGATAGCAGAAACAGAGATGGAAAATGAAACAAGCGAAGCTACTGTTACACCAAATGAAGAAACAGATATTGAATCAGAATAAATGCAATAAATAATTATATAACCTGCTAGGTGAGATTCTAGCCTAGCAGGAAGTTTTAAATAAGAAAGGGAAAGAAAAAAATGGCAGTATGGGAAGTTAAGTATATTCAGCCAAACAAGTATTCTAGACCACAAATGAAGCTGAATGCAGTCAGAAAAATCGTCATGCACTATACGGCAAATCCGGGTGCAACAGCCAATGGACACTATGAGTATTTTAACAATTTAAGAGGTACATATGCTTCTGCACACTTCTTTGTTGATAAGTACAGAAAACTATTGATTATTCCTTTGAATGAAGTTGCTTATCATGCAAACGATGTTCAACAGTATGTTGGTGGTCAACCTTATCGTGGAGTTTCAGCATTACTACCTAATGCAAACTTCTTATCAATCGGTATTGAAATGTGTATAGAAAAAGATGGCACATTCCATCCAACTACAGTTAAACATGCAGAAGAAGTTGCTTTAGAGCTTTGTAAGAAATATAAATTAGACCCTAAAGAAGATATTGTACGTCACTATGATATTACTCATAAGATTTGCCCTAAACCTTGGGTAGACAGTTACAGTGGATTCTCTAATTTTAAAAACAGACTTTCAAGTGCATCTAAAGAAAAAGCTAAACCAAGAGTGTTTCCTTCAAATGTTATGGGAATGATTACTGTTTTAGAAGATGATTTAAATGTTCGTGACAACGCAAGTTTCGAATCAAAAGTTCTTGCCACAGTTGATAGAGGCGATACATTTAAAGTTTATGATAAAAAGAACGGCTTGTACAACATTGGTGCAGATCATTGGGTTTCAGCAGGAGAAGCATATGTTGAATACCAAGAAAATCCTGCATACAAACCAGAACCTAAAGTTGAACCTAAAAAACCACAAGAGAAAGAAGAAGATGACATGTTAGAAAAAGCAGTTGTTTATAATTCGTTGGCAGATGTAGCTATTGCAGAAACTTTAGCTAAGAAATTGAAAACAGTTACAGTTTCAAGATATGTTGCTGAAAAAGTCCAAGTAGCAAAAGAATTAGTTGTTGTTGGTGGTAAGCAGGACGATTTGAAAGCAGATAAGTTTACTGTCCTTTCTGGAAAAGATCGTTTTGAAACAGTTGCAGAAGTAGACAAATACATGGATAAGCTGTAATTAAGTTAATCCTATGTACTGAGTAAAAGGAGGATAAACTTAAAGGTGTGAATTATGAACATGGTGAAAATACAAACCCTATGTGGTTTGTTAGGAATATCTTTCTCTTTTATCTTTGGTGCATGGACTCCATTATTAGCTGTCCTAGTTGTTATGACTTCATTAGATATAATTACAGGAATCTCAAAAGGTTTCTACAATAAGAAGTTGAGAAGTAGAAAAATGTCACAAGGCATGACGAGAAAAGCTATGATTGGTGTAGTAATCATACTAGCCAACATGCTAGATATTGTATTGTTTGCAGGTGTACCAGTTGCAAAAACTGGTACATTATTTTTCTACATAGCAATGGAAGGTCTATCAATAATTGAAAACCTAGCCCAGATGAATGTTCCACTACCTACATTTATAAAGAAATATCTGTTGGTATTGAAACAAAAGGGAGAAAACCCTAACGAAATAAACAATGAAAAATTAAATATTAAATGAAAGAGGTAATTTAAATGGAAGCGTTACATGCAGAGATTATTAATTTTGTTATTGTAATCCTAACAGCTTGTGCAGGATTCATTACTCAGAAAGTTGTTTCTTATCTAAACCATAAAGGTCTTTTGGTAAAATTGGAAAACAATAAAGAAGTCGTTAAAACGGTAGTTCATTTTGTAGAGCAGACATATTCTCATCTACATGGTCAAGAGAAATTGAATGTTGCTAAGTTGGAACTAATCAAAATGCTTGAACAAAAGAAAATTAAGATTGATGAAAAAGACATTGATCTATTAATTGAAGCTACTGTATCTGAAATGAATAAAGTAATAAAAAAAGAAATCTAATAATGATTTAGCCCTATATATCAAAATATAGGGCTTTCTTTTTTTTGCCAATTATCTTACAATAGTTATTGACACCAGTTAAATACTACTCTAGGGAGAGGGGATATTTATGAATATTAGTGAAGAAAAGGGCTTCTTATTTGAAATGATGAAAGACGTTACAAAAGAAAGAAGAGAATTAACAAGCATTTATTATGGATTAAAGACTCGTCTAGATCAATTAAATGAATTAGAACAGCGTGGCATTGAAGATTTAAGTGTGAAGGGCTATGTGGATGCTTATACTGATTATGAAAGAGTTAATTCAATTCAAAACATCCAGAGAGAAGCAAATAACTTAATTAATAGAATTGAAGAGACTGCTGAAAAAGTAAAGCAGGGACAGACAAATACACAAGAGCCAAAGATACCTAAACATGAAATTGCTGAACAAAGATATCAAGATAACAAAGATAAGCCAACTCCATCTCCTAAGAAAAAGAAAAAGAAAGTGCAGGTGGATTCTAAAAAGCTAAGAGAATTAATCTCTGAAACATTTAGAGAAAATGAGGGTGAAGCCATGAATGCAGGGATGGTTTTTGATATTGTCATGGAGAAATCTGAATATGATAAAGAGGATGTTGGTTTAAAGAATTTTAGAGGCAATATATTCTCTAGAACTGTCAAAGACGATGAGATGATTGAGAAAGAGTCCAGAGGCTATTACATTTATAATCCTAGACCAGAGCCTACAAATTACAATGAATTAGTAGCAGTTAATGATACACAAGAGGAAACTGTTGAATAAAATAACAGTTTTATCCAAATAAAGAAACCCCTTTATTAAGGGGTTTCTTCTATGTCTACTAAATCACCTTTTGGGGCAGAAAATGTCCAATTGACTTCAACTTCATTACCAAAATTAAGGGCTTTCTCTATTTCTTTTAGTTTCTCTTGTTTTATTTTTTCCCTAACATCTTCAACAATGTTTTTTTGAACTTGATCCATAACCCACTTTTCTCCTTTATGTTTTAATGAATTTAATACGTGTATATGATTATCATAACGATCTATAATGGAATAATTATAAGTATTAAACTTATACTCCGTATCGTCAATCTTGAGTATGACTTCTCCTTTTACAAATACACCTAAACGATAAAATTCAAAATCTAATCTGTATGTTCCATTGAATGCAATATCAATCTGTTTAGTATATTCTTTAAAGTATTCTTTTTTCTTCTCATGTTCCTCATTGACTTTGTTAAAATTATCTTTAAGCCATTTCATAATTGCACATCCTTTATGTTATTTCTTTTTGGATTTTTTCTGTTCTTTTGGTTTTCTTAGTTTTTTTATATCAGCCCAAACAGGTTTATTCCATACAATTAATTCTTTTTCAATTAAGTGCGTGATTAATACAGCACAACTATCACTTTCATCCTCATTATCAAACTGTAGATGACTATACTCATTACTTGTTAAAATACAATTAGCTAAATCTTCTTTTGTTGCATCTCCATGAACAATAGCCAATTTAACTGATTTAGGTGGATATAGATATTGTGGTTTAGTCCAAAGTAAGCATTGTAATACACCAGTTGCCTTTGCAATGGCTTGTGTTTCAGCAGGAAATCTTGAAAACATTCTTTCTATTGCTATTTCTTCTGGTGGATACTCAAGCAATAATGGTTTAGCCCAATCTGCTATTTTCTTTAATTTAATTGCATTTTTTTCTAAGCCTTTGTATTGCTTTGTGGCATAAATTTTTTTTGTATTAAAACTTCCTATGTATACAATTTCTTTTTCTTCTATACAGTATATAGTTATGCCGGTACATTTCAGACTTATATCTAATCCCCACAAAAAAGTCTTATTCATTTTCCTCTTCTGCTTTCATCATATTGTAGCAGTAGAAGTGATATATGTTTTGATCCTCAACAAATAATTGATTCTCATATACGTTTTTCACACAACAAGGGCATACACCTATTGTCTGATTTTCTAACCCATTTCTCTCTCTATCGTTGTGATTCAACGTCTTGCAACTCCTTATAATATACAAAATAACTAGGTAGCATTCACTACCTAGTTATTATTATACCATTATTTGTTGTGTTTGTCAATCTCTCTTGTTGCTTAATCGAATGTATTTACATTTCTCTAAGTGGGGTTCAAGAACGTCTTGGTTTTCAATCCATTTACCATTTTCATTCTTCCAACCATATTTCTCTTTTACATCAATGATTTCGATTACGTCACCAACATAAAGCAGGTCATCATCTTCTGTATAGAATTTCTTCTTCTCCACCTTAAGCATAAATTCTTTTCCAGTTGCGATCTGGTATAAGAAAACTTTTGGCTTATATTTCTTATTAACATCAACTACAAGGCAATAGTTAGGATTAACATTCTCAAACTTTGTAATGGCATATCCCAAAGCATCTTTCTCAAAAGCAATCTGTTCAAAGAGATCAACTTTTTCATTAGGTGTACTCATGACTTCATCATAATATTCTCTAAGTAGTGGGAGTCTTTTAGCTTTAGTTTTTTCTACTTGTTTTTTCTCATACTTGATTCCTTTACCTTCTCGAACTGCTGTATAGATTTTTAACAGTTTTTCTTTTTGTCCGAATTTTTTAAAGAAATCTAACTTTATTAGAGTCTCCATATGAGTTTTGTTAATCTTTGAAGTTCTTTCAATGACAGCTATAATGAGATCAAGAAAGTTCTCGAATGTCTCTGTTTGGTTAAGCCTATATAATTCTTCTGCAACATGTTCATTCATATTTTTAATTGAAGCAATACCTTTATAAATTTTATTAGCATCAATATCTGCTGAATAAATTCCTCTAGATTTACCATATTCAATCTGTTCTACTGTAATTCCAAAATAATCTAGTTCCTTCATGATATTAGCTGTTTGCGCTTTGTTACTTTGGTAAATATTCAAGACAACAGAATAGTAAGCTAGTGGATGATTAGCCTTTAAATAAGCACCATATATACTATCTAAAGCAACAGAATAAGCATGTGACGAATTAAATCCATACCCAACCGCATCTTCAATAATCTTCCAAACTTTTAAGGCATTTTCTTCACTACCTGTTTTTTCCACAAAACCCTTAATGAAACGATCATGGATAGGTTCAATGATACCTTCTTTCTTTTTAGCTATAGCTTTTAAAAGACCATAGGTTTCATCTTCTGGGAATCCTGCATAAACTAAGGTAGCCATTATGTTTTCTTGATACAAAATAAAGTTGTCACTTTCTTTTAGAATGGCATCAAACTCTGGAATTTCATAAGAGAAAGGTCTTCTGTTTAAAAAATAAGCTTTCATAGAAGAGAAAGCAGGTCTGATAGCTGAAACCCAACCAGATAGTTCACGAATACTCTTAGGCTTATATTGCATTACCTGTGGTTTTCCACTGTCTGTTCCTGTTTGGTTAAGAGTAGCAGTTAAACCTTTTTCATACAGTTCCCAAACTTTTTCGTCATTCTCAACAAGTTTAGATAGTTCACGTACATCTGGTATAGGTAATCCAACTGCATTGAAGCCCTCTGCAATAATTTTCCATACTGTCACAGTTAGATAATCATTCTTCAAGTATTTCCATGCATCAGAGGTATCAGAATCAATTAATGCACAATAAGTAATTTTTTTCTTGCCGTTATCTTCACTTCCAACTCGAATGACTCCAATTTCTTCTGAAATAGATTCAGATAAAAGAAGATTTGCACATGGATGTGGGGATACAGAATCAATAACACCTATGAATACCTTTGACTCTTCAATAATATCTTTCCATTTTGGGTGCTTTTTATATGCATCTAAATCTTTTCCAACTTCATTAAACTCTGCTTCTGGGATATTATAAGCCCTGCAAAGATTTCGGAATGCCTCTGATTCCTGCATAGTCCCATAAGCTGTCATCCAGTAACAGTTGTCATCTCCAAGATATTTTTTTGTTGCTTGTACAAATGGTTCTGGATTACTGGTGTTGAAGTCGATATCTGGAAGTGATTTGGTTTCTAGAATACGAGATACAGACATAAATCGAGTAGGGTAGAGAGTGATTGGTGCATCTAAACGATCAACTTCTGTAAACCCAAGTAACTTATTCAAGTAATAAGATGGTGCTGACCCACGACCAGTTTTGGTTAATACTCCACCATTCTTAATTGCATCTTTAATGATTGGGTAATTAAGTAAAAAGTAGTCTTCTGTATGAGTCTTATCAATTATATCCATTTCAAACTTTATTGCTTCTAGATAGTCTGAATGTTTCTCTTTTGGAATATTTACCCTATCTTTTTTCCATTCTTTGTTAATGATGCCTTTGAGTTTACTAATCTTTTCTTCATGGTTTAAATCTGGGTATAGAGAGGGCATTTTAATATCTTTGTTCATTTTTATAGTTTCGAAATCATCTGCTACCCAAGTATTTCTTAAAGCATCTTCTACTTGTTTTCGTGAAAACACACCTTGTTTTTCAAATCTTGCAAAGACCTTATCAGTAGTAGGGTAATCCATTATAAACCCATCTTCTTCTGGATAAAAAATGTTCTTACCTTTCAGTAGAAGATCACGCCACTTAGCATCTTCTTCATGAATATAATGAGTATCAGTTGCAAAGATGAAAGGAATATTGTGCTTATTATGCATGTTTAATAACATCTTATTATATTCAACTTGTTTGATGTGAGTATTGTCATGAAGTTCCAGATAGAAATTATCTCCAAAATAGTCCAGACAATCTGTAATAAAACATTCATCATTGTAAAGGTTGTATGGACTAGCAATACATGTAGAAGTAACAACAACATCTTCTGGATTTAGAGAAAACAATAATGACCTATCAATCCTTGGTTTATGGTAAAATCCAGTTAAGTTAGCTTCTGAGATTAATTTTGTCAACTGTTTCTTACCACTGTTTGTTTTAGCCATAATCAGTAGGTGTGCATTTGTCCTATCTTTCTCAAAGCGATTATGTACATAGTAAAATTCTACTCCGAATATCAATTTTAAACCGTATTTTTCAGCAATATCATAGTATTCAAAAACATTACCTGCATAACCATGTTCAACAGTAGAGAGGGTTTTATGTCCCAACTCTACTGCTCTTTTGGCTATATCTTCGATTGAAATTACTGAATCAGGAGTCATGATATTGGAATACTTAGAGTGTTTATGCCAATTTTCATACCTCATCAATTCTTTACCCCTTTAAGATAGCTTCTCTATTCTCTCTTTAACAACTTCTCGAAGCGTTAAATATGCTTCATCACCAAACAATTTATGTAGTCGGGATAGATCATTTAATGTATCTAAACACTCATCAATAGTTTCTAATTTATTGTAATAAATAACGTCTTGTGGTTTAGTTGGTTTCTTAGGGTTTTCACCACGTTTTAATTTTTCTTCATACTCTGCAATGGCTTGAGAGTTCTTCTTAATTTCCGTAAAGAAATTAGCTTCTTCAAGCCAGTTATTTCTATATCTTTCTTTTGTAATGAATTTTAAAATATAATCGTATTCTTTTGTTTCAAGACCAATTGCAATTTCCAATTCTGATTCCATTACTGCTTCTGATTGAGGTGTTCTAACAGTTGGAAATACTTGCATAATGTCATAGTCAAAACTAGAAACTGTTACACCATTTTGGTTATAAGAAAAATCAGCATAGTCAACCACAATAAAATACGCAACTTCATTAGAATTTTTAAGTTTGACAAAATCCCCAATGAAAAATTCCTGCACTTCTTCCATCTCCTTAATATGTAATTATTTGTTGTTCTTATCTAAAGATTTTTGATAACATGCGTAACAGACTGATTTGTATACTTGATCTGCATTCTTATTATCTTCAACTTTAATTCCACTATCGTCTAATATCATTTGACCATCTATGTAGAGGATATGATGAGTAGCATCATCACGACAATAATCACACTGCATTTCTATATTCACAATTCTAAAACCACGCTCAACTGCTCTCTTTGTTGCTTCAAACATAGTTGAGTTATATGAGATCATTAATCCATAAGCATAAATATCAACATCATATGTTAAAGATATTAAGGCTAATTCATCAATTTGATCAACCGTAAAGAACTGCAATTCATCTATCATTAAAACATCTGGGCGGTGCTTCCAAACGTTTTCTGCCATTACACCAACATCTTCTTCACTTATTGTTATAGCAGGTAACTTTTCACCTAAAGCTCTAGAGGTAATAAAATTATCATCATCTCTTGTGTTTTTCTTTGGTTTAAAAGCTAACACTTTTTTATCCTGTCGATTCTCAAACCGATAAGCACTTATAATCAAGTGTGCAGATTTAGAAGCGTTCATTGTACCAATGTTGAGGTCACGAATCTTCAAACTCCTAGCCATTATAAGGTTTTCCAATACCATAGTGTATTCCGAAATAATAAAGAACAGCATATAATTGATCTCTTATTTCTTCTTCGCTAACCATTTGTTGAGGTTGAGTGATTTTTGACTTCTCTAAAATTTCGACATGTGTATTATCATTAATAAATGATTCATGTTCATGCATAGTTAAGTCACGCATTTCTATAACCAACATTGTCCAGTCAACCTTCTTTATTTTAGCTTTTTCCTCTTGTGTAGGTGGTTCAATATTAAAATATTCATAAATTACTGCTTCAACCTGTTCTTCAATTTTAACGAAATCTGGCAATAGATTTTTTAGTGGAGAAGGGCAGTCACACATATAGACTTCAACAAAATCATGCATGAACACTAAGAATTGTTCTCTAGGTGAGTAACCTAAAGCTTCTGCCATAAACACACAATTAATTGAATGTTCTCCTACACTATACGCTCTGCTTGAATGACCAACAAACCTGTTTAATCTTGGTAATGCTCTGAAAATGTCATCAATGTGAATGCTTTCTTTTTTAATATCAAAATAATCAAACTTTCTTCCGCTAAATGTAGCTAAATAACTCAAATAAGTCACCCTCCTTGTGGTGTTAATATTATTATACCATTATTTGTTGTATGTGTAAAGAAAAAAGTGGTATGTTAATACCACTTTAATTTTCTTCTAATGCTTTCTCAGTTGGTACTTCTTCAACTTTTTCTGGTAGTTTAATTCTTTGTTTTTTCTCTGTGATCTCATGTACAAGACCTCTTTTTTTAGCTTCGTAAACAGAGAAGAAGTAATTTAGTTTTTGTCTGCAAATATTTGCCATTTCTTCTTTTGTGAAAATTTCAGCACTTGAAAACATTTGATCATACATGTCACGAATTTGGCTGATTTCAAGAAAGATTTCTGCATGTTCAGTTAGACTCCCCTCTGCATTATAGAGGACTTCATGATACATAAATCGAGTATGTCTGCTAGAAACTCTAACATCACCTGCTAAAAAGATTGCAAGTGCCATAGAAGCTACAATGCCAAGACCATGTGTGATAATTGGTGTATCAGACATTTCCATTGCACCAATGATCGCAAATCCATCTGGTGCGCTACCTCCACCAGAGTTGATGTAGATTTCAATTGGTTCTGGCTCATAATCATCTTTCATTTTTTCATATGCTAATTCCATTTCATAATCGTAATCATTGATTTCAGTAATTCTATCAATTACATATCCTGCAATTTGAGAGTTGATTGGTTGTGCAATGATAATTTTTCTGTCTGGTGAGTGTGTCATTTATTTATCCTCTATTCTTTTCTTTCATATGTAGCGAATGTAAAATTATGTGCATGTTCTTTATCTGCTTTATGCTCTTTTACACTGACTAATTTCCATTGTTTAACATCAATATCTGGAAAGTGTCTTGTGGCATGATTCCCGAATGTATGTACATGAGTGATCATCAATTTATCAGCATCATCAATGGTCTGGAAGTAGATTTCAGAACCTCCAATGATAAAAACTTCTTTATTTTTTGCTAATTCCAATACTGCCTCTATAGAGTCAATTACAGTAGCACCTTCTGCTACAAAATCTTCATCCATAGATAAGACATAATTCTTTCTTTTAGGGAGTGGTTTTGCAGGTAATGATTCCCAAGTCTTTCTACCCATAACTACTGTTTTTCCTGTAGTTACTGCTTTGAAATGTTTCATGTCTTTAGGTAGATTAAATAGTAATTTCTCTCCTGTACCGATTCCATTATTCATATCAGTACAGGCTATCAAAGTAATTGACATTACATTTCTCCTTCTTGTAATTTTTCTAAATCATTTTTCACTTCTTGCATTTCATTCTTTAGATGGTCAAGATCACTGTCTAAATCGTTATAAACACTAACCAGTTTCTCCATATATGGTGAACCATCAAAGTCATCTTGATATTCTTTAATGTGTTCAAATAGCCACTTTAATTCAGTGTGATTTAGCCATAAATTTTCTTTATTAACTACAATGCGTTCTATACTCATTTTAAATTGCAACCTCCATTTTAATACTTCCACAATTTTTATAATTTGCTAGACCGAAATCATCAATTGTAAAATCATAAAAATTCTTTACATTTGGGTTTATCCATAGCAAAGGTGCTTCTAATGATGGGTTGAAGATTTGTTGTTGCAATGGTTCTATATGTCTGTCATATATATGGGCATCCCCAATATTGAATATATACTCGCCAAGTTCATACCCACAAACTTGTGCAATCATTCTTTGAAGGACATTGTATTGGAAGATATTGAACGGATTTCCTAATGCCATATCATTACTACGACAGCGTACTTCTAAAGATAACTTGCCCTGTTTAACATACCATTGTGTTTCATATACACATGGAGTCAAGGACATATCCTCAAGATCGTCTGGATTCCATAAAGTTGTAATATGTCTCCTAGAGGCACGATTATTTTTCAATTCATATAAGAGGTAATCAACTTGATCTATGTATTCATTGGTAAGTGGGTGTACTCTATTTTTCTTAGCAAGCTGATATCCATATGCTTTGCCAATCGTTCCATCTGCTTGTTCCCATTCGTTCCAAATATTAACCCTCATATCACGTAGGTCTTGGACTCTGTTGGATTTCATTTGCCAAATCCACAATAGTTCTTTGATTGCAGTTTTCCATGCCACACGTTTTGTAGTTAATATAGGAACTTCTGTATTATCAAAACGAAACTTTTGAGAGATGATTGATTTTGTATGTGCAGGTGTTCCATCTTTCCAAACTGTTCTTACTTGTTCATCTGTATCCCACATTCCTTGTTGAAGAATGTTAAATATAATTTGGTTGTACTGTAAATCTGCTTGATTCAATTAATAACTCTCCTTAATCTACATGATCCCAATTAATCTTTTGTACATGTTTTCCATCATCACCATAGATATGACTACTGCCACAGTCCATGCAGTAAGTTTCATTTTCATCAACCATATTATTCTTTCTACTATTGCAAGTTGGACATTTATCTAAAGTGAAATTGCCACACATTAATGTAAATTCATTATCAGAAACAGCTTTTTCTTTTACTGCTAATCCGAATTTTTCACAAGCTTTCTTAACTGTACCAACATTAAGTTGTAGCTCATTTGCAATATGACTTCGTGGAATACCATTAGAATCACGCTCTGCTATTACTGTTTTAAATTCATCAGTGAATGTTCTTTTGTATTTACTTTCTTCTTTGTATGTAAGTAGTATTTCTGTAAGTTGCTTATGTGTTATGTTGAAGCTGACTAGGATAGTCGATAGCTCACTACCATCTGCATAAGCATCAATGACTTTCTGCTTTAACAACGATAAATCCTCCTGTTTATTATGTAATTATTTGTTGTATTTATTAGGATGTTTTTTTATGACTTCCACTTTTACGAACTACATTAAAATTATTACTGGATAGAATAGACATTAGTTCTTTTGAATTAACATTACCAGAATGTTTTTTATTAATTTCTGTAATGAGAAGCTGAATAGCTGATGGTTTGTTTGTCTGTTCTAAATCTGGTTCATGCTTAAGAGTATATCGACAAACACCTCTGTCAATATTCTCTACATCAATTCTATATCCAACTTGATACATTTCAGCAATGCGTGACCGATAACCAATAGCGATTTGTACTAGTTCTGTATTCAGTACACCTTTCTCTCCTGCTTGTCGAAGAACCTCTAGAATCTTTTGTTTTTGTGTTGGCTTACGATCCATTGCTTCTTTGTAAATCTCTTTATGGTGTGACATTTTACATTCTCCTTCTTTGTGTTAATTGATATAGGGTAGCCATTATCTGTTTTATGAAGATGACGAAAGGAATATTCTATTGGCTCATAACCGATAGTTTTAAACTGTTCAAAGTTCAAATGCATAATATTTTCCAAACCTTCACGATTCTTTCCTGCAATGAACCATCTGTCATTAAATGTTACACCTTCATTATTTTTATAACTAAAGTCAACAACGTATAACTCCATTTGTGTTCCTCCTGTATAAAATCGGTATTTTATTCAATTATTTACCCCTTTAAAAGTACCTCAATAGAGATGATTCCATTTTGCTGTGATTAGCCAAAAACGGCAACTGTGAGTTAAAACCACCTCCATATATCTATATTATCATTATTTGTTACACTTGTAAAGGTTTTTAGAAAATAATCTTAATTTTTAAAAACAAAGGGTGCAAAAGCACCCTAATCCATTACTAAAGCTAAAATTGTTTCTCCTGTTTCTTTACTTAATCCAACTCGTAGCCTCTGTTGAATTTTTTCAATATGATCTTCATTCAATCCAGTTGTATTCCCATGACTATCATGACTTGCGAAAAATACATCCCCACAAATAATGTCATATGGTTTATCATTATTTAATAGCAACATATTTTGTTCCATTTCATTTATTTTTCCTTCTTCATTAATCCAGAGATCAATTTGTGTATCTGGGATATTCACACATTCAATATATCCACCTACAATTTTCTGCATTGATTCCAGATCGTTTTCAATCTCTTCTATTGTAGGAGATTGTTTTCCTGTCTTGATTTTTATTATTTGTATCTTCATTTTTTTCCTCCTTTAATAGTTATTATGTTCATTTTATAATTATATATTGTATTTGTCAAACGCCTTTTTATTGGTAAATAAATGAATGGATTATATGGTTATTTTTTTCACTAGTATAATAATTCGAAAGGTGATATTATTGATTTACAGAAGAACGAAACACACAAAATTCTTCTGACACAACTAAGGAGTGGTCATCAATGTTAAACCAAAATGAAAATAAATTAGTAGTAATTGAATCTGAAAATATCCTCAATAAAATGAAAGAAGAAATTGCTCAAGAACTTGGAGTACAATTAGGTGCAGATGCAACGGCTAGGCAAAATGGTTCTGTTGGTGGAGAAATGACTAAGCGATTAATCGAACTTGCTAAAAAACAACTTCATTAAGGATAAAATAAAAGAAGCTCTCTAGGGAGCTTCTTTTTGTGTGTTAAGGTTTAGTTAGGGGATAACCATAAGAATTGTAAAAGCTGATTAGATTGTTACATAGGATTGTTTTATGACTTGAAGGCCTTAACAATGACAGCAGGATTCGGGATTTTAACGTTAGTCGATTCTACTGTGTTTATGATATTAATCATTATGATGATGGGGTTCACCATCAGCTGGAAACTTACATTGGCTGCGCTCCTTCCTTTGCCAATTATGGCACTGGTTATGAATCGCTATGGCAAAGTAATTCATAGCAGATTTATGGAAGCGCAAACGGCCTTCGGAGATATGAATAACAATGTTTTAGAATCGATTCGAGGCGTCCGAGTTCTTCGGGCCTTTGTTCAGGAAAGCAATGATGAACAGCGTTTTCAAGCAATGACGACCGATGTGTATGACAAAAATGTTCAAGTGGCGAAGATAGATGCCTTATTTGAACCCACCATTCAGATTCTTGTCGGCCTTGCCTACACCATCGGACTTGGCTATGGTGCTTCTCTTGTTTTTCACAATGTTATAACCTTAGGAGAATTGGTGTCCTTTAATGTTTACTTAGGTATGCTGATCTGGCCAATGTTCGCCGTGGGAGAACTGATCAATGTGATGCAGAGGGGAAATGCCTCGCTCGATCGGGTCAATGAAACATTAAATTATCATCCGGATGTGGTAATGCCTGCTAGACCTAAGCGGTTGGATAAACCAGAAGTGATTTCTTTCAAAGATGTTTCGTTTCAGTATCCTGAAGTAGAAGTGAAAGGGCTTGCCGGCCTGTCTCTCACGATCCGGAGGGGTCAGACAGTTGGAGTGGTTGGGAAAACTGGAGCTGGAAAAACCACATTCTTCCGGCAATTGCTCCGCGAGTATCCTGGCCTTACAGGTTCCCTTCAAGTGAACGGGGTCGATCTGAGTGACTTAGATATGGATATGACTCGTTCCTGGATTGGATACGTCCCTCAAGAGCAGGTGCTTTTCTCAAAAACGATCAGAGAAAATATCCAATTCGGGAAGAAAGATGCTAGTGATGAGGAAATTTATCGTGTATTAAGGCTGGCACATTTTCTTGAAGATATAAAAAGTTTACCCAAAGGACTGGAAACTAAAGTAGGCGAAAGCGGCGTCACTTTATCTGGGGGGCAAAAGCAGAGAGTAGCTATAGCCAGGGCATTCATAATGAATCCTGAAATTCTGCTTCTTGATGATGCTATGTCAGCGGTAGATGGAAAAACGGAAGCAACCATTATAGAGCAGCTTAGAAGGGAAAGAAAGGATAAAACGACTCTCATTGCTGCCCACAGACTGTCTGCCGTTACACACGCTGATCATATCATCGTATTGGATGAAGGCCGTGTGATAGAAGAAGGAACTCATGAAGATCTAATGAAGCAAGCAGGCTGGTACCAAACCCAATATGAAAGACAGCAGCTTGAAGATGGCGAGGTGAGACCATGAAGAAATCCTCAACAGAAAAGAAACTATTCTTGTACGCCTGGAACTTTCGAAAAAGTATAACGGTCGGCCTGATCTGTCTGGTCTTAGCAGTGGCACTCGAGCTGACAGGACCGTTCATCGCCAAAAGATTAATTGATCAACATATCTTGGGAATCGAAAATCAATGGTATCAAGTCGAAAAATCTGACCATTATACCGTTCGCTATAATGGGGAACTTTACAAAAGGGCTGATCGATTAGCTCCGGAGGACCAGGAATCACGGCCTGCTACCATTCTGCAAGTGAATCATAGTTATTATTTCGTAGATCAGGAAATACCGTTAACCGGAAAAAGAACGCTGAACGGCAGTACGTTGACCATCAATGCTCCGGAGAAAAAAGTAGAGGCTCAAGCAGAACGTCTGTCCATGAGCCAGTTGTATCAATTCTTCCAGCCTGAACAGAGATCTATTTACTGGCTGCTGGGAATTTACGTAGGCTTGCTGTTTATTGCAGCCCTGTTTAAGTTCTCTCACACCTTCATTTTGCAAAAGTCCTCCAACCGGATCATTCGCAAAATGCGTGATGACCTTTTTGCTCATCTGCAAAGGCTTCCAATGAAATATTTTGTAGATCAGCCTGCTGGTAAAATTGTTTCACGCGTGACCAATGATACAGAATCAATTCGAGAGCTGTATGTGCGTGTGCTGGCAACTTTTGTAACAAGTTTTTTCTATATGACCGGGATTTACGTTGCTTTGTTTCTTCTTGATAAGAGACTTGCACTCATGTGTTTGCTTTTAGTACCGATTCTGTATGCCTGGATGAAGCTTTATAAACATCTTGGCGGGAAATACAACACGGTCGTTCGTTCTACCGTCAGTGAAATTAATGGAAGTATTAATGAGGCGATTCAAGGAATGCCGATCATACAAGCATTCCGCCAGGAGAAACAAACATCAGATGAATTTGAGCAGTTAAATAATAAGCATTTTACCTATCAAAGAAAGCTGGTAAGACTAAGTGCATTAACGTCATTTAATTTAGTAAATGTACTCAGGAATTTCGCTTTCGTAGGATTTATCTGGTATTTTGGTTCTGCTTCTCTTGGGGCAGAAGGGATTGTCACGGTCGGAGTTTTGTACGCCTTTGTCGATTACTTGAACCGATTGTTCCAGCCGATCACCGATTTTGTTAACCAGCTTCCTCAATTGGAAGTAGCACGTGTGTCAGCAGGTCGTGTGTTTGAAGTGCTTGAAGAAGAAGGAGAGAGAATCCATACTACTCCAATAGACCGATATCGTGGAGAAATTAAATTTGACCACGTATCGTTTGCGTATGAAAAAGATGTTTATGTATTAAAGGATCTTTCTTTTAAGGTTGCAGCTGGACAGACCGCTGCCTTTGTCGGGCACACCGGTTCTGGGAAAAGCTCTATCATGAATTTATTATTTCGGTTCTATGATCCGCAAAAAGGCAAGATAAGCCTTGATGGTACTTCCATTCAGGATTTATCAAGACAGCAAGTTCGCAGCTATATGGGGATTGTACTTCAAGATCCTTTTATTTTCTCAGGAACGATATTGTCGAATGTAACCATGAATGATGAAGATATTTCCCGGGAAATGGCGATAGATGCGTTGAAAGCTGTCGGTGCTGATCGTTTTATCGAGAAACTTCCTGGAAACTATGATGCCCCAGTTAAAGAAAAAGGGGATTCATTATCCATGGGAGAAAGACAGCTGATTGCGTTCGCAAGAGCTCTTGCCTTCGATCCTGCCGTACTGATTTTAGATGAAGCAACGGCAAATATAGATACCGAGACAGAACACTTGATTCAAAAAGCACTCGAAGTTCTGAAAAAAGGCAGAACCACGCTGGTTATTGCCCACCGCTTATCTACGATACAGCAAGCAGATCAAATCTTTGTCTTAAACCATGGTACAATGGTTGAGCAGGGAACACATCAGGAATTGATAGCTGAAGGCGGTCAATATTACCAGATGTACCGCATGCAGCAGGGCGCCTTAAAGGCTAATGCCATGTAGTTCCTAATCTCCATTAGCGTGGAGGAGGGCAAACATGAAGGATCGTAAGGATAAACAAGATATTATAGATGAAGACCTATATGAAGAAATTGATGAAGATGAGCTTTATGAGCTTGTTCAAGAAGAGAAATTTAAAGCACTGGAACGATCACGACAAAGAAGAGAGCAAAACAAAACTAAAAGACCCTTTCCTAAGTGGGCCTTTTGGTTGGTTGCTATTGTGATGGTCTTGAATATCATCGCTGTTCTCCCCAATACATTCTCGATCCCAGCGGTTAATTTTTTAAAGACTTCTGCTCAATTGTCCACAAATAAAAAAATAGAAACCTATCAGAAGTCGATTGTCGTAGTGGAAACGGGAAATAGCAAGGGGACGGGGTTTTCTTTTACCAGGGATGGTCAAATATTAACGAATCATCATGTGATTGAAGGAGAGAAACGAATCTCCGTCGCTTTTCCGGAACGAGGGTTGTTTGAGGCGAAGGTCATCAAGGATTTCCCAGAAGTGGACCTTGCCGTCCTAAAAGCTGAAGGGCAGAATTTCCCTCATTTACAGCTCGCTGATCATACTGCTTTTAATGACGAGGAACATTTCTATTTCATAGGGAATCCGCTAAAGTTTACCGGGATTGCCAACCAGGGTACAATCATTGACTACACCCAGCTGGAAGACTGGAAGGATCCCGTGCTCATGCTGGATGCACCAGTCTATCGAGGGAACTCAGGTAGTCCGGTTATTAATGATCAAGGCAAAGTCATAGCCGTCGTGTTTGCAACTCTTTCGCATGAACAGGAAGGCAGAGTAGGCTTGGCTGTGCCAATTGATTATTACTATGAGAAAATAAAGGAATGAAAAAATCCTGAGCAATTTCTGCTCAGGATTTTTAATTTGTTTCTAATTGATTCCCCGTCACTGGGATGGGATTGAAATTTAGTAACTCAGAAAAATGCAACACATTATAAGTCATCCGTTCGACTTTTTGCTGAATATCTTCTTCAACCATGCGAGGGGCGTCTAGAGGCTCATTGCAAATAGCACTCGCGTGAGGGGGAAGTGTGAAGCCTAACATAGAAAGTCGGTAATGTATGGATTGAGCAGCCAGTCTAGCACCGCCATCTCCGGCATCAGCTACAATAACACCCCCGACTTTATTGTAAAAGAGACCTTGGCCTTTTCTATTCGTCATTTCATGATAGCCTTGCAGTCTTTCTAAAATGAGCGAAGCAATACTGCTTTTATCCCCCATAGCAATGGGTGTAGCGAAGATCAAGATATCTGCATTTAATATTTTTTCAAAAATAAAGGGCCAGTCATCATCGCGGTCTATCGTACTGGATATTCCAAATTTAATATGGAAATCGCGTAAGTGGATGCGGTTTACATCAACCTTCTCCTTCTGCAAGGTTAACGCTGCATGATGGAGAAGCTTATCTGTATCTGTATGTTCATTTCCTTTTTCTAAACTGCAATTCAGTAATACGGCGTTCATCTTATCGATCCTCCTTAAGGATGTCATCACTTTAGATGTATCCTATATTTATATAAAGTAAACTTCTTAATCCTAATGATTACTATTTCCTAGGTAAATAAAACTATTAAACTACTATGCAGACTAGTTATCTGCTAGTTGTACGGAAACAAGAGACATATGTCCTGATTTCTGCAATCATTACTTAATAATATGTAAATCGTGTGTGGTGGAATACTCCGCACATTTACAGTAAAATAGTCATGCTCTCTACAATACCCGTGCATACAACTACCTTTAAAAAGTGAATAAGAAACATTGGTTGATACAATTCTGTAACATAAATGAAACTAATATTTAAAAATACACCCAAAAAATAGACCTGCTAATCGAACGATTCTAATGGCTGGAGGTGATAAAGGTTGATCAGTCGTCTGTTCCAAAAAAATAACACCTCCCTTGACTTGCAAGTAATTGAAGCCAAGCAAGGGGACGAAGATATCCGTAATGAGATCCTCAAACAGTATCAACCTTTTATTGCCAAAAGTGTTTCTGAAGTATGTAAAAGATATATTGACCCTCGTATAGATGATGAATTCAGTATCGGTCTGGCTGCATTTAACGAAGCCATTCAAGCTTATTCTTCTGAAAAAGGGTGTTCATTTCTTTCATTTGCCCGTCTAGTGATCAAAAGAAAGGTGATTGACTACATCCGAAATGAGCAGAAAAAACCTCCAGTTACTTCACTGAATGAAACGTATGAAGATGAAGAACAGATGGAGAACCCTTCAGAGATTGCTGCTGCCAAGGAACGGTTTCAATTAGAAACGGAATCGTGGCACCGCAGAGAGGAAATTAAGGAATTTCAATCTCAGCTGAAGAAATATAATTTAACGTTTGCGGAATTGACCGAAGCTTCCCCCAGGCATAAAGACGCCAGGGAGTCAGCTGTTCACAGCGCGAGGCTTGTCCAAAGCGATGAAAGACTTTTGAATCAAGTGTTGGAAAAAGGGAGACTTCCAATTAAGGAACTTCTACGGAAGGTAAATGTAAGTAAGAAAACACTTGAACGAAATCGAAAGTTTATTATTGCGATGGTCCTAATTCTAGACGGGGACTATAAATATCTCCAAGAGTACTTGAAGGGGGTGGGTGTGTGAGGAAAGGTATTGTCATGGAGCAGGGTCATCATTTTACTATTGTAATGTCGAGTGATGGCGCATTCTATAAATCTCAGCCAATTGAAGCTGAAATTGGAGCGGAAATTGAATTTAAAGCAATGACAGAGGAAAGAAGCGTGAGAAAGCAGGCATGGCTATTCAGTCAACGGAATATGAAAGTTGCAGCTTTAGCAATGGCTCTTTGTGTAGCGCTTTTCCCTCTGTTTCTCTGCTATGGCAGCAATCGTGCCTATGCGTATGTAAATATTGATATCAATCCAAGTGTAGAGCTTAAGCTAAACAATAAAATGGAAGTGCTTGAAATCCATCCGTTAAATAAAGATGCTAAAGGTATAGTCTCACACATGGAACACTGGAAGAGAAAAAAAGCATCAGAAGTTACGCTGGATATGATCTCATTAAGTCAGGAATATGGCTATATGAATAAGAAAAATGAAGTGCTTATTGGAATTAGTTATGTGAAGAATTCTCATACGAAGGATTTTACTAAAGAAATTGAAACGTACTTAGAGAAGAAGTCTTTACCGGTGTCCATTGCGGCTTATGAGGTTCCGGAAGACATAAGAAAGCAAGCAAAACAGAAAAAAGGTTCCGTAAATAAAGAAATGGCACGAACAATCGGTAAGGATAATAAAACTTCGAAAGAGACATCCGTGGCTCAAAATGTTCACATTGGAGATGAGGATAAAGCTATTATTCAATCATTTTATCAGGAAGATCATCCTTCTCCAGCAGCGGAGCCCTCTACGTCCTCCCAGCCAGCGGCAAAGCCTCAGGTCATTTCTGGAAAAGCGGAAGATCAAGAGCAGCCAAGTAACGATAGGTCTACGCCACCTAAGGACAATGTCGAGAAAGACAATTCTCCTGCGGCTAAACAGAAGGGACGCAAAACGTTTCCTTCTAATAAAACGGAGAAGAAGGCAGTTGAAAATCACAACGAAAAACATGGACCGAAACCTTCATCCGAAAATCCTTCAAAATCTAAAGATAAGTCTAAAAAGACGTTTAAACAAGAGAATCATGGGCGGCATTCGCCGGCTCACCATGAGCATGGGAAATCCCATCAGTCAAACAATAGACATCATTCCGCTGATAAAAAGCACAAGCATCCAGGACGGAACAAACATGATAATGATAAAGCAAAGCAAGAGGATAAATATAAAAAAGAGCGTGAACATCATCGCTCCCATTAACTTGTTTTTATAGGTTACTTCAGCACACTCCCTGTATGGGGAGTGTTTTTTTTAGTTCAAATAGTGAAAAGATAGGGAAGTACTCGTGAATAGGGGGAAGTTAAAGGCTAACGAATTTCTTGGATCGAAGAAAGTTATAAAAGAAGATGAAATTGAGGACGTGGATAAAGATCAGGAGAATTCCAGAGACCATTAAATATAAAAGAACAGCTAGTCCAAATTTGGTTGGCTAGCTGCTAGATTGTTTCAGTAGGACCTTCAGAATTTCCCATAAGTCCGTAAAAGAACAGCTGAGTTAATTCCTCTATAAAACGATAATCGGCTTCCTCGGAGTATTGAAAGAGTTCAGGTCTTGACTGCATTGCCTGAGAATACATGTTTAAATAAAAGAGAACGGCTTTAAAAGACAGATCTTTATGAATTACCCCTTCATTCCTTCCCTGTTTTACCAGCTCCATGAACAAAGGGATACTTGTTTGTTCTGAAAAATTCTTAATGAATTCCTGGATTTCAGGTCTGTCAGACATGATGGTTCGCAAAAAATCCGAATTCAAAAGAAGGATATTCTCATTTTTATCACGTAGTAAATCCCGTAGTTTATCTTTAAAACTCTTCTCATTGTCATCCAATACAGCTTGAAATTGAGAAATTTTATCTTCTGTAAACTTTTTAATACTTTCAAATACTAATTCATCTTTTCCGCCAAAATAATTATAAATGGTTACTTGAGAAACTTGGGCTTTACTGGCTATTTCCTGAATACTTACTTTTTGAACTCCATCAGTAGAGAAAAGCTCTAAAGCAGCATCAAGTATATTCATTTTTTTTCGTTCTTTACGACGTTCAAATCCGTTCACAGGCTACACCTCTTCCTTCATCTTACCGTTAGTTATGAAATAAATCAATTCATATATTTCATAATAAAAACTTGAATTTCTACATGAACTTTATAGATCGGAGGGGTGAAACTTTACAGGTTGAACCTCTATTCAGTACGATAAATAATAAGTAAGACAATCTCACAAAGAGAGAGGTATGGAGTTATGTCCAAATTGGATTTATCCCAATTCGAGAAGAAATTGATTGTCCGCAATACACAGGACGGAGATCTGGAACAGCTGTTAGAATTACAGAAAGTCTGTTTTCAAAATATGGAGCCCTGGAAAAGGGAACATCTGGAAAGTCACTTAACCCATTTTCCAGAAGGGCAGTTTGTAGTCGAATATGATAAAGAGATTATTGGCAGCTGCTCGAGCTTAATCGTGAACTTCGATGAATATGATGATAAACATACGTGGGACGATATCACTGACGAAGGGTACATTTCTAATCATGATCCAGAAGGGTATAACCTGTATGGCATAGAGGTCATGGTTCATCCTGAATTCAGAGGGATGAAAATCGGAAGGCGGCTGTACGAAGCAAGAAAAGATTTGGCAAGAGAGTTAAATTTAAAAAGTATTATTATTGGCGGCAGGATCCCCAATTACCATAAATATGAGCAGGAGATGACGCCCAGAGAATATGTAGAGGAAGTCCGTGCCCAAAACATATTTGATCCTGTACTAACTTTCCAAATTATTAATGGTTTTACTGTGATGAGGATCAATCCTGACTACCTGCCAGATGATCAAATGTCTTTAAAATATGCGACATTAATGGAATGGAATAATATTGATTACCGGGCAAGAACAAAACGCCACTTTAAAACGAGTTACCCAGTTCGAATTATGGTGATCCAATACATGATGAAAAAGATCGACAGTTTTGAGGAATTTGTTAAACAGTGTGAGTATTACGTGGACGTTGCGGCAGATTATGGATCGGATTTCGCAGTCTTCCCGGAAATTTTCACCACCCAGCTAATGTCGTTCTTAGAAGAAAAAGTTCCCTCCAAAGCGGTGCGTAGATTATCCGAGTATACAGAAGAATATATTGAAATGTTCACTCATCTAGCGGTAAAATACAACGTTAACATTGTCGGCGGGTCCCACTTTGTGGAGGAAGATGATCATATCTATAACATCTCTTACTTATTTAGAAGAGATGGTACCATAGAGAAACAATATAAGATCCATGTGACACCAAATGAACGCACGTGGTGGGGCATACAGCCAGGAGATGCCGTTAAAGTGTTTGATACTGATTGTGGCAAAATAGCAATCCAAATATGCTATGACATTCAATTTCCGGAGCTGGCCCGCTATGCCGTGGACCAAGGGGCTAATATTATCTTCGTCCCGTTTTGTACAGACGATCGACAAGGGTATTTGCGCGTCCGTTATTGTGCTCAGGCAAGAGCAGTAGAAAACCAGGTATATACTGTAATTGCTGGTACTGTAGGAAACTTAACCCATGTGGAAAATATGGATATTCAATATGCTCAATCCGGCATCTTTACCCCCTCTGACTTTGAATTTGCCAGAGATGGCGTCATAGGGGAATGTAATCCTAATATAGAAACTGTCGTAGTAGGAGATGTAGATCTGGAGATTCTTAGAAGACAGAGAAAGTCAGGTACGGTCCGCCAATTACGCGACCGGCGCCGTGACTTATTTGAATTAAACTATCGAGTAGATACCGAAGTTAAGCCAGAACGAACGTAAGGAGAGAAGAAATTATGCTGAAAGATCAAGTGGCTATTATAACCGGAGCCTCAAGAGGGATAGGTAAGGAAGTAGCAATTCAATTAGCCGAGCAAGGAGTAAAGCTTGCGATACTAGGTAGTTCTGATGAAGTTCATGCAACGAAAGAAGAAATCAACAGCAAAGGGTATTCCGATATCTTATCCTTTACAGCTGATGTAACAAGTGAAAATGAAGTTGACCATGTGGTTCATGCCACAAAGAACGCCTTTGGGCGGATCGATATATTAATTAACAACGCCGGAATAGGAAAGTTCAAACCTGTCGAAGAGGTGACTGTGGAGGAATGGCGTAAGACGTATGAAGTTAATGTTCAAGGTGTTTTTCTAGCTACTAAAGCAGTGCTGCCCCAAATGAAAAAACAAAAATTCGGCACGATTCTGACGGTCGCTTCCGATGTCTCGCGTTATACCATTCCTGAAGGCGGCTCACTCTATACTTCCACTAAATATGCAGTTCAAGGATTTATGGGTTCTGTGGCCCAGGAAGTTCGCAGCTATGGAATTCGAGCAGGAACCGTAAACCCGGGAATGGTGGATACGTATTTTGCGGATAGCAGCCAGGGAGACGCTGAAAAAGAGAAATGGTTGAAGGTACAGGATGTAGCTGAGGCCATCCTTTACATGGCTGGTGCTCCCAAGCATATGATGATTGATGAGTTGCACTTACATCCTATCATCCAGGAATATCCTAGAGTATAGATGGGTTCTGAACGTCAACCGTAAGAATGTGTTCCTCAGAAAACCCGGCCTTGTAATTTTACATAGGGCGGGTTTTCTAATGTTTCATAATAGACTTTTGTCGTGCCCATCCGCGCGCTTCTGCTTTAGGTTTATTTCGCTCATGATATAATAAATTCAAAACGAACGGGCCGGCTGGAAGGAGGTTGACGGATGTCATCTCAATTAGAAACGTTGAAAAATATTGCTGAATTGCTGAATCAATCGACTAGCAGACGAGTATTAAGTGATGTATTGCAAGCCTTTATCTCCATGACCCAGTTTGAAACCGGATGGATCTTTCTTGAACAGGGCGGGGTCGTCAAGCTGGAAGCGGATGTTGGTCTACCGCCTGCACTTAAGCAAAATGATAAGGAATTGATGTGCGGAGAAGACTGTCATTGTGTTTCTCGGTATAAAAATAGACGATTAACACAAGCCACCAACATTATTGCTTGTAAACGAATAGAGAAAGCTCGGGAGCATGGCAGCGGCGAAACGTGTGGAGTTACTCATCATGCTACAGTTCCTCTTCAAACCCCGAACCGGTTATACGGTTTGTTTAATGTAGCTGCAAAAAATCGTGAGAATTATACCGAAGACCTGGAATTACTGGAATCCATCGCATTACAAATGGGAACAGCATTGGAGCGGATTGAGCGGTTTGAGAAAGAAGAAGAAAGAAATACGCTTTTAACTAAGGCACACTTGTTTACGAGAAAAATTCAGGAAGCGAGAGATTCATTTGCTCTACAGGAGATGATTCAGGAAGGCATGGAACAACTATTTCCCTCGTCGAAGGTCAGGATTAATAAGAAGGCGGAATATGATGACAAGCGTCTGCAAGGATGGATTAATCGATTTTCTTTTCTGGACATATCAGCTGATACTCCTTTTTCTATTCAGGAGCGAGAGATTTTTGACTTATTAATGGAATACATAAAAGTGTCATGGAAGCAGCTTCTGTTGAGTGACAAGGAAAAAGACATTGCTCGCAGAGAAGAGCGCGGGCGTTTAGCACAGGATCTGCATGATTCCGTAAACCAACTGCTGTTTTCTATAGTTTTAACTTCTAAAGCGGCAGAGGGAACGGTAGATAAAGATTCTCCTTTGTATGAACAAATGAACTATATTCATGAATTATCTGCTCAGGCGCTCGCAGAAATGCGCTCCCTCATTGCCAAGCAGAAAGGAGAACGTCTAGAATCGGGTGTTTTCGCAGAGCTTTCTCATTATGCTGCTACAATTGGTATTCATTTAAAGGGGCAGTCCTCAGGCACTTTTTCCATCCCTTATGAAGTGGAAGAGGCTTTGCTTAGAATTGGTCAGGAAGCTCTTCACAATGTACATAAACATTCGGGAGTGAAAGAAGTCGAACTGAATCTGGTGAAGCATAAGAATAAAGTGGAGATGACGATTGAAGATCACGGGAGTGGCTTTGATTATAACAATGCCGTTCATACTCCCTCTTTCGGTCTGTCAGGGATGGAACAGCGAACAGCCAGCTATAAGGGTCAGTTTGAAATTCAAAGTGAAAAAGGGAAAGGTACCAAGATTTTTGTGGATATACCATTTGAGGTGAATAAAGATGACGATTAACATTTTAATAGCAGATGATCATGAGGTTGTCCGAAAAGGTCTGATATTTTTCTTTCAAACCCAGAAGGATATCCATGTGGCAGCTGAAGCTGGGGACGGGAAGCAAGTACTGGAAATATTAGAAGACACCGGTCACCAAGTGGATGTGGTACTTCTGGATATTCAAATGCCTGAATTAGACGGGATTGAAACGGCCAAGCAAATCAAATTACAGTTTCCCGCGATTAAAGTTATTATGCTTACCAGCTTTTCTGATTATGATACCGTTATTCCGGCGGTTCAATCAGGAGCTGCAGGCTATCAATTGAAAGATATTGCACCAGATCAGCTAGCCGATGTCATTCGCCGAGTCAACAATGGCGAAACGATGATCGATTCAAAAGCGGCAACACAGCTGATGACTCATGTTACGGGCGCAAGCCAAAAAGATGAAGCAAAACGATTGGATGAATTAACTAAACGAGAAAAAGATGTGCTGAAGGTTGTCATGGAAGGGTTAAGTAATAAAGAAATTGCAAAACGGTTATTCATTACGGAAAAAACAGTTAAAACGCATTTATCTAATATTTTTTCTAAGCTTGAAGTACATGACCGCACTCAGGCTGCTTTGTTTGGAGTGAAATATTTAAAAGAATAAACTGAGGCAGGTACATCGTCCGCCAATTTAAACACGAACAAGGCCTTCACCTTCTGAAATTTAAAAAGACAAAAAATCCGAACGATGCGTATCATCGTCCGGATTTAGTAAAGGCTTATGGACTTCTGTCCCTGCCAATTGCTTATTAAAGATATACTTCATGGGGTGCCGTAGCTTGCGCGTGATCAATATATTGAAGAAGATTTTCATGACACTCTAATAAGCTGCTTTCGTGACCGGGGTAGTAACTGGCATGAAGGAACGCTTCAATTTTCTTCGATAAGAATTGATCGCGTGTTCGTACCATTAGAACGAGTAAGTCATCCCATTGCCCCCAGATCATGAAATGCAGCGCTTTGTCATAATCTCGATAATTCATGGGCCACATCCTTAGTGGTAAAGGATTAAGGTTATTATGTCCTTCGAGCAGATTTTTGAACCAGAAAGTTCATCACAATTATAGATAAAACGACATCTTTTACATATCTTTACCTCAATTGGATATTTTTTTGTTATGATGGTATGGAAATCATTTGAATAACCTTTACGACCCTGGAAGGAGAAGAAGATGATGACCGAGAAACAACTGCTTTTCGTCAATTTAGGCGGGGTCATCACATTTGGATTGTTTTTGCTGCTTAGTTTATTGATTCAAAATGCTGCGTCAACTCAACATGTGATGATTCTGCTTAGCGAAATCATAGGAGGATTAACCTTTGCCGCAGCCATTATTTCCATCGTTTATATGAAGACCCGAAAGAGATGGTTTCCCGTCTCAGTGCTTTCATTTTTAAGCATATGGTTCGTTTATATGATTGGTTACGAAATTGGAATTGATTCTTCCTCCAGCCATTCCTGGATATGGTTCCTGATTTTTTACATAACGGCTGGTGTTAGTATCTATTTTCTTAAAAAGTCTTATCAAATCATGGAAGGGAATTTCAAACTGTTTCCTGCTTTTTTTATGTTTTTTAATTCGATGCTGATTGTTTATATGATATTTCTGACAATTTGGTGGAACCTTCCTTTTCTATAGTCAGTGTCTTTTAACGGCCTTCTTTTTGAAGGCTTTTTTTTATACCTTGCTTACAGAAGCTGCCGCATATTAATGATTCAATAACGCATACTAAAGCTAAGCTGCTAAGGAGGTATGACAACATGAAAGTAAAAGCATTTGCATTGGGTCTAGTAGCTGTAACTTCACTTGCTGCCTGTCAAGCAGAGCAGGGGCAAGGAACAAATGACCACAATAATGGCGTTCAAAATACTACTTTTGAACGTTCAGCAGACGACATGTATGGTCGCGGCAATAATGCCAATCGTTATGATAACGATATGAACATGGTGCACAACACCAATTATGATGTTGCCAAAGAAGCTGCCAATCGTATAGAGAGCAAAGTAGATGGCGTTGATCACGCGTATGTTTTAAAAACCCGTGATAATGCTTATGTGGCAGCCGTATTAAAGAATAAAAATGGTAAATCCGCAGAGTTAACAGATAAGGTGGAGAAACAAATTAAACAAGCAGTGAAATCCGCCGACTCTGATATCAATAATGTGTATGTTTCAACAAATCCGGATTTTGTTGATTTAACAAACAATTATGTAAGTGACGTGAAAAATGGGGAGCCGATTCAAGGGTTCTTTCAGCAATTTGGTCAAATGACAAAGCGTATCTTTCCTAATGCCCAATAAGCGTCTATAATGATTAACCAGATATCCTTACATGGATTTCTGGTCTTTTTTTTGTGTAGGACATTCTGGAAGAAATTTAAGAATTCTTTTGGATGGGCTTGATTATTTCATTAAAAGTTGTATAATCAGATTTAGACAAAATGACTAAAACGTTCAATTGGTCAGGTGGTGGATAAATGACAGTAGATCGAAAACAAGAAATTTTGCAGGCTGCCCGGCATTCATTTGCTACTTTTGGCTATAAAGCAACAACAATGGACCATGTAGCAAAGGCAGCTAATGTCGGAAAAGGAACAATTTATAATTTCTTCAAGAACAAAGAAGAGTTATTTCAGGAAATTATTGGAGAATTATTGAAGGAAATGAAACAGAACGCGGAAACTAACCTTCCGGATAACTGCCGATTTCAAGAGAAAGTCCATCTTGCTCTTTATGGGCTGCTGGAATTCCGAAGAAGTAATCCGCTAATGGTCAAACTCGTTCAAGAGGCCAAAGAAATTGGTACGGGCCCTGTAAAGCAGGCACTTGCTCATGAGGAAGGTGTCATTATTGATTATTTACGTAAGGAAATTAATCAAGCGATAGAACAAGGAGATATTCGTTCCTGTCATCCTGATATGACCGCATTTATGATGTATAAATTATATACGGCATTTACTATTGACTGGGAAGAAAATCACGCCCCGCTTCAAAAAGCAGAAGTTGCCCATTATTTTGATGAATATGTATTTAAAGGATTGTCACCTTCATGATAATCCTTTTCTATTGGAGTCAAATGACTATATGAACAAAATAGTCATATATTATTAGGAGGAAACCAAATGAATGGATTTAAATTATGGCTCTCTGAGCTGAAAAATCTAAAGAACAATAAAAAATTGCTTATCCCATTTATGGCAGTCTTATTGATCCCGCTCATTTACAGCGGTGTCTTTCTCTGGGCATTCTGGAATCCATATGGCAACTTAGATCATCTACCCGTAGCCATTGTGAATTCCGATGAAGGTGCCACTTATAATAAAGAACCTTTGGATGTGGGAGACGAATTTGTCGACCATTTGAAAGATGATGGAGATTTCGAGTACCATGTGGTCTCCAAACAAGAGGGTTATAAGGGGCTAAAGGATAAGAAATATTATATGCTCGTTGAAATTCCTCAAGATTTTTCTTCGCGGGCAACGACCATCCTTGATGAAAAGCCTAAGAAACTGCAGCTTAAGTACGTGGTCAATGAAGGGGAAAATTACGTATCGTCAAGAATTAGTGATTCGGCCTTAGATCAAATGAAGGCGAAGCTCTCCGACGAAATGACTGAAACTTATGCAGATGCGATGTTTGATCAGTTTAATGATTTGAAAACAGGTCTAACTGACGCAAGCACGAAAGCTTCAGATTTAGAAGATGGAGCGAAAAATGTGGATGAAGGAGCCGCTGCTTTAAGAGACAAACTCAAAACGTTCACGAATAAGCAGCTGGAATTGGCTAGCGGATCACAATCCCTCAGAAACGGTGCTGCAGAGGTTGCAAGAGGCTCTCAGAAATTAAATCAGGGTCTTGGATCCCTTAACAATGGATTTGATAAGCTATTGAATGGCGCATCTCAATCAAAGCAGGGGGCGGTGCAATTAAAGCAAGGATTAGGAAAATCGAAACAGGGAGCAGCCCGGCTGGAGGAGAGTTTAAACCAGCTTGTCCAGAATTCAGCTGGTTTAAAACAGGGAACAGCAGCTCTGGGAAATTCACTAAACACCCTTAATAATGCATCCAGTACCATCAATAGTTCTGCTTCAGGTCTTTCTGCGGACATAAGCGAACTGAAAGATGAGTTGGCCCCTGTACTTGCTGAACTTCCTGAAGAAAAGCAACAAGGGATATTAGATCAGCTGAAAAATTTAAGTGAACGATCAAGTCAAATAGAAGGAACTTCCAGCAAGATAAATAAAGGGACGGAACAATTGGGCCAAACAGTTGCTGCTATTCCAGAACAAGTGAATAAACTGACAGGTGTTCAGCAGCAGATCAAGCAGGGGGCATCAGATCTATCAGAGGGACAAGATCATTTATATTCTGGTGCAAACAAGCTGGTAGAAGGACAAAATCAATTAATTAGTGGTATGAAAACCTTTGGTGGAAAGCTAGCAAATGCCAAAAGTGGTGCCGCTGATCTCGCTTCTGGGGCAAAGCAAGTGGATGAAGGAGCTGGGGAGATTTTTAATGGTTCCAACCAATTAGCAGATGGATCTCAAAAGCTTCAGCAGGGAGCTAGTGATTTATCTAATGGGACGAACAAATTAAATTCCGGAACCAACGAATTCCAAAACAATTTGTCAGAGGCGAGTGATCAAGCAAACAGCGTAGTTACTTCAGATCGGACCAAAGAGATGATGGCAAAGCCGGTGAATGTGGATAAGAACAGCGTGAGTAAAGTGCCGAATTACGGTACAGGGTTTACGCCTTACTTTCTTTCGCTTGGGTTGTTTGTAGGAGCGCTTCTGATTACCATCGTCTTCCCCGTCCATGAACCCTTATCTGTTCCGAAAAATGCTATGAGCTGGTTTATGAGTAAATTTGGAGTTTTGGTAGCGGCAGGAGTCATTCAGGCCGTTATCGTGTCTAGTGTCATTTTATTTGGATTGAATTTAGAAGTCAGCAGTGTTCCTTACTTCTATATGTTCAGTATTCTCACGAGCTTAACTTTCATGGCATTAATTCAAATGTTAGTGACGCCCCTTGGGAACCCGGGCCGCTTTATAGGGATTTTAATCCTCATATTGCAATTAACTACAAGTGCAGGTACATTCCCGCTTGAACTTATCCCGGCTCCTTTACAAGTGTTCCATTCCTTCTTGCCAATGACTTATTCCATAGATGGATTCAGGGCAATTATTTCTGAAGGTGCTTTCCATACTATGTGGCAGGATGCGGGAACGCTGGGCTTGTATTTGCTCGGGTTTGCTCTTGTAACAATCGGTTATTTAATGATCAAATTTAGAAAAAAATACTCTAATGAATTAAAACAGACTGCATAAAAAAAGAGTCGAAAGTGGTTCTCCGCTTTCGACTCTTTTTGTGTTCCTCCACAAAAACTGACATTTTTATTTGGATATTTACACATGATAATGGGCTGTCTTCATCAAGTACAATGAGTTTACAGTATATTTTTAATTTACTGAAAAATTATGAGGGGGAAATCACTTGAAGAAAAGCTTATTACTGTTTTTGTTCTGTTCATTTGCTCTTATTTTAGCTGCTTGTACTGATCCTACGGCCTCGGAAGGGAATTCGACTGATACGGAGGACCAAGGAGATACAAATGGGGAAGCCAAAGCCGGCGGAGAGATAACTCTTACAGATCTCTCTGATGCTCAAAGCTTAGATCCTCATGTCGTAACGGATGCGGCATCTATGAGGTATATTGAGAATTTATACAACACATTATTCCGTTATAAGAAAGGTACATATGGAGAAGTTGAAGGAGATTTAGTGAAAGATTATCAAGTCTCCGATGATGGTAAGAAGTATACTTTTACACTACATGATGGGGTGACTTTCCATAATGGAGACCCATTAACGTCAAAAGATGTGAAATATTCGTTTGAAAGAATTAAGAAAAAAGAGGTACGTTCGGCTCAATTTAGTGCTGTGAAATCGATTGAAACTCCGTCGGATAATAAAGTGGTCATTACATTAAGTGAGCCAGTAGCTCCTTTCTTAACTTTTTTGGCCAATCCAATGAATGTAATTGTGGATAAGAAAATCGTCGAAGAAAATGATGGGGACTTATCGAATGCCGATGCAGGAAGCGGACCATTTAAACTAGTTAAGTGGACAAAAGACCAGCAAATGGTTATGGAGAAATTTGATGATTATTTTAAAGAAGGCAAACCCTATTTAGATAAAGTTACGTGGCGTTCGATCCCCGATGAAACAGCTCGGACAACAGCCATTCGTAATGGTGAAATTGATATATTGCTGCAAGTACAGCCGAAAAATATTCCTGCATTGGAGAAGGCACAGAATGTAAACGTGAAATCTGTTACTGGATCTTACTGGGAGTATCTAGGTTTAAATACTGAAAAGGGACCTCTAGCAGATAAGAAAGTAAGACAAGCTATTGCTTGGGCTGTGGACCGGCAAGCCATTAATAAGGTCGTTAAATTTGGAAAAGCAAATGTATTAAAAAGCGGCCCAATTCCTGAGGGCCACTGGGCACATTTAGATGAAGATGTGTATCCTGGTCAAGATCTGAAAAAGGCGAAAAACCTTTTAAAAGAAGCAGGCTATGGAGACGGCCTGGATATTACTCTCAAAGTCGGAACGGATAAACACCAGGTAGATGCCGCACAAGTGATCAAGCAGCAGCTTGAGAAAGTCGGCATTAATGTAAAAGTATTATCACAAGAAAAAAGTGTTTTCTTTGAAGCGCTAGGTAAACACGAATTTGAGATGACTGTGGTCGGCTGGGTAGGATTTGTGGATCCTGATGAGTTTTTGTATAACATCTTTCACACAGACGGCATGTATAACCAGCAGGGCTACTCTAACCCTGAAGTAGATAAATTACTTGAACAGGGACGTAAAGAGCTGGATAAAGAGAAGCGTAAGGAAATCTATGACAAAGCCCAGAAAATTATAGCGGAAGATGCTCCAATGGTATTCCTTTATGCCAATCCGCAGACTTCGGCTATCAGAGAACGGGTCGAAGGTTTTGACGTAAATCCAACGGTTTCAACCATTTCGCTGGAGAATACAAAAGTAAAACAATAACTGCTAAAAAAACATAAAACCGGCCAGGTTTCGGCCGGTTTTATGCTAAGTGTTCTCATAAATGATCTGGAGGTGAGCTAAGTTGATCAATTATATAGGAAAAAGATTATTGATTTCCATTCCTGTTCTCTTTGGTATATCGATCATTGCCTTTTTTATTGTAAGACTTGTTCCTGGAGATACGGTGACTGCTATGCTCGGAACGAATTATAATCAGGAACAAGCGGAAGTCCTTAGAGCAAATTTAGGACTCGATCAGCCGATTATTACCCAGTATTTTATTTGGCTGGGTAACTTGTTTCATGGGGATTTTGGTTATTCTCATTTTACAAGTACTCCAGTATTAAAAGCTATACTGGTTCGACTGCCCATTACCTTTGAATTAACCTTTCTCAGTGTGCTCATTGCTGTCGTACTCGCTATACCTTTGGGGACAATTGCTGCCCTAAAACGTAACAGCGGTTTTGATTATGGATCAAGTCTCTTTGGTATGCTGGGGATTTCTATACCGAATTTTTGGCTGGGTACACTGATGATTTTATTTCTTTCCCTTTATGCTGGGATTTTCCCTTCAGGGGGATTTGTTGGCTTGAAAACAAGTATTCTTGGTAACCTTCAGTCCATGCTTTTACCCGCCATTGCTCTTGGCACAGCGGTCGGAGCTGTGGCTATGAGAATGACGAGGTCCTCCATGCTCGAGGTTACCAGCCAGGAATATATAAAAATGGCTCGGGCAAAGGGAGTCTCGAACCAGCGTCTTATTTGGAGACACGCGATTAAGAATGCATTAATTCCAGTAGTTACGGTGCTAGGTATACAAACGGGCTATTTGTTAGGCGGCTCGGTAGTAGTGGAGCAGATATTCGGACTTCCTGGAGTCGGACAGCTTGCATTACAGGCCATTACTAATCGGGATTATGCACTCTTACAAGGTACGATTCTCTTTATAGCGAGTGCTTTTGTGTTAGTGAATTTAATTGTCGACGTGATTTATGGATTTTTGAACCCGCAAATACGTTATTAAGAAAGGGGTGGAAAAGATATGGGAGATGTTTGGTTTCAATTTAGAAAAAATAAAATTGCGCTTGTTGGTTTTTTTATAACACTTTCTTACATCATTATGGCCATAGGAGCCCCCGTCATTGCACCATTTGATCCGTATCAAATGAGCCCCGACATTATGCTGTCCGGACCAAGTATGGAGCATTGGCTGGGTACGGACCAATTTGGGAGGGACATCCTTAGCAGAATTATCTATGGGACAAGAATTTCTCTGCAAGTTGGGATCATATCCGTAGGGATTTCACTTGTGCTCGGTACGGCTATCGGGGTAGTAGCCGCTTATTATGGTAAATGGGTGGATGGTTTGCTTTCCCGGTTTACCGACGTAATGTTTGCCTTTCCTGACATCTTGTTAGCTTTAGTCATTATGGCGATCCTTGGACCTAGCCTGACAAACTTAATGATTGCAATTGGGATTGTCTATATTCCTATATTTGCACGCATTGCAAGAAGTGCGGTGCTTTCTATTAAGAATTCCCTTTACATTGAAGCGGCAAAATCTATGGGAGTAAGCAATTTGAAAATTATGTGGAAGCATATTATTCCAAATAGTATGGCTCCGATCATTGTTCAAGTGACTTTATCCTTTGCTTTTGCCATATTAGCTGAAGCGGCGCTTAGTTTTCTAGGCCTAGGGGTTTCACCTGATACACCTTCATGGGGCATTATGCTAAGCGAAGGGAAGGATTGGATGGAGTCTGCCTGGTGGATAGCGGTATTCCCGGGAGTCGCCATAACTTTAGCCGTCTTTAGTTTTAACGTTATGGGGGATGGATTGAGGGACGCCCTTGATCCACGATTGAAAAATGAGTCTGCTTAATCTGAACAACAAGGAGGGATTGGATGTCTGAATATCTAATGGAAGTGAAAAATCTGGCTACTCATTTTCGAACTCAAAAGGGGGTAGTGAAAGCTGTAGACGGAGTTGACTTCAAAGTGAAAAAGAGGGAGATTCTTGCCATTGTTGGTGAGTCCGGCTGTGGAAAAAGTGTGACGTCTCAATCGATTATGAGATTGATTGGCAATAAGAAAAATGAGGAGATTTCCGGTGAAGTTCTCTATCATGGTGAAAATCTTTTAAATAAATCTCCGCATGCGATGCGGAATATCCGTGGAAAAGATATATCTATGGTCTTTCAAGATCCAATGACCTCCCTTAATCCAGCCTATAACGTGGGGACTCAAATTGCAGAGATGCCTGCTATCCATGAAAAAGCAGATAAAAAAACCGCCTGGAGACGGGCAGTGGAGATGTTAACGAAAGTTGGCATTCCTTCTCCAAAAGACCGTGCAAATCAGTATCCTCACCAATTTAGCGGAGGGATGAGACAGCGTGGAGTCATTGCAATGTCCCTAGCTTGCGACCCCGACTTAATTATTGCGGATGAGCCTACGACTGCTCTCGATGTGACCATTCAAGCTCAAGTACTTAACTTATTTAGAAAGCTTAGAGATGAGACAGAGGCAGCTATTGTCTTGATTACGCATGATTTAGGGGTCGTGGCGGAACTATGCGATAAGGTTGCTGTGATGTATGCAGGGAAGATTGTTGAGCAAGGGACCGTAGAAGATATCTTCGACCGCCCCAAACATCCCTATACGATTGGACTGCTTAATTCCGTCCCTGTTCCTGGAAATCGAGAGCGATTACAGCCGATTGAAGGTCAGCCGCCTAACTTGCATGAATTACCAGAAGGATGCCGATTCGCAGAGCGCTGCCCATTCGTAATGGATCAATGTTTAAAGCAGCAGCCAGAGCTTGAACCTACTGATTTTGAGGATCACACGGCAGCCTGCTGGATTGAAGATAAGGGGGGATTATATGAGCGATACAAAGGAACTCGTTCGAGTAGAAGGTCTGAAAAAGTACTTTAACTTATCCAATGGAGTTTTTTCAAAGAAATCGGTTGTTAAAGCTGTAGATGATTTAAGCTTCTCTGTGCAAAAAGGAGAGACCCTTGGAATCGTAGGAGAATCAGGGTGCGGGAAATCGACTACAGGAAGGTTATTACTTCGGTTACTTGAAGCAACTGAAGGCGAGATATACTTTGAAGGTAAGAATATTACAACGATGAATAAAAAAGAGCTGAAAAAGAATCGCCGGCATTTTCAAATGATTTTTCAGGACCCTTTTGCTTCTTTAAATCCGAGAATGAAGGTAGAAGAAATTATAGAAGAACCTATGAAAACAGTCGGAATAGAGAAATCTAAACGGAAGCAGCGCATGCTGAAGCTCCTCAATGATGTAGGGATTCCGGAAAGTTATCGTGATCGCTATCCCCATGAATTCTCTGGAGGCCAAAGGCAGCGTATAGGAATAGCGAGGGCACTTGCCTTGGAGCCTAAATTTATAGTAGCGGATGAACCTGTTGCTGCATTAGACGTCTCCATTCAAGCGCAGATCATTAATCTTCTAGTGGACCTTCAAAAAGAATATCAATTTACGTATCTGTTTATCGCCCATGATTTAAGTGTGGTCCAGTATATCAGTGACCGGGTTGGCGTTATGTATTTGGGGCAGATGATGGAGCTTTCGGAAAGTGATGAACTATATGAGAATCCATTGCACCCTTATACACAAGCGCTTTTATCTGCCATTCCTATACCAGATCTACACACGAAAAGAGAACAAATTCAGCTTGAAGGTGAGATTCCAAGTCCGGTTAATCCTCCATCCGGGTGCAGGTTCCATACCCGCTGCCCAATTGCTACAGAGCGTTGCAAAGTGGAAGTGCCAGAGTTTAGAGAAATTAAAAAAGGCCATTATGCGGCTTGTCATGAGGTGTAGAACCAATGAAATTAAACACATATTCTATTATAGCGAGATGTCCAATCACAGGTCACTTCGGCTCTGCTGTTGCTACCTGTTTCCCAGGGGTAGGAGCACACTCTCCGCATATAGAAGCCAACGTTGGGGCAGTAGTTACTCAAGGGTGGGTAAATCCAGCTTTAGGTCAAGCCGGACTGGATAGTTTAAAAGAGGGGAGAACGGCAAATGAAACCTTAAACTATGTGCTGTTGAATGATCCTGGGAAAGAACTTCGCCAAGTGGCTATTGTTGATCAATACGGAAACTGCAGTGCTTATACAGGGGTGGAAAATGACGATTACAAGGGTCATATTTTAGGTGATCAGTGGTCGGTTCAGGGTAATTTACTGACTGGTCCTGAGGTGTTAGAGGAAATGGCTAGCACGTTTGAAAAGACAGAGGGTCCATTAGCTAATCGATTGCTGGAAACATTAACAGCAGCAGATCGAGTCGGTGGAGATGTGAGAGGCAAGCAGTCTGCCGTCGTTAAAGTAGCTGCTGTTGACCACTTCCCATTTGTGGATTTCCGCGTTGATGATCATCCTGAACCAGTGAAGGAACTTAACAGAATCTATCAAAAGAATAAATCTGTTTTAATTGATAGATATTACGAATGGATTGATGCGGTGAAACAAGGGTCTCCCCTCTAACAATTTGCAATTGGTTCTTCTAGGTTTATATTAGGTTCAGAGGTGGTTGTATGAAAGAGACGATTTTAAATAAACTGAGAGAGAGATATAAACAGACCCATATTATTATAGAAGACAGAGTGAAGGATTCTTTAGTGGCCGCTTATCCTGATTATAATCCAGATACCATTCATTCTTGGACCGAACGGAGCAAGGAACTCGAAAATGGTCCTGTCCAGCTCAATGGCAATTGCCGTGCTTACGTTTATAAGGAGTTTATTATCTATTTAGTTGGTCAAGAAAAGTACGCCATGCATGAAGCCTATCAATATTTCGCTGACCAGAAAGAATGGATTCAATTGTTTATGAAATATTCGCAGAGTGAGTCTCGGACCAGATCCTTAGATTTACTTATGAATGTGGCACAAACTATTGCTTCTCAAATGCATGAAGAAGATATTCTGGAGATTATTATTGATACTGTCGTACAAGCCATTCAGGAAGCAGACACGGGCTTTCTGTTTCTATATGACGAGAAGATTGATAAGCTCCTAGTGGAATCTGCGGTCGGATTCAGAGAACAAAGCTACCGTAAGACAAGGTTAAAGGTGGGTGAGGGAGTCAGCGGTAGAGTGTTTCAAGATGGGATGCCTAGAATGATTCACGAAGCAGACGAAATTGCAGCGGCCATGAAGAACATGTCTAAAGAAAACTATAAGCATTACATAAATTCTACGATTTACAAGAAATACCCTAACAGCATGATTTCTGTTCCTTTAAAAATAAACTACGGAACGATTGGTGTATTGACCATTGACAGTTTTAAAAAGGGAGCCCGGTTTACTCAGGAGGACTTAGAGCTGTTAGCCGCCTTATCCGATCATGTAGCGGTTGTTATTACTCATGCAAAACTGTATAAACAGGAGAAGCAGCAAAGAGAGGAACTACAGCGTACCCATTTAGCTTTACGTAAAGAGCACGAAACGATGCAGCGAACGACGGACTTCCACCATCGCCTCACGAATATAGCAGCACGTGGAGGAGGAGCAATGGAAATTGTGGATACGCTAAAACAGATGGTTCGTGCTCCGTTTGCCATTTATGATCCTTTGTTAAAGCCATTTTATATCGATCCGGAAGCGGCAGATAAGCAGCTCCCAGAAAAGTTCCTTCAGCATGAACGTGTGAAAAAAGTAATGAGAACAAATAAGTGGCAGCAAATAGCGCTGAATCAGGGTGAGATCCTTGTGGTCATTCCGATAGTAGGAGCAGAAACAAATTTAGGATTTTTATGCTGCTGGACGAAAACGTCGAATGCATTAGAATCTGACATTGTTTTATTTGAATACGGATCGACCGTTCTTGCGTTAGAGTGGACAAAGCAGGAAGCCATTAAGGAAGCAAGGGATCGGATCAAAGGGGAGTTTCTCGAAGAAGTGCTGTCGGGTAAATACAATCCTTCTATTGAAAACCAAGCCCAGAACTTAGGTCTTAAAACCAATGACTTTTATGCTGTCATTCTTTGTAAAATTGATCAAGAACATCCTGCCATTCGCCAGATGCCGGAAAACATACGAATGCACAAAGAGGAATGGAGAAAAAGACTGGAATTTATACTTAACCAAGAAAGCATTCAAGGTATTGTCCTCTTAAATCCTACGTATGTGTTTGCATTAATGAGTTTTCCGGAAGAAGAGGATAAGCATAGCGCAAGAAATAAAGTTAAGCAGATTGCTGCAAAAATGGAGTCTGGCCAAGCACCTGTTCGAATTGGAATTGGGCGGGTTCACAAGAACTTAGTCCACTTAAATAAATCTTATGAAGATGCAGAAAAGTGCCTGCAAATTCTCGAAAGTCATCCTGAAAAACAAATCATGAGTTTTGTAGAAGTTGGGATTTATCGTTTTTTCCTACAGCATAGCACCGAGGAATTGGAACTTTATTTAACTGACGTCTTGGGGCCGCTTCAAAGGTATGATCGCCAGAAAAACAGAAATTTTATGAAGACACTGTTATATTACGTTAAATATGATAAAGAACTAAACAGGGTAACCAAAGAATTAAGTATCCATCCTAATACCCTCTACTATCGAATGAAAAGAATTCAAGATATCCTTGATGTGAATTTCGAGCACCCCGAAGAATGGTTTAATATACAATTGGCATGCCAAGTATATGATTACTTAAGTAAATTGAATAAGGAGGATTAATCGATGAGAGCTTTTACAAATGTCTATTTAAAACCGATCACTTCTCCGGATATACCAAATGGGATCGTGTGTTTGGAAGGTGGAAAGATACGTTCCTTCGGCTCCATGGAGAAAGCTGATTTATCAAAATGTGAATCTATTATTGATGGAACAGGGATGCTGCTTACTCCCGGGCTTATTGACGCTCATACACACCTTGGGGTAGATGAAGAGGGGATCGGCTGGGAAGGAGCTGATTTTAATGAAACATCGGATCCAATAACCCCGCACGTTAGAGCGATTGATGGAATTAATCCGTTCGATCAAGGATTTCATGATGCTGCCCAATCTGGTATTACCACTGCGCAAATCCTTCCTGGCAGTGCCAATGTCATAGGCGGATTAACGGCAGTACTTAAAATCAAACCTAACCACATTGTAGAAGAAATGGTACTAAGAGAGACCGCAGGATTAAAGGTGGCTTTTGGGGAAAATCCAAAAAAATACCACGGGAATGAAGGAAGGGCCCCAAAAACGAGAATGGGGATTGCGGCACTGATACGTGAACAATTCTTTAAGGCTAAACATGGCCCGGACCTCCCGGAGGATCTAAAACTACAAACGCTCAAGCGGGTATTAAATAAGGAAATTCCGATTCGTGTTCATGCTCATCGAGCTGATGATATTCTGACGGCGCTCCGTATTGCCAAAGAATTCGATATAGAAATTAATATCGAGCATGTGACGGAGGGACATTTAATTGCTCGGCATCTTGCTGATAGTTCGGTAGGTTTTTCAGTAGGTCCAACGTTATCAAGCCGAAGTAAAGTTGAGTTAAACCATCTTTCTTGGCATACATACTCTACACTTCACGACTACGGAATAAAGTTTGCCATGATTACAGACCATCCGGTTTTGCATATTACTCAATTAACAACGGCAGCTCAGCAGGCAGTAAAACATAACCTGGAAGAGTCGGCTGCCTGGAGGAGCCTGACGATTCATCCGGCTGAAATTCTTGGGATCTCCCGCCAAACGGGCAGCATAGAAATAGGGAAGGACGCAGATTTAACATTATGGAGTGAAAATCCTATTACGAGTCATGGCCAAGCCGTTTTAACGATGGTTGAAGGTGAGATTACTTTTAACAATCTTAAATAAATTCAATTTTTAGCAGAAAGTGCGTTCGCATTTTCTGCTTTTTTGATATAATAAAAGAAAAAAATGGAAGTAGGGGTTTGGGTGAATGTTACTTGTATGAGTTGTCAGAAACAGTATGATATTCATCAGCAGGACAGCCAATATTCCAAAATAAAACGCGGTCTTTCTAAGCTATACGTTTGTAAAAATTGCAACACTTCAATCCAACAAAATGCAGGGAAAGTTACTGGGATTTCTGCGGCGGATTTGGACCCTCACCAGGATATTCTAAATAAACGCAGGTCCTAGATAGAGTTCTCTTTTGGGAGGTGCCGAATATGGGGGAACACCCTAAAGTCTTTATTAGCTATAGTCAGGATTCTAAGCTGCATGCTGATCGGGTATTAAGTTTTTCCAATCGCTTAAGAAGTGAAGGGATCGATACAGTTCTTGACCAATATGAGTTATTTCCCAGTGAAGGATGGACAAGGTGGATGGATCGCAATATCGCAAATGCTGACTTTTGTCTCCTCATTTGCACAGAAACGTACTTTAAACGGGTTATGGGAGAAGATAAACCCGGAAAGGGCCATGGAGTGCAATTTGAAGGTCATCTAATTTATCAGCATTTATTTCAAGCTGGAACAAGTTCGTCTAAATTTATTCCTGTGGTCTTTACGGAGGAAGATGTGCAATTCGTTCCTGTACCTATCCGGAGTTTTTCCCATTTTGTAATTACAGATAAAAAGGATTATGAACAATTGTATTGGTTACTCCGAGGGGTAAATCAAACAACCAAACCAAAGCTGGGGAAATTAAGACCACTCCCTGAAAAAGAAAGAAAATCTTTGTTTATCACAGGATTTATTGACGGTGAACTTTGGAACGAGGCGGTTTGGAAAGGAACAGCTTTTACCCACAATACGGTCTTAAAAGAGCCACCCGGATTGGCGCTGCTGTTTGAAAATGAAGAAGCGGCCATCTCTATTTTCAATGGATGGATCCAGCGGCTTGGGGAGTACGATCGATATAATGAGCTCCGAATATCAATTATTGAAGGCGATGTTCCTGCAGAAGGGAAAGGATATACCGTTCACATTTCTGCAAATGTAGAAAACATTTTGAGTAAAGCTGTCGGTAGTGAGGAGGAAAGCAGTCAGGACGTTTTAATGGTAAGAACCCGCTTTAACCGAATGCATCCCTCAAATGGTTCAAAGCACTTAGATTATTTTAAAGAAAGCTATCAAAAGTTTGGGTCCTATCTGTTATTACCTGGAGTCCATCATGAAGGGGAAGTGACCATTCTGCATCATCTAGCCATCCATAAAAAAGAAGTGGAATTTAGAAAGGTGAAGGATATTCAATCACGGAATGATCTGGATGCGGTTATTCTGCCACAGTATAGAGATGAAAAGTAGCCATGCTTCGCCTTAATTCAAAAGAATGGAAGTGAAAAAATGGATCGCAAAGTTAATCATTTGCAGATGATTCAAAGTGTGATTGCCCGGATGGGGCAGAATTCTTTCTTTCTTAAAGGGTGGGCTGTGACCCTGGTTGCTGCTTTATTCGCTTTATCGAATCAGGGGGCAAGAGTTGAATTTCTAATTTTTGCCTGTCTTCCTATTCTCATCTTTTGGATATTAGATGCCTATTATTTAAGGCAGGAAAGATTGTTTATTCTCCTCTACAATTTCGTGCGTCAAAAGGACGAGCAGGAGATTGACTATAATATGAACACCAGCCAGCTGTCGGTGAAACATCCTCCTCTGTTTATGGTGATTTTATCCAGAACAATTCTCCTCTTTTATTTACCGATACTCTTGTTAATAGGTATTGCTATGTTCCTGTTTCCCCTCTAAATACTAGGAATTCAGAAGACTTCGGCCCCTTTCCGTTATGGATCCTTTCATGTTCCTATCACTCCTTTCATATAGTAAAATAAGCGACTTTGAAGGAGGGGCCACCTTGAAACCTGAGGATCAAAAGAAGCTCGAGAATGCCATTAGAGAAATCACCAGCATTGCTAAAGGATTCGGGCTTGATTTCTACCCGATGAGATATGAAGTTTGTCCTGATGATATTATTTATACATTTGGTGCGTATGGAATGCCTACCCGTTTTTCCCATTGGAGCTTCGGAAAACAATATTATAAAATGAAGCTGCAATATGATCTGGGATTGAGTAAGATTTATGAATTAGTCATTAACTCTGATCCGTGTTATGCCTTTTTGCTGAATTCAAACAGCCTTATTCAAAATAAGTTAATTGTTGCCCATGTTCTGGCTCATTGTGACTTCTTTAAAAATAATGCTCGTTTCCAAAATACAAAGCGGGATATGGTAGAAAGTATGGCAGCAACTGCAGAAAGAATTGCCAGTTATGAGCGCATCCATGGTAAAGAAGAAGTTGAATCCTTCCTTGATGCGATTCTGGCCATTCAGGAACATATTGATCCGTCCATTGTGCGTCCAAAGTTATCATGGACAGTTGCTGATGCTTATGAAGAAAGCCAGGATAAAGTTTTACCTACACCTTATGATGACATCTGGAAAATCGGAGAATCCCCAGATGTTCAACCTGTGGAACGGAAAAAACGAAAATTTCCTCCACGTCCGGAAAAAGATCTGCTGTTATTTATTGAGCAGCACAGTCGGGAACTTGAAGATTGGCAACGGGACATATTAACTATGATGCGGGAAGAAATGTTATATTTCTGGCCGCAGTTGGAAACTAAAATCATGAATGAAGGCTGGGCCTCGTACTGGCATGCCCGTATACTTAGGGAAATGGATCTAACGAGTGATGAAGTTATTGATTTTGCCAAATTGAATGCAAGTGTTGTCCAGCCATCGAAAACACAGTTGAACCCCTATTATTTAGGGTTGAAGATTTTTGAAGATATTGAAGAGCGGTATGATCATCCAACGGAGGAAATGCAGCGACACGGAATTAAGCCTGGTTCCGGTCGGGAGAAGATCTTCGAGGTCAGAGAAATCGAATCAGATCAAAGTTTTATTCGCAACTATTTAACAAGAGAATTGGTGAGACGGGAAGATTTATATCTTTTCCAGAAACAGGGGCAAAAATATAAGATTACGGATAAAGATCATGAAGCCGTCCGCGATCAGCTGGTGACTATGAGAGTGAATGGCGGATTCCCTTACCTTACCGTCCAGGACGGAGATTATATGAAGAGTGGAGAGCTCTATTTAAAACACCATTTTGAAGACGTTGAACTCGACCTTGGTTATCTGGAAAAAACTCTGCCTTATGTTTATCAATTGTGGGGAAGACCGGTGCACATGGAAACCATTGTGGAAGACCGCAGTGTAGTTTTTAATTATGGTGGGCAGAAAGTACAAAAGAAATATTTATAAATAACCAGACAGAGAAATAAAGAGTTTATTTACGAGCAAACCACCTGAACCATTGAAAATGAATGGTTCAGGTTTTTTATATTTAGTCATACATAAAAGTGAAAGTGATTGGTTTGCTTCTCTTTTTATACGGCATCAGGTTTCTCATTAACAGGTTATTATCGTTTCAATACGTCCAACTGGGTCATTTTGTGAAGACACGCCAGTTTCCCAGCTGCAGGTTTAAGGGAATTTATTGTGTATTGTTGTTACTCCGTTTTAAGCAGCTTGGCCATATAGTATTCATCTACATAGTGATTGTTGATCAATAGAGAGTCTTTGCGCACGCCTTCGATTGAGAATCCTGCCTTTTTGTAAAGGGCTATTCCCGCTTCATTTTGAACAGCAGCGTTTAATTCTAATCGATGAATGTTTTGTTTTTTCGCCCAATCTTCTACATGCTGGAAAAGTTTTGTACCCAGTCCAAGACCTCTGTGCTCTTTTAGAATCCCTATAACGATGTAAGCACAATGCTTATTTCTTTTGGCCATTCCTCCAATCGCCAGGAGGTAGCCTGCCAGTTTTTGATCTGATTCTTCTGCAAGCAATGTTGAATTTGGTGATTCATTGATCAATTGAATTTTTCTTTTGTGATCCTCGACGGTGGTGGATCGTTCTTCAGGCTCAAAGAGCATATATTGTGAATCCTGTTCCACACTTCGCATCAATTGTGCAAACGGGCTGGCATCTTCTTGAGTAAGTTCGCGGATCATAGAAAAATCCTCCTGTCTAAAAGAATGAATAGGCAATTTCGTTATATTCTACCACAATTCATAAGGATGTTTTGAAACCATAATCTTTCAGCGATCGTCTAATAAAAAAGGAGGCGGAATTTGTGAAGCTTTTGGGAGCGTTGATTACAGCTTGTATGTTTATGCTTGCTGCTTGGTTCTGTTACCAGACAGGTCTTTACAATCTTGCTTTTCCCATTCACCCTGTCTCAACAAGCTCAATCTATATAGAGGATAAACAATTTCAAACCTTCATCGTGGTGATGTTCGGAGCCAGCCTTTCAGCGGGTGTGTTTCTACTATTTCGCATCGCCGAGTATAAACGGAGGAGCGAGTAATTCGCTGAATCCGTTTATGACAAAGGGCTGAAACATTGCAAGTAAGCAGGCATATGATAAAATGGATACAGTTATAGATCGAAGACGAAAGGAGCGGGAAAGTATGAAACATTCATTTCATTCAAAGCAGATTCATGCGAAATTCATTCATGGTCTTTCTCGCTGCCAAGCATAGACAATTTTGTCTATGCTTGTTTTTTTACCGTCTAAGAAGGTTACTAGGATAAAGAAGAATTTACTCCGCCGCTAGTCTTAGGCTGGTCGGGTCTCCCAGGACGCTCGCGCTTTTATTCTATCCAGCGCGAGCGCCCAGCCCCTCGAGGTCCTAAGTCAATCGCCTGCGTGGATGAAGAACTATCCACTCCTCCGCTTGTCTTAGGCTGGTCGAGTCTCCCAGGACGCTCGCACTTTTATTAGATCATTGGAGGGTGATGGTATGAGGTATAACCGGGTGTTGTTAAAAATTAGCGGGGGAGCTTTAAGTGGAGACAGCACGGATAATTTTGATCATACGGCACTTGAACATATTGCGAATGAGATTGTCTCCCTTGTGGATGCAGGCATTGAAGTGGCCTTAGTAGTCGGAGGAGGAAATATTTTCAGAGGACGTACCGCTGAAATATGGGGGATTGATCGTGTTGAAGCAGATAATATCGGTACGATAGGTACTGTGATTAACAGTCTTATGCTCCGAGGTGTGTTAAAGAAAAGGACGAATCATGATGTTCGAGTGATGACCTCTATCCCTGTGAGTTCAGTCGCTGAACCTTACATTCGTTTAAAAGCGATGCATCATTTGAAGAAGAAATATGTCGTCATCCTAGCGGGAGGAAATGGCCAGCCTTTTGTGACAACAGATTATCCCGCTGTCCAGAGAGCCATAGAACTGGAGTGTGATGCCATTTTGGCTGCTAAACAAGGAGTGGATGGCGTCTATTCATCAGACCCTGCCGCCAATAAGAATGCAAAGCTGTATAGGACTTTAAATTATGATGATATTCTTTTGCATAATATTCAGGTGATGGACCAGGCTGCACTGCTTCTAGCACGAGATCACAAGCGTCCGGTTCATATTTTTAACTTTGAGAAACCTGGAATCATGATGGAGCTTTGCCGTGGCCTTGATCGAGGCACCCTTGTTTCAAGTGAGCCTTCCAAATTTCATGAAGGTTTATAGGTATAATTGTTTATATTCAGAACATTTTGTTATTTTCATCTCTTTAGGAGCAAACTTTGATAAACTATTCGATAACTCTTACGAACAATAAAGGAGGCATCATTATGAGTGTGTATCAGAATATATTAACTGAAAAAGAATTTGTAGATAAGGATAACCTTACGTATCCGTTTGAAGAAAGAGGTCTGCAGTTCGGTGATGGGATCTATGAAGTTATCCGTGTTTATAAGGGAAAGTACTATCTAATTGAAGAGCACTTGGATAGACTATTTCGTTCCGCTGCTGCCGTTAAGATTAATGTACCCTATAATAGGGAGGAACTGGCTCATCAACTGGATGAGCTGCTGAAAAGAAATGAGATTGATAAGGATGCAAAGGTGTACTTGCAAATTACTCGTGGGTCTGCTCCAAGAGAACATGCTTTTCCATTAAATACGCCTGCCAATCTATACGCATATGTACAAGACCTGCCCAGGAAAATTAACCTAATGAAAGAAGGAGTTACTGCCATCAGTCAGCCCGATGTTCGGTGGGACTGGTGCTACATTAAGAGCTTAAATCTACTTCCTAATGTAATTGCTAAACAGGAAGCAGAAGAAAAGGGGAGCTTTGAAGCCGTTTTACATAAAGATGGCGAAGTGACTGAATGCAGTTCCTCAAATATTTATTTAGTTAAGGATGGTAGCGTGTACACCCACCCTGCTAAGAAAAATATTCTACATGGCTGCGTGAGAATGCGGGTGGAACATTTTTGCAAAGAGAAATCCATTCCATTTGTGGAGGAAGCTTTCCGTATAGAAGATTTTCAGCATGCGGATGAAGTTTTCTTATCTAGCAGTACAGCCGAGGTTATGCCGATAATTAAAGTAGATAACCAAGTTATTGGAACAGGAAAGCCGGGATCGATCACTAGAGTCCTTCAGCAGAGTTATGAAAGAGATGCTGATATTTCAGAGGCAAGGTCTTTGTTTAAAGCACCATCAGCGTAATCACAAGATAAAAGGGGGAAAGGGCGCATGATTCACTTTATGGGATTATATGACGAAGCGTTTCAGTCCATGAAGCAGGGAGATAAGCTTTATGAGGTTCGTTTACATGATCAAAAAAGAAAGAAACTAAGAAAAGGCGACTTGATTGAATTCACAAGACTGCCGGATAAGAAAGAAACTCTGCTTGTCGACATCCTGAATCTTATCCCTTTTCACACGTTTGACCAGTTGTATCAATCAGTTGCTAAAGAAGATATAGCTAAGGATAACTGTACCCACCAGGAATTATTAAATAGTACGTATGAGATTTATACAAAAGACCAGGAAAAACAGTGGGGTGTTTTGGCGATTCAAGTGGCCATAAGCAAACAATCTTATGCCTTGAGAACCATTCATCCTCAATAGAACAACCGCCTTCCTAATGGCTGGAGGGCGGTATTTTACTTTAGAGAAAAGGCAGCTATGCTATAATGCAAAGGAAAACGTTAGTTATGGAGGGATAAGAATGGCAGAAATTAAGTTGACATTTACCGAAGAACAATACAAGAAATTGGTGGAAACGATTTTCCTTGGAAGCTGGATGTTAAATTCTACTAGGCTTGAGGATTTGGATGAAGAAGCAGAAGAGATTCGCGAGCTGGTTCTTTCCAGGTATAAAGAAGCTAATCTAGAAGATAAAGTGGTTTACCAGGAGGAAATGGAGATTCACGATCTTACCATTGACTATGAATCTGAACTCCTTGATCAATATATAGAAGAATATGACGAGTTCAGCTTCTGGGATAAACTTGTGGAGAAGCTGACTGAAAAAGAAATGGTGCAAACCTTTGGTGCAGATGTAGTCTCCGCACCATTGACTGATGAAATGTTGAAAACCCAGCTTGAGTTAGAAGAAAAGATAGGGCAGGAGTTAGAAGAGAAAGGCATTACGAACCTTCACCTTCCTCTTGATAAAAAATAAGCATGCAGATGAGGATGATTCCTTTAGTTACCGGGAAGTGGACCATAGAAAAGCAATAGGTCTGGCAGCTTTATACGCCCACTGAATGATGGGGCCAAGCAGTAGTGCTACAATTAAAGTACCAAACCCAACCGGAGCACCAAGCAGGAATCCAATCAAGGCCATACCGCTTTCTGCAAAGATTCGCACAGAACTTTTGGATTGTTTCGTTTTCTCATTCATAATCATCATAAAGTGATCAAGCGGTATGCGCGGGAAGGGTGTCCGCAAGTAAACAGCTATACCGGCAGAAGTAGCTAGAAGACCAAGGGTAAAGATTCCCCACTCTGCCCACCAGTGGTCAAAGCTAACATCTTTTAGAAATCCATATAACACGAAGTCCAGTGATCTCCCCCGGATTATAATCGGGATAAGCGATTCAAATTTCGGTCTTTTCTTTTCAATCCAGGCGTTTATTCCTAGCAGGATAACAAAGGCAATAATCATAACATTTCCAACCGTTATGGGCAGATGCTTGGCCACACCTACAGCCACACTGTCCCCAGGACCAACCCCTAGACCGGATTGAATAACAAGAGCGAGGCCGAGGCTAGATACTGTGAGTCCTGCTAGATATATGATGGTTAAATAAACATATTTCATAATAGACTCCTTTGATCACGTCCAAAATATACTTTACTTATCATATAGGTTCCTCCAGGGGAAGTAAAGATATTCAAAGTTTGCAGGTTTCCAGTAAATCAGATAGGGAACGGGTGATATAGACCAGGAAAAAAGGAGGAATAAAGGATGCATTACGCTATTATTACCGGTGATTCAAGAGGGCTTGGAGAAGCGATCGCTAAACAATTCATCGGAAAAAATGTGAATATTGTAGGGATCTCACGCACGCACAATAAGAGTCTCGAAAAGGCAGCTCAAGATAGCAAAGTGGATTATACGCACTTCAGCTGTGATTTAAGTCAGACTGAAAGCGTTGCTAATTGTCTGGATGAAGTAGCCAGTCATGTGTTCCATGAGGAGACCCATTATGTTTATCTGGTTAATAATGCTGGGGTAATAGACCCCATTGATACAGTAGGCAATCTAAATGTGGACGAGCTGCAGAACCATTTACAAATAAACCTTGCTGTGCCGATGCAGTTTTTTAATCGAATTTTAAAGGAAGCTAACGCAGCTGACATTTCAACGATGCTCATTAATATTACATCAGGGGCGGCCGAGAGATCCGTTCATGGCTGGAGTGTTTACAGCAGTGCCAAAGCAGCCATTAATCGTTTTACTGAAACCGCCGCTTTAGAACAAGAACAAGAAGAGAATAATCATATTATATTTGCTTTCAGTCCCGGCGTGGTAGATACGGACATGCAAGGAAGAATCCGGGCAAGCTCAGAAGATGAATTTGCGGACGTGAGCAAGTTTAAACAGCTGAAGGAAGAAGGGAAATTACGCGCCCCAGAAACGGTGGCAGCTGTACTTATGGATTTACTGAATAATCCAAAAACCATTGAAAGCGGAAAAGTATATAAACTCTATGATTTAATCGAGGAGTAATGGTGCGGTGGCTTTTTTATTTTCTAATAGTGATCGTCCATTTGCATCACCTAGTCCCTCGAATTCATAAGTCAAGCGCCTGCGTGATGAAGAGCAATCCACGCAGGCGCTCGTCTTATGCTTGTCAGGACTCCCTCGCCCTTCAAGGTCATAAACGCTCTTCTTCGCTTTTGTACCTTAATGCATGTCGATTTTTAAGGTGGTGTGGTTTTTGCCGGCTTTTAGTTCAGTGCTTCCACCGATTGGAAAAGTGAACTGGGGTGTGGTGTGACCAAAGCTTGCATTGGCGATGACAGGGATATGAGATAATTCTTGCTTCGTTGAAATGATTTCTTTTAAATGGCTGCTCGTAATAGATGATTTGGATTGAAAGCGTCCAATAATAAACCCTTTTACTTTTTCAAAGCCGGGCTGGTGAATAAGTGACTGGAGATCCCGGTCGAAGGTTTCGGGGATGGTCATTTCATCATCTTCTAAAAATAGGATAGACCCCTCGAGAGATGGCATAAATTCTGTACCATGGAGGAGGTTGAGGGTGCATAAATTTCCTCCGATTGATCTCCCCTGAGCTTCTCCTTCTTGAATGACTAAATACCCGCTGTTCGGGTGAAAGTGCCGGTTTTCCTGATCGATAAACCATGGATCATCACTCCAGTCCTCTGCTTGAGGGATCAGGAAAGGATCGCTGGCAAGGAATGCTTTTTTTAAATACTCGATCGTGTAGTCCGCACCCTTTTTCATACCAAATGTGGAAAAGTGAGGACCAGAATAAGTGACGAGTCCAGTTTTATGATAGATTGCATTTGCTAATGCGGTAATGTCTGAATACCCGCATAAAATTTTTGGGTTTTCTGCGATAAGTTCATAATCTAAATACCTTAACAGCTGATTACTGTCAAAGCCGCCAATTGTGGTCAATATTGCTTTAACGTGAGGGTCTTTAAATGCATCGTGCAAATCACTTATCCGGTTATCGATTTTGGAAGAAAGAATGCTCGGTTTATCTTCTATGTATTTACTATAAGAAACCTTCAATCCTAGACTTTCCAGGCGATGAATAGCCAACTCCTGCTGATCCTTTGCAATCATTGTCATACTCTCTGCAGGAGAAACGATTCTCACTTCATCTCCCTCTTTTAGCTTGGCTGGAATCATATGCCTGCCCCTTTCCTTTTCTTAATAATAAACCTTGAAAGTCATGTATGCCATGCCCGATTTCTTCTTTGGAAATAAGGTGAAAGGCTTCTACTGTGAAGACGGAAGAGACAGCTTTTTTTAAAGCATCATTATCATAAAAGGAAAAGTAGCGCTTAGGCTGGTGAAAGTCCTCTTCCCATATACCTTCGTGATTGATTCCTCCATAAACACCTAGATAAAATAAACCTCCAGGCTGCAGGACGCGTCTTATTTCCAGTAGAACATCAGCGAGATCGGATTTAGGCACATGAAGTAAACAGTTTAACGCCCAGCTCGCTTCGAATGAGTCATTCGGGAAATCTAGATCGTCGAAACTCATTACATCTGCAGTCAATCCTTTATTCTGACACAAGTGCACCATTTCCGCACAAAGATCGGTGGAATGAACATCCAAACCGGCATTGTTAAAATACAAACTATCCTTTCCAGGTCCAGCACCAATTTCTAGTAAACGTTGTTTTTTTTCTTTGAATAATGTATGTAAAAAAAATTCTCTTTCCGTTGTTTTCCATTTTTGAGCTGTTTGATTGTCTCTGTGTTTGGCTTGTTTATTATAGGCGCTGGATAATTGATTTTTTACTAATTCAAAATTCATTCCTCTGACCTCCTACTTAAGCTAAGCCTGCTGGGGAAAGACAGATGTTACAGCCCTGTGGACATTCATCTCATATAGGAATTTTTTTCAATTGATTACCCTTTCATCATATATTAAACTTCATTCATTTAGAAGGGGGGTGCTAGTTACTATCGTTTGGCAGCCGTTGGCGATTGTATCCTTGTACCACTTTGGCCTTGAATGTAAGTTTTCTGTTTTCCAGCGTTCTTTAATAAAATTACTTATTACCTAATGGAAAACCCGAACCAATGGATGGTCCGGGTTTTCCTCTGTATGAACTCGCTTTACAGGCATTCTGTTTAATTGGCCAATCTGTTATTTTTCATAAACATATAGAAAGAGGCACCGAAAATCGTAATATATCCGATCAAACTAAATAAATCCGGAACTTGATTAAATAGAAGGATGCTAATCAAGGCAGAATACACCACAGTGGAATAAAAGAAGATAGAAATCTCCCTGGCTGGTGCGAACTTATAAGCAATGGTCAATCCAAATTGTCCGAGGGTAGCAAAGCAGCCAGCCGACAATAAGTAAATCCATTGTTTTAATGACATGGGTTCATAGTAAGCGATCGTAAATGGCAAAAGGGTTATTGTAGTGAAAAAAGAAAAGTAAAAAACAATGGTATAAAATTTCTCCCGGTCTCCAAGCACCCGTAGGAGAGTATAGGCTGCTGCTGCAAACACTGCAGAGAGAACCCCTGATAAATAAGGAATAAAGTCTAATGAAAATTCGGGTTTAATAATAAGTAGTGTACCAAGAAAGGCAATGATAATCGCGACTACTTGATACGTTCTCGTCTTTTCTTTTAAGAAAATAGCAGAAAATATAATTAATAAGAAAGGGCTGAGTTTATTTAGCATATCTGCATCTGACAGGACTAGGTGGTCAATAGCGTAAAAGAATAAGACCATTCCAATCGTACCAAAGGCAGATCTTGTTAACAGCAATCCTTGATTTTCTTTCCGGCCGAACAGTCTCTCTTTATTGTATTTTACAAAGCCAAAGGCAATGATGGCAGAAACCAAATTGCGAAATAATGTTTTTTGGACAGTCGGTACTTCTCCTGACAGCTTTACAAGAGCTGCCATCATTGAAAAGCCAAATGCAGATATTAATAACAAGATAATTCCTTTGTTGCGGTCACTCATGTCGATTTCCTCCGATATAAATAGCTTATGTAAATTCACCTATATCATCCTAATATAAATGCTGAGATAAAGAAAGAGAGGCTGTTTATTTCTTACCGCCTTTCACAGTACATTGGCTTTGAAGCAAGTCTCTCTATGCTGTCCACCCCAATTATGGACAGCAGATAATTATCAAATTACATGATAGTTAAGGTATAATAAGTACTAGGCAAAGAGAGTCATATTCCATGACCTATACCTCTTCGGCATAAGCTGACCGCTACTGTTTTCCACATGCTGATCCGTTATCCCAAGTGATTTATCTTCCTTATCCTCGCCACAATTTTCGCCTTAAAATAGAAGAGAATGTTCGATTCTCCGCTTGTCCTGTACTAAAGTCTATCAACATTAAGAACTCTAACATAACAGGAGTGTGGGCTTATGGAGATTCTTGAGGAAAGTAAAAGAATCTTACTTAGAGAGATCATTCCAGAAGACTGGGAAGAGATGCACGAATATTCTTCCAATGAAGAGACTTGTAAGTTTCAGCCCTGGGGACCTAATACAGAAGAAGATTCCCACTTTTTTATCAACCAGGCGATTAGAGATCGCAAAAAAAGATACCGCAGAAGATTTGTATTTGTAATATACGAAAAGGTGTTAAAACGGATCATAGGGAATATTGAGATGAATATTCGGGATTGGGATGGAGTAGGTGAAATAGGTTTTATCATTCATCAGGGTTACTGGGGAAAGGGGTATGGGTCTGAAGCAGCCCTTCTAATTCTACGGCATAGCTTTGAGAGCTGTAAAATGCACCGAGTCTTTGCAACTTGTGATCCTGCCAATGTCGCTTCAGCTAGAGTATTAGAAAATATCGGTATGGTCAAAGAAGGGATCTTGAGAAAAGATTTACTCATCAAAGGGAATTGGAGAGACTCGGCCATCTACGGTATCTTAGAGGAAGAATGGGGAGAACGGAAAAATATCCTGGAAGAGAAATGGTTATAGTTTAATATGCCGATGTACGTTAAAAGCATTATAATTGAAAAAAAACGAGTGAAATCCAGAATGTAAGTCTGGGTATCACTCGTTTTTATATTGTCAGGGAACCATAGACTGATGTAGGGATATTAACTCCCCACTCATTCCAGGGCTTCTTTTAATGATCAGAAATAGAGGTGCTGTGTTTATGGTGGACGGCTAATCGCTTGACTAACTGAGAGCTGTCTTTATTTAAGCCTGTAATCTTAGTTTCTTTGTCATGTTCGTTGAATTTTAATACTAATTTATCAATCGCGGCTACAGCTGAGTCGTCCCAAACATGGGAATCAGTAAAGTCAAGAACAACATAGTCTGCGTCTACATTGAATTCAATTTGATTCATCAAACTATCAATGGAGGCAAAGAAAATCTGTCCCGTAACCGTGTAAACCATTGTTCTCGTATCCGAATTAAAGGCTTCTTCGATATGGACTTTCGAGATTTTTGCCACGAAGAAGATCGCACTTAATAGTACACCCACCAATACACCGATGGATAGATTATCAGTTGAAACTACAGTAATAACCGTAATAATCATAACAGCTGTATCAGAAATTGGGGTCTTATGAAATCTTGCCAGGGATCCCCAGTCAAATGTACCAATAGAAACCATAAACATAATTCCGACTAATACACCCATTGGAATTTGAACAAGAATGTCGTTGAAGACAATAATTAATAACATTAAGAACACACCTGCAACAAAGGTGGACAAACGACCGCGTCCGCCTGAACTGACGTTAATGACGGATTGTCCAATCATGGCACACCCAGCCATTCCGCCAAAGAATCCAGACACCACATTGGCAATCCCCTGTCCACGTGCTTCTTTGTTTTTATCACTTGGAGTATCTGTCATATCGTCCACGATTTGTGAGGTTAACAGAGACTCTAGAAGCCCAACAAAAGCAATCGCTATTGAAATGGGGAAGATAATTTGTAAGGTTTCAAAATTCAAAGGGATATCAGGCAGTAGGAAAACCGGAAGTGTATTTGCTAATTCTCCCATGTCTCCTACAGTTTTTAATGGAGCTCCTGTAGTAATCGCCACAATAGTCATAATTATGATCGCGATTAAAGGGGCAGGAACGGCTTTTGTAAACCTTGGAAGAATATAAATAATCGCTAATGATCCTGCAACCATTGCATACATCTCCCAGCCTTGTCCATCAAAGTGAGGCAGCTGTGCTGTAAAGATCAAGATCGCTAATGCATTGACGAAACCAATCATCACAGACCGAGGGACAAATTTCATAAACTGTCCAACTCTTAACGCTCCTAAAATAAATTGCAGGATACCCGTTAAAATCGTAGCTGCTAATAAATACTCTAAACCATGCTCTTTCACGAGCGTTCCCATAAGCAGTGCTGTTGCTCCTGTAGCGGCAGAGATCATCGCAGGACGTCCGCCTGTAAAGGAAATGACAACAGCGATACAGAAGGAAGCGTACAATCCTACCATGGGGTCGACTCCAGCTATGATAGAGAAAGCGATTGCCTCAGGTATGAGTGCCATTGCGACAACCATCCCTGAGAGCACATCGTTTTTTACGTTTCCAAACCATTGTTGTTTAATTGTTTGTGTGTTCAAATTCGCACCTCTTTCCAAATATTAAATTGTACTGTCCGTAACAGTACGAATTCCGGCAAGAACGTGAAAGATTATATCATCCATTGGTGGATTTTCATAATCGCATGTAAGCGTATAAATTTTCTTTATGCTCTTATATTCTGTTATTTGCTTAGTCATAGACAGCTAAATCATAACTTAAGTATTTCTTTGCTTAATGTTAGCAATCATTCAATTATGCTTATTAACGTGTTAAAATAATCGAAGGTTTAATGACAGGAGGATTTTATGTATAACAAAATTTTACTAGCTGCAGATGGTTCAGAGCATTCTATTAGAACCGCAGAAAGGGCCGCAGAACTTGCCCGCCTGCAAGAGAATGCCACAATTACGGTCATTTATGTCATTGATGGGGACCGATCTAAGAGCGATGTACTCTCAGGGGGAGATATGGGGATGATTGAACATCGCCGTCATGAACGTCTTCTACCCATTGAAGAGATGCTGGAGAAAGAAGGCGTAAACTTCGATGTAGAATTAAAACGAGGTGAGCCTGGACCAACCATCGTAAAGTATGCAAACGAAAATAAATATGACATTGTAATTATTGGCAGCCGCGGGCTGAATGCTCTTCAGGAAATGGTTCTAGGGAGTGTTAGTCACAAAGTGGCCAAACGTTCTCAGTGCCCGGTAATGATCGTGAAGTAAGTACACTTACCGACCGTTAAAAGGTAAATCAATCATCAGAAAACCCGTACCCCTGTGTATTTTCAGGGGCACGGGTTTTCTGTGTGTTGCTATATTGCTTTGTCTAACAATCTCTGGTGTACTGCATAATTGAAAGTTTCCTCTATTTACAAAATCGAATAATATTTAGCATTGATCATCCGTTTTAAAATGAAGTGACTCACAAGGCATGCGGTCAGTAAGAGCAGAAATAAAATAGCTGCTGTCGTACCTGCTCCACGAATGGCATCGACATTCCATAAGATTAAGATGGAAATTCCGAATACGGCTGCTTGAACAGCCATGGCTGCTAGTCCAATGACTCTGCCTTTAAAAACCTCCCGTTCATCTGTCCAATTCAGCTTCGGGTTGGATAAGTCCAAAATTGTGCCTACGGAGCTTGTAAACCAGCCAATCAGAAGAGAAAGTATGATCCACATGGTCCATATTCCGAGAAGGACGTGAAAGAAAAACAGGGTGGCTAAGCCAATTAGAATCAAAGTAAACACGTTCATGGTAAAAGCACTCATTAACTTACTCAGCATGACCGTTTTGGCTGGGATAGGCAGATAGAGATGGTTGAACCAGCTCTTACCATCCCTGGATACAGATGAAATAGCTGCAGGATTTACTCCAAATATAAAGACAATAAACCCAATCAAAGTAAGAAGCAGCGCTTTGCCATGTCCATTCTGAAGGGTCGATCCGATCGAACTAAACGATCCTGAAGAATCCATCATAAAGATAACAATTAACAAGAATGGAAAAAGCAGAGTTTGGACTACAATTTGTGTAAAGAAAGTGGGCGTCCTGAAAATCACTTTCATTTCCTTTGAATAAGCAGCCATGACCAGCGTCCGGCTTTTGATTTTACTTGTCATCTGGTCCTCATTGATCACCTGCTTTCTTCCGCCTGAAAGGCCTAATACCCCTTTAAAATAAAGTTTCTGTCCTACCGTCATAAAGAGGGCAAGTCCAATAAAGGAAAGAGCAATAAACAACAATAAATATAGTATTCCTGAGTAGGAACTAGTTTCCGTTAAAGCCATCGACCCCCAATAAGCATTAGGGAAAGAAGCCGTTAATAAATCCAACAGCCCATTTTTTTCCTTAATGAAGTCAGCGAGGCCGGAACTCGTTTCAGCAGTACTAATATTTAACCGAATGACGATGTTAAACCCAATAATTAAAAGAAAGGAAAATATTCCTGCAATCACCTTTGTTCGGTCTTTATTTTTGGCAATATTAGCGAATCGCATAAAAAACATTAATAGAATTGCTGAAAAGACAAAAGGGACGACAGGAATTAGCAGCCAAACAATAAGTGCGAATATGTAGTAAACCATTCCAGCGTTGCTGTGCCCCCCATACATAAGTAGGGAAGGCAGTAAGATCACAGCGTTCGTTCCATATAAAGAAAGGAAAGGTACAGCTGATTTTCCCATAATAATCTGGACAGGCTCAAGCGGAAGAGCAATAAAGGATTCTACATCTTCGGCGAAATAGAACGAGCTTAAAATAGTAGTGAAACTTATTAATAAATAAGCGAAGGTCATTAACAAGAATAATAAACCGAGAATAACATTTTCATTTCCTGTTGGTGCAAGCAAGTTATATAAACTGCCAATAATGCCGTTCAAAAGATAGAGGATAAAAAGGACGAAAGGGATGCCGACTAATAAAGCAAACCCTATCCCGACTTTTTCGCTGGTTTTCTTTCCTGCCAGAGAAAACTGCATCTTCACCATAATCTTAATCAGCTTCCAAGTTTTAGCCATTTTCCGTCAGCTCCAGGAACATTTTCTCAAGGTTCTCATTTTCTTTAAATTTCTGTTTCATTTCGCTCATATTTCCATGGAATTGAAGTCGTCCGCGGTTAATAATAGCTACTTCATCACAAATCTGTTCCACTACTTCGAGTACATGAGTCGAAAAGAATACGATTTTCCCTTTATCTGCATGTTCCCTCATCATTTCCTTTAACTTGTAGGCAGATTTAGGATCGAGCCCAGTCAGTGGCTCATCCAGAATCCAAATGTCTGGATCATGCAGCAGTACTCCAGCGACTACAATCTTCTGCTTCATCCCATGAGAGTATGTCTGGATGTGATCATTCAAAGACTCATAGATGCCAAAACTCTTCGTAAGATTTTCAATTTTACTTTGTCTAATTTCTGAGGGTACCTGATACATATCAGCAATAAAGTTTAGATATTCCATTCCCTTTAATCTTAGAAAGATATCCGAGCGGTCTGGAACATAGCCCATGCTTTGTTTAATCTTTAATGTATGTGTTGTCAGATCCATCCCATTAACTGTAATGGACCCAGAGTCCACAGGAAGAATGCCGGTAAGCATTTTAATTGAGGTGGATTTCCCGGCGCCGTTTGGGCCCAAGAAACCAAATATTTTACCATTTGGAATGGAAAGATTTAGATTGCTCACAGCTTGTTTCCCTGAAAAATCTTTAGAAACGTTGTTAAATTCTATCATTGATATCATCCTTTGTTATTCACTATTACTAAATACGAATGAGGATCAAGGATTGTTTCAATTTTCTTGTAAAAATTTGGACATATGTTCTTCGTCTAAGTAACGTTGGGGGAGTTTAATCGCGTGCTTTTCAAAAGCAAACCGATGAAATCCCATTTTTTCGTACAAATATTTGGCGGGTTTGTTCTCACTAACTACGGATAGTTGAAGAATTTCAATGTTAATGGCTCTCGCGAAGTTTATTGCTTCCTGCATAAGCTTTTCACCTGCGCCGGATCTTCTATACGCTGGTGTGACATACATAGCGACGATGGAGGCTTTATGAGCAAACTTTGGATGAGTTTCCTGAACCAATGTTACAACACCTTTAAGATGGTGGTCTTCGAATATTCCGAATGTATGGGATTCATTAGAATCTAATCGATCTTCAAAAGTTTTTATTGGATCAGGACGCTGCTTTTCTTGTTCGTATGTAGTGATAAAGGCATCAGGACTGTTTAATAAGGCCTCGAGCCGTAAATTATAACAATCTTTCGCGTCTTTACGATTTAATTCTCTTGTATACATGGGGCTGCCTCCTTCGATTGTCCTAAGCCTAGCGAAAAACTATGGTAAAGTAAAGGAAGAAGAATTGTTTTAAGAAACGGGTGATAAAATGACAGAAAAAGAAAAAATGCTTGCCGGCGAGCTTTATCGCTCCTGGGATGAAGAACTTGTTCTGGAAAGACTGAGGGCTAGGCAAATGGTTTATTTGTTAAACCAAACGAAAGAAACAGAAGGACATTATCGTGAACAGCTCATTCGTGATTTGTTTGGGACTGCAGGGGAGAAGGTCAGCCTGGAAACGCCGTTCCATTGTGATTATGGATATAATATTCATGTAGGGGAAGATTTCTATGCCAATTTTAATTGTGTCTTTTTAGATGTATGTGAAATTCGTATAGGAAACCGAGCTTTATTAGGACCAAACGTTCAATTATACACAGCGACTCATCCATTGAACAGAGAGCAGAGAGCGAGTGGGTTGGAATCAGGAAAACCAATTCTTATCGGACACGATGTCTGGATAGGGGGAGGGGCGATCATTAACCCAGGTATAACGATCGGCGATAATGTAGTGATTGCCTCTGGAGCCGTTGTAACAAAGGATCTTCCCGATAATGTTTTTGCAGGAGGCAACCCTGCCAGAATTATTCGGGAAGTCGATTAGCCTTCTGGACTGGCGGGAGCAGCTTTTTTTCGTTATTATACTAAGGGGTACCTGCATATAAGTAAATGATATAAGGAAAAGAAAGGATTTTGTTTGATGATAAAACGTAAAAGCAAAAGAGAAATCGAATTAATGCATGAAGCAGGCAAACTGCTTGCGAATGTTCATAAAGAATTGAAAACTTTTATAAAGCCAGGAATAACAACCATGGAAATCGAGAATTTCGTGGAAAGATATTTGTCTGAACGAGGAGCCACTGGTGAACAGAAGGGCTATCAAGGGTATGAATACACGACCTGTGCTTCTATTAATGATGAAATCTGTCATGGCTTTCCCCGCAAAGAAAAATTAGAAAACGGGGATATTGTAACCGTGGATATGGTTGTAAATCTTAATGGAGCTCTGGCGGATTCCGCTTGGACGCATGCGGTGGGTACGGTAAGCGAAGAAGCTCAAAAACTGATGGACGTCACAAAAACTTCCTTATATAAAGGGATTGAACAGGCAATACCTGGCAACAGGATTGGTGACATTGGTCATGCCATTCAGGAGTATGCTGAAGGAGAAGGGTATTCTGTAGTTCGTGACTTTACTGGGCACGGAATTGGAGAATCCATTCATGAAGATCCTTACATTCCTCACTTTGGAGCGGCAGGCAAGGGAGCGCGATTGAAAGAGGGAATGGTCGTCACTATCGAGCCTATGATTAATATTGGCGGCTGGGCTAGTAAAATGGATGAGAATAACTGGACAGCACGCACAGTGGATGGCTCCCTATCCGCACAGTATGAACACACCATTGCCATTACCAAAGAAGGACCCGTTATCTTAACGAAGCAAGAAGATGAATAAGTAGAAAGGTTGAGTCAGTAAATAGCCTTCCTCTAAAGCCCTGGACCATCAATATATTGGTTCGGGGCTTTATTTCTTTGACGTATCTGTCCTCAGGCGTCAATGCTCATAAAGTGGAGCCTATTCCAGACACTATATCAGCTTCCAACTGTGTAAGGCTTTTCAAACTAATTAGTGTTGTTTCGAAGTGACTAAAAGATAGCATAAAAAAAGACTTCCAGTTAAGGAAGTCTTTTTAAAAACAGCTTACTTTTGAACGTTAGCTGCTTGTGGTCCGCGTTGACCATCTTCGATTTCGAAGTTTACTACTTGACCTTCTTCAAGAGATTTGAAACCTTCTTCTTGAATTGCGGAAAAGTGAACGAATACGTCATCTTGACCTTCTACTTCGATGAAACCGAAACCTTTTTCTGCATTAAACCATTTAACTGTACCTTCTACCATGTACGAAAACCTCCAGCGTGGATTCATGATCCACAATGTATTACTATTCTTGCTCTTCAAATTCAATCAAGACGAAATCACTTTGAAGCATCTTCTCTTGCGTGATTCATATCCGAACAACAATAATTAACTTCAGTATAACAGACGCCCAAAGAAAAAGATAGGGGGAGAGGAAAAAGAATTTTTCTGAAGTCATTGAAACCTTACCAAAGGTTGCTGCAGTCATAATGAAACCCACCACATAGGAGACGCATTAATGGGGTGAGTCTGCCCCTGCCCGAGCAAGCGATTGAACTATAATCTTAGGTGGGCCGAGTTTGCTCTATGACTTGCACTTCATTTAATTAACTGCTGAATTCCACAGAACATAAAAAAAGACTCCCTCTAAGGGGAGTCTTTGTGATTTATGCTTTTTGAACGTTAGCCGCTTGTGGTCCGCGTTGTCCATCTTGAACTTCGAAAGTCACTGCTTGACCTTCTTCAAGAGATTTGAAACCTTCTTCTTGAATCGCAGAGAAGTGAACAAATACGTCGTCTTGACCTTCAACCTCGATGAAACCGAAACCTTTTTCTGCATTAAACCATTTAACTGTACCTTCTACCATGTACGAAAACCTCCAGCGTGGATTCATGATCCACAATGTATTACTATTCTTGCTCTTCAAATTCA
>NZ_JAUTWQ010000030.1:0-5725 GCF_046719735.1 Halobacillus rhizosphaerae
CGATCCCCGTGAGAGTAGGACGTCGCCACGTCAAGTTGAGAGAACCAGAAGCCAAAGCTTCTGGTTTTTTTTGTATAGGCATAAACATATAATAATCCAGTGAAATCAGGAGGTTTTTTTATGCAAGGGGCAGGAATATTAAATGAGCATTTAATCGTATTTCTAATTCGCATCCTTGTGGCCTTATTATTATCAGGGACCATCGGTTTCGAAAGAGAAATTAAAAATCATTCAGCTGGATTTCGAACGCATATCTTAGTAGGAGTGGGTTCGTGTTTAATGATGCTTCTATCCCTTTATGGTTTTGAAGCCTATATGGATCAATATGAAAATGTCCGATTTGACCCGGCCAGAATTCCTTCCTATGTTATTAGCGGCATTGGATTTCTGGGTGCAGGATCAATCATTGTGAATGGAAGTACGATTCGAGGTTTAACTACTGCTGCTTCTATTTGGACGGTTGCCGGATTAGGCTTAGTTGTAGGAGCTGGAATGTATGATTTAGCAATTTTAACTACGGTAATCGTGTTATTAAGTCTTATCTTTTTAAACAAGATAGAGAAACAATATTTTGGGAATCATATGAGAAATCATTTTCTGGTAGTGGGCGAGCAGGAATTGAAGATGAATGAACTTTTGATTATTTTTGAAAAAGCTGAGGTAAACATAAGAAGAATTGAAATTAACCAGGAGGTTCCCGTCCAAAGAAAGATATTAATTGAACTTGAAAAAAATCAGCAATTTAATGATGCTGTATTAGCCGATCAATTATCAAAGGTCAAAAATGTTATTCACGTTAAGCATAGAAGATAGCGAAACTGCACAAAAAATTATGTGCAGTTTTCTTTGTTTTAGGATAAAGAATTTCAGGGAATGCTGAGTGATGTACTGAAAACTTTTTAGTTGCGTGCTCGTTAAAAATGAGTATAATGTAATTAAGGTCAAAGATAGTCAAAGTCAAAAGAGGGGGAGGGAAGATGCGGAATATATCCGACATCATTGAAGAATATTTAAAAGATATTCTTGATAAAGAACAAGCAAAGACCATTGAAATTAAGCGGAGTGAAATAGCCGATCAATTTCAATGTGTGCCTTCTCAAATTAATTATGTGATTAAAACCCGGTTCACTGTGGAAAAAGGTTATATAGTGGAAAGTAAACGCGGTGGCGGAGGCTATATTCGAATCAGACGAATTCAGCACCGTAATGAAGCGCAAATGATTGAAGAAATATTAAAAATGATTCAACCGAGCGTGACTCAAACGGCCGCTGCAGGAATTGTGGAAAGATTACTTGAAAATAAAATGATTACAACTCGTGAAGCAAAGATGATAGCAAGTGTGATGGATCGGGAAGTTTTAGCATTTCCCCTTCCGTTAAGAGATGAAATTCGCGCAAGAATCATGTCAGCTATGCTAATTACATTAATGTATAAAAGCTAACACAGGAGGGAGTGGGGGTTATGGAATGCCAAGAATGCCATCAACGTCCAGCAACTGTGCATCTTACTCAAGTCATAAATGGTCAAAAGACCGAAATTCATGTTTGTGAACAATGTGCGAAAGAAAAAGGATATATGAACTACGGTGAAGAAAACTTTACATTAAACGATCTCTTATCTGGAATTTTCTATTCAGAAGGAAATTCACCGCTTGGTGGACAGAAATCACAGGCACAGCCGCCTTCTACCCACTTGAAGTGCCCTGCCTGTGGGTTAACCTATCAAGAGTTTGCAAGAATAGGAAAGTTCGGATGTGCAGATTGTTATAAAACATTTGATGACCGCTTAAATCCGATTTTTAGACGTGTGCATAGCGGCAATACTCGTCACGACGGAAAGATACCGCGAAGAGAAGGTGGAAATTTACACCTGAAACGGCAAGTAGATGAGTATAAATCGCAGCTCCAGCGGTTAATAGAAAAAGAGGAATTTGAAGAAGCAGCTAAGATAAGAGACGAAATCCGCTCAATTGAAAGTCAGCTTCATAATGGGGAGGATGGTGAATAAAGATGTCCTTGCAGCAATTTATGAATGAAGCAATCAGTCCCTGGATGAAAGAAGAAGGCCCTGACAGCGATATAGTATTAAGCAGTCGTATACGATTTGCCAGAAACTTCTCTCAGTTCCCTTTCCCGATTATAGGATCGGAGGAGGACTTAGAAAAAGTACTCGATGTGTTTAAGCGGGAATTTGATCAAAAGTCTTTTCGAGACTATAAAGATTTCGAAATTATTCAAATGAAGGATCTGCAGCCGATTGAGAAACGAGTGCTTGTGGAGAAGCATATCATCAGCCCGCATTTGGTGGAGAATTCCAAACACTCTGCAGCAATGATCTCTCAAAATGAACAAGTTTCCGTAATGATTAATGAAGAAGATCATATTCGCATACAATTATATTTCCCAGGGTTTCAACTTGATCGGGCGCTGGAGCAAGCGTCTCAGCTGGATGACTGGCTGGAAGAGAAAGTGGATTATGCTTTTGATGAAAAAAGAGGTTATTTAACCGCCTGTCCTACTAACGTGGGAACAGGTATGAGAGCATCGGTTATGATGCACTTGCCTGCTTTAGCGATTACCCAGCAAATAAATCGAATGACTCCGGCAATTAATCAGCTGGGATTAGTAGTTCGAGGGATTTATGGAGAAGGCAGCGAAGCTCTTGGAAACATTTTTCAAATATCAAACCAGATTACTCTTGGGAAATCAGAGCCGGACATTGTTGAGGATTTGCATAGTGTTGTAAAACAACTGATCGACCAGGAGAGGCGGGCTAGACAGGCAATTATGAACAGGTCCAGCACCCACTTGGAAGATCGGATATTTCGTTCCTATGGTGTCTTAAAGCACAGCAGAATCATAGAGTCTAAAGAAGCAGCGAAGTGTTTATCTGATTTACGCCTCGGAATTGATCTTGGTTTTATAGATCATATACCGAAGACGATTTTAAATGAGCTAATGATTTTAACTCAACCCGGATTTTTGCAACAATATGCTAAATCGACGCTCACCCCTGATGAAAGGGATGTAAGAAGGGCGTCGCTAATTCGAGAAAGACTTCGCTTAGAAAACGAAGAATAAAGCTAGGAGGGATTGTCCATGATGTTTGGGCGTTTTACAGAAAGAGCACAGAAAGTACTCGCGCTTGCACAAGAGGAAGCAGTCCGTTTAGGTCATAACAATATTGGAACTGAGCATATCTTGCTTGGCTTGGTTAGTGAAGGTGAAGGCATTGCAGCTAAAGCGTTAACTGCTTTAGGATTGGAAGCCGCCAAAATTCAGCAGGAAGTAGAAAAACTGATTGGCAAAGGTGAAAAGGTTTCACAAACGATCCATTACACACCACGTGCAAAGAAAGTGATTGAACTTTCCATGGACGAAGCTCGTAAACTAGGTCACTCTTATGTAGGGACAGAACATATTCTTTTAGGTTTAATCCGTGAAGGAGAAGGTGTGGCAGCCCGTGTGCTAAACAATCTAGGTGTCAGCTTAAATAAAGCCCGCCAGCAGGTCTTACAGCTCCTTGGAAATAACGAATCAACCGGCGGTCAGAATCGTCGTGGAAGCAGCGCTGGTCAAGCAGCAAATGCTAACACCCCTACGCTTGATTCGCTGGCTCGCGACTTAACAGCCATTGCTAAAGAAGGAAATATAGATCCGGTAATCGGAAGAAGTAAAGAAATTGAGCGTGTTATTCAGGTATTAAGCCGTCGTACTAAAAATAACCCCGTGCTGGTTGGTGAACCAGGTGTTGGTAAAACGGCGATTGCAGAAGGCTTAGCTCAACAAATTATGAATAATGAAGTTCCGGAAATTCTGCGTGAAAAGCGTGTCATGACCCTCGACATGGGTACTGTAGTAGCTGGCACAAAATACCGAGGCGAATTCGAAGACCGCTTGAAGAAAGTGATGGAAGAAATCAGGCAGGCGGGAAATATTATTCTCTTTATTGATGAACTTCACACCTTGATTGGGGCTGGTGGTGCAGAAGGAGCTATTGATGCTTCTAACATTCTAAAACCTTCATTAGCCCGCGGTGAACTGCAATGTATTGGTGCGACTACTCTTGATGAGTATCGTAAATATATTGAAAAAGATGCCGCACTTGAACGCCGCTTCCAGCCGATTAAGGTAGAGGAACCAAATCTTGATGAATCTGTTCAAATTCTACAAGGTTTGCGTGATCGCTATGAAGCGCACCACCGAGTAACTATCACAGATGATGCCATTGATTCAGCGGTGAGATTTTCAGACCGTTATATCACGGACCGCTTCTTGCCGGATAAAGCAATAGACTTAATTGATGAAGCTGCTTCTAAAGTAAGACTACGTTCTTACACTGCTCCGCCGAACTTGAAAGAGCTTGAACAGAAGCTGGAGGAAGTTCGTAAAGAGAAGGATGCAGCTGTTCAGAGTCAGGAATTTGAGAAAGCGGCATCCCTGAGAGATACAGAGCAGCACTTAAGAGATGAACTTGATCAAACCAAAGACGAATGGAAAGAAAAACAAGGTCAGGAAGATTCAGAGGTAACTGTAGAAGATATTGCTTCTGTCGTATCTACTTGGACGGGAGTTCCTGTTTCTAAAATGACGAAAGACGAAAGTGAACGTCTTCTGCATCTTGAAGATACGCTTCATAATCGCGTGATTGGTCAGGAAGAGGCAGTCAAGTCAATCTCTAAAGCTATCAGACGTGCTCGCGCAGGTCTTAAAGATCCAAAACGTCCAATCGGATCCTTTATTTTCCTTGGACCAACCGGGGTAGGTAAAACAGAACTTGCCCGCGCCTTAGCTGAGAGCATGTTCGGAGAAGAAGATGCAATGATTAGAATTGACATGTCTGAATATATGGAAAAACACAGTACTTCTCGTCTAGTAGGTTCACCTCCTGGTTATGTTGGGTATGAAGAAGGCGGACAGCTTACTGAAAAAGTAAGAACCAAACCTTATTCTGTAGTATTGCTTGATGAAATCGAAAAAGCTCACCCAGAAGTCTTTAATATTCTTCTTCAAGTACTTGAAGATGGCCGGTTAACAGATTCTAAAGGCCGGGTGGTAGATTTCCGTAATACGGTGCTTATCATGACTTCAAACGTTGGTGCTCAAGAGCTGAAAACCAATAAATATGTTGGTTTCTCCATGGACGAATCAAGTCAGAACTATAAAGACATGAAGTCTAAGGTGACAGATGAGCTGAAGAAAGCGTTCCGTCCTGAATTCTTAAACCGTATTGATGAAACAATTGTTTTCCATTCTCTGGAAAGAAAACACATGAAAGATATTGTTACTCTTATGGCGGAACAGCTTAAAAAACGTCTCCTTGAACAGGAAATTGACTTTACACTGTCAAATGAAGCTATCGAGCATATCGCCGATAAAGGCTTTGACCCTGAATATGGAGCCCGTCCGCTTCGTCGTTCGATCCAGAAGAACGTAGAAGACTTGTTATCAGAAGAATTGTTAAGAGAAAATATTGCCAAAGGGCAAAAAGTAAAAATTGATTTGGATGATAATAAGGAATTCGTGGTTCATAAGCAGGAAGAAGCTAATACTTTAAGTAAAAACGACTAAATCATTTGGTTGAAAAATCGGAGGGCCGCCTGCCTTCCGATTTTTTTTGCGATAAATAAATTTAATTCAGGACAAATCGCACTCTAAAGATTTATTATGAGAGTAGAGGGTGTGAAGTAACCTGGAAGATGTAGAATATAAATAATTATTTTGG
>NZ_JAUTWQ010000031.1:0-53400 GCF_046719735.1 Halobacillus rhizosphaerae
CGCACTCTAAAGATTTATTATGAGAGTAGAGGGTGTGAAGTAACCTGGAAGATGTAGAATATAAATAATTATTTTGGCGAAGCCCACAGACAGCAGTAAGATAAATTTAATATAATTGATATGACTATGAAACTTTTTCACAAGCTATATCGTATAAACTAGTGTAGAGGGAGAGATTAACTTGGCAAAAAGAAAAACAAAATTTGTTTGCCAGGAATGTGGGTATGAAACTCCAAAATGGATGGGGAAATGCCCAGGGTGTCATCAATGGAATACATTTGTAGAAGAGCAAAGTGCTCCTGCAGGTACTTCCAGACACGTCTTTCAAACGAATTCAGGAACGAGAACAAAACCAGAAAAAATAAATTCGATTCAATCAGAAAAAGAGCCGCGTTTACCTACCGATATGCCCGAGCTTAATCGGGTGCTTGGAGGCGGAATTGTGGCAGGTTCTTTAGTTTTAATTGGGGGCGATCCGGGTATCGGGAAATCAACATTACTCCTTCAGGTTTCCGCGCAGATCGCCAATAAGAATCTTCCTGTTCTTTATATATCTGGAGAAGAATCCTCCAGACAGACGAAGCTGCGTGCAGAACGCTTAAACATCTCATCGGATGAGCTTTATGTATTATCAGAAACCAATCTTCAGGATGTACTTACCCAAATTGAAGCGATTGAACCTAAATTTGTCGTTATAGATTCAATCCAGACAATTTTCAAAGAGGATGTAACCTCTGCGCCCGGCAGTGTTTCGCAAGTCAGGGAATGTACAAGCCAGCTGATGAGAATTGCCAAAAGTAAAGGTATTCCTATATTTATTGTAGGGCATGTTACTAAAGAGGGTTCTATTGCCGGTCCAAGACTACTTGAACATATGGTAGATGCTGTTCTCTATTTTGAAGGGGAGCGCCACCACACGTTTCGAATTTTAAGAAGTGTTAAGAATCGATTTGGCAGCACGCACGAAATGGGGATTTTCGAAATGAAGGAGAAGGGACTTGAGGAAGTCCTCAACCCTTCAGAAATATTCCTGGAGGAAAGGTCTCAAGGAGCTGCCGGATCTATTGTGGTAGCGTCTATGGAAGGCTCACGCCCAGTTTTAGTAGAGATACAGGCACTCATATCGCCCACAGCGTTTGGCAACCCGCGCAGAATGGCAACAGGACTTGATAATAGCCGGGTTCCTCTGCTTATGGCCGTGCTGGAAAAACGTGCCGGTCTGCTTCTTCAAAATCAGGATGCTTATGTGAAGGTGGCAGGAGGCGTGAAGCTCGATGAACCTGCGATAGACTTAGCCGTAGCGATTAGTATTGCCTCCAGTTTTCGTGATCAAGCATCCAATGCGCAGGATGTGGTTGTGGGCGAAGTTGGCTTAACGGGGGAAATCAGGAGAGTCGCCCGCATAGAACAGCGTGTTCAGGAAGCGGCTAAATTAGGTTTCAAGCGTGTGATCATTCCTAAGAAGAATCTTGAGGGATGGACCCCTCCAGATTCCATAGAAGTCATTGGTGTGAATTCAGTGCAGGAAGCCATGAAGGTTACGTTGGGAGATAGATAAATGGAAGGGCATGAAATAAAAGAAAACGGTATTGGAGAAATATTGAAGTTCGTTGCTCCCGGGACCCCAATTAGAAATGGGATTGATAATGTTCTCCGCGCAAATACAGGCGGACTGATTGTGGTTGGTTATGGAGACCAAATCAGAGAGCTTGTTGACGGAGGCTTTAATATTCAGTCAGATTTCACCCCGGCCCACCTTTATGAACTGGCTAAAATGGATGGGGCGCTGATTTTGAATGATGAAGGTTCAAAAATTTTATATGCGAATGCCCAATTGATGCCTGATCCTGATATTTTATCAATGGAAACTGGAATGAGGCACCGAACAGCCGAAAGAGTAGCGAAGCAGACAGGGAACCTGGTCATTGCTATATCACAGCGACGGAATGTTATCACTCTTTATAAAGGATCGCTGCGATATTCATTAAAAGACATTGGCGTCATTTTGACAAAAGCCAATCAGGCAATCCAAACTCTGGAAAAGTATAAAAATGTCCTGGATCAAAGCATTACTAATTTAGGAGCTATGGAGTTTGAAAATATGGTTTCCTTTTCAGAAGTAGTTCAAGTTGTTCACCGGGTGGAAATGGTACTGCGTATCAAAACAGAAATCCTTAATTACGTGAATGAACTCGGAACCGAAGGAAGACTTATTCAACTGCAGTTAACGGAACTAGTCTCCGATATAGAAGAAGAAGCTTCTCTGCTGATGAAAGATTACAGCAAGAGACCCGATTATGAGCCTTATTATATTTTAAGAAAAATGCAGGAAGCGGCAAATACGGATCTTTTAACCGATGAACAGATCTTAAAGCTGTTAGGATACTCGCCCAATACTAAAATGGCAGATGCGATTCATCCTAGAGGCTACCGGATTCTCAGCAGGATTCCGAGACTGCCGCCGCTCATTATCGAGCATCTCGTAGAGCGTTTCAGTACGTTAGATGATATGATTCAAGCTTCCACTAAGGAATTGGTAGAAGTTGATGGAGTTGGGGAGATCCGGGCAATGAAGATCAGAGATGGGCTGGAAAGAATTCAGGAACAATTGTTTGTAGACCGTCATATTTAGCAGGACTATTGACTTACATTTAAGTTATATGATAAACTATTTAGTTTCCAAATTGACTAATTTTGGAACCTGTGCTACTTTAGTAACCATCATTCCTTTTTTTTACGGTTAGTGGTTGTGTATTTTGGTCATACTGTGATCGAGGAGGTGAATAAAAGTGCTTAAGCGAATTGTTCAGTTATTTATTGTGATAACTGGGGGAACACTTGGTTATCTTTATATTCCAGAATTATTTGATATGATTGGCTTTTCCTGGCATGGGTGGATCCAAGCCATAGCGGGAGCTGTTTTAGGAGCACTTATCTTATATTTATTAACGTTCTGGTTAGTGGATTATATTGTGAATTTTCTACGGTGGGTGGAAGACACGCTTGTCCGAGCCCCGGTTGCTGACCTTTTATTTGGAAGTTTAGGATTAATTGTAGGGCTGACCATCGCTTATCTCGTTAACAATCTTTTACTAGATATTCAAATTCAGGTAGTGAATCAAATTTTACCGATCTTTTTAACATTTATTTTAGGATATTTTGGTTTCCAGGTTGGTTTTAAACGGAAGGACGAATTCTTGAATTTACTTGCGATGGCGAGGAAAGACAAGAAAGCGTCAGAAGGGTCTGCAGGAGATTCAGAAATCCTGGCTGATCGTTCCTTAATACCGAAAGAGAAAATTCTGGATACTAGTGTCATTATTGATGGAAGAATTGCCGATATTTGCGAAACTCATTTCTTAGAAGGTACAGTCGTTATTCCTCAATTTGTATTAGAAGAGCTTCAGCATATTGCTGACTCCTCTGATGGCTTGAAACGTAATCGCGGACGCCGCGGGTTAGATATCTTAAACCGTCTTCAGAAGGATTTACCTGTGAATGTCGAGATTTACGAAGGAGACTTTGAGGAAATTCAAGAAGTGGATAGTAAACTCGTAAAGCTTGCCAAGGTCATGGATGGAATTGTAGTAACTAACGATTTTAACTTAAATAAAGTCTGTGAGTTTCAAAATGTTCAAGTCTTAAACATTAATGATTTAGCAAATGCTGTGAAACCAGTCGTTCTTCCTGGAGAAGAAATGACGATTCAAGTCATTAAAGATGGGAAAGAACAAAATCAAGGTGTAGCTTATTTAGATGATGGTACGATGATCGTCGTTGAAGAAGGAAAGAATTATATTGGTAAAACAATTGAAGTCGTAGTAACGAGTGTGCTGCAGACTTCAGCAGGCCGTATGATCTTTGCCAAGCCAAAATCACTTGAAAAAGCCTTGTAAAAACGGTATAAACAAATAGAGAATAACAAAAGTGATAACCAGAGTGTTATCGCTTTTGTTTTTTCAATATGTTTAGGATGGATAATATGACTAATTATACTGCAATTGTGCTGGCGGCAGGGCAGGGAAAACGCATGCTTGCCGGCCGTAATAAACAATTTCTAATGCTGGATCAACTGCCTTTAATCATACATACCCTGACTGCTTTTGCGAAGGACTCTTGGTGCAAAGAGATGGTTCTTGTAACCAATGAGCAGGAACATAAGCAAATGGAAAAGCTGCTTCAAGATTATCCCCCGGGTATGGAGAGGATTCATCTTGTGGATGGGGGTAAAGAGCGTCAGGACAGCGTGTTTGCAGGTTTGAATGCGATTCAGAATACGGACCTTCCTGTATTTATACATGATGGGGCACGTCCTTTTGTCAGCCTGGAGCAATTACACAGGCTCGCGAAAACCGTGGAAGCCGAACAAGCCGCCCTGCTTGCTGTTCCGGTCACCGATACAATTAAAAAGAAAGACGGAAACACCTTAACCACACTCGACCGAAAGACTTTATGGGCAGCTCAAACCCCGCAAGGATTTGAATTTGCTTTAATTTATCAAGCGCATCAACAAGCTCAAGATCGCGGATACTATGGTACAGATGATGCTTCCTTGGTAGAACAGTTAGGAAGAGAAGCAACTATTGTAAAAGGAAGTTATGACAATATAAAATTAACCACTCCAGAGGATTTGCAAAAAGCGGAATCCTATTTAGCAAATCAGCGGAAAGGGAAGAAGGAGGAATCAGCGATGTTTCGGATTGGACAGGGATTTGATGTGCACCAGCTAACCGAAGGACGGAAGTGCATTATTGGCGGAGTCGAAATACCTTATGAAAAAGGGTTGCTCGGACATTCGGATGCCGATGTTTTACTTCATACGATTGCAGACGCTTGTCTCGGGGCCATAGGAGAAGGCGATATCGGAAAGCATTTTCCTGATACGGATCCTGAATTTAAAAATGCGGATTCTGGTAAGCTGCTACAGCATGTATTTGCAATTGTAAGGGAGAAGGGCTATGAGCTGGGGAATGTGGATTGCACTGTTATTGCCCAGGCACCAAAGATGGCTCCTTATATTGAAGAGATTAGAGCGAATATTGCAAGCTTGATGGACGCAGACTTAGATAGAATTAATGTAAAAGCAACAACCACGGAACACTTAGGATTTGCCGGCCGAAAAGAAGGCATCGCAGCTCAAGCCGTTGTTCTGCTGCAAAATAATCCACAATCCTAGCAAAAAAATGATAAAATGAGAAAAGAATGATGAACGGTAGAAAGAAAGGAGAGTTATTATGAGTAACGAAGTAAGGGTGAGGTATGCCCCTAGTCCGACAGGGAATCTTCACATTGGAAATGCACGAACGGCGTTATTTAATTATCTATATGCAAAACATGCGGGTGGAAAATTCATTATTCGCATAGAGGATACGGATGAAAAGCGAAATATTGAAGGCGGCGAACAAAGCCAGCTTACTTATTTAAAATGGCTGGGCATTGAATGGGATGAAGGGGCAGATCTAGGCGGCAATTATGGTCCATACCGCCAAATGGAACGACTTGATTTATATAAAGATTATGTAGATCAACTCCTTAACAAAGGATTAGCGTATAAATGTTACGTAACGGAAGAAGAGCTGGAACAGGAACGCGAGGCTCAGCTTGCTCGTGGAGAAGCTCCTAAGTATTCAGGAGCTCATCGTGATTTAACTCCTGAACAAGTCAAACAATTTGAAGAGGAAGGACGTCAGCCGAGCATACGCCTGAGGGTTCCTGAAAATCATCAGTATTCCTTTAACGATATCGTCCGCGGCGACATCACGTTTGAATCCAGTGATTTCGGCGACTGGGTCATCGTTAAGAAGAACGGGACACCAACTTATAACTTTGCTGTTGCTATTGATGACCATTTGATGGAGATTTCTCACGTCCTGCGAGGAGAAGAACATATCTCTAATACTCCGAAGCAGATGATGGTTTATGAAGCATTCGGCTGGGAGCCTCCGCAATTCGGCCATATGACGTTAATTTTAAATGAGAATCGTAAAAAGCTCAGTAAACGTGACGAGCATATTCTTCAATTCATTGAACAATATAAAAACCTCGGCTACTTTCCAGAAGCGCTGTTTAACTTTATTACTTTGTTAGGCTGGTCCCCGGTCGGTGAAGAAGAGATCTTTACGCAGGATCAACTCATTGATATTTTTGATCCGGATCGATTGACGACTTCTCCTGCTGTATTTGATCAGGCCAAGCTGAAATGGATGAATAATCAGTACATTAAAGCTGCCGACTTAGACCGGGTAGCGGAGCTTGCCATGCCTTACTTAATTCAAGCAGGCAGGTTGTCAGAGGACTTAAGTGACAGCGATCGTAAATGGGCCCGTGAACTTATCGCACTTTACCAGGAGCAGCTGAATTACGGAGAAGAAATTGTAGAGTTAACGGAGTTATTTTTCAAGAAAGAAATTGCATATAGTGACGAAGCTATGGAGGTTCTTCAAGGAGAGCAGGTGCCAGAAGTATTAACCGTCTTTAAGCAGAAGCTGGCAGAACTAGATGAATTTACTCCCGCTAATATTAAGTCTCAAATTAAAGCTGTTCAGAAAGAAACGGGTCATAAAGGCAAGAAGCTGTTTATGCCGATTCGTGTCGCAACCACTGGTGAAATGCATGGACCAGAACTCCCTAATGCCATTCATTTATTAGGTTTAGAAACCGTTACAGTCCGTTTAGATGATGCAGTAAGCCAGCTTGAAGGCTAATTAGTTCACAAAAGCATTTGATTAACATATAGTAAAGATACCTATACGAAGCGTTGAAGAGGAGAAGTAAAAGGCCATTCCCTTACACAGAGAGAATCACCACTCGGCTGCAAGTGATTTTAAGGGACCCCTTTGAAATGCACCTCAGAGTCTTCGTCCGAAATCACTAGGGCGGAGCGGAACCTCCCGTTATCGAGGATTTGTTAAGAGGGGATGTATTCCTATCCCAAACAGAGTGGAACCGCGCTAAACGCGTCTCTGTGCTAATCAGCACAGGGGCGCGTTTTTTTTAAAGGAGGAGAGAGTATGGGGCTGTTAAAAATGTTTAAAGATGATGTCGATGTAGTGTTCGACCAAGACCCGGCGGCGAGATCCTATTTTGAAGTGATATTAACGTATTCTGGACTGCACGCGACTTGGGCACATCGGGTGGCCCATGCTTGCTTTAAACGAAAATTCTTCTTTCTCGCACGTGTGATCTCTCAAATCAGCCGCTTCTTTACCGGAATTGAAATCCATCCGGGAGCTAAGATCGGCCGGCGTTTTTTCATTGATCATGGCATGGGAGTTGTCATTGGGGAAACCTGTGAAATTGGTGATAATGTGACTCTGTTTCAAGGGGTTACTCTCGGCGGCACAGGCAAAGAAAAGGGAAAGCGGCACCCTACTTTAAAAGATAACAGTCTTGTAGCCACCGGTGCTAAGGTGTTAGGTTCGATTACGATTGGGGAGAACTCAAAAGTAGGAGCTGGTTCGGTCGTGCTGAAGGATGTGCCGGACAATTCAACGGTCGTTGGGATTCCCGGTCATGTCGTAATTCAGGATGGCAAGAAAGTACGTAAAAAAGATTTGGATCATCATAAACTTCCTGATCCCGTTTATGATCGATTAGATGAATTAGAAAAGCAATTAGAACAAATGAAGCATGAATTAGCAGAATCTAGAGGAGTGAAGCAAAGTGGCCATTAACGTTTTTAATACATTAACAAGAAAAAAAGAACCGTTTCAGCCCTTACAAGAGGGTAAAGTAAATATGTATGTATGCGGACCTACGGTGTACAACTATATTCATATCGGCAATGCTCGTCCGGCCATTGTATTTGATATGGTCCGCCGTTATTTTGAATACCGGGGTTATGATGTCAAATACGTGCTGAACTTTACTGACGTGGATGACAAACTGATTAAAGCAGCCAATGAATTGGGAGAAGAGGTCCCTGACATTGCCAATCGTTTTATCGATGCCTATCTGGAGGATGTAGGGGCGCTTGGAGTGAAAGAAGCGGCTCACCATCCGCGTGTAACGGAAAATATGGAAGAAATCATCAGCTTCATCAAGGGGTTAATCGAGAAAGGGTTTGCTTATGAAGCAGAAGGGGATGTCTACTTTCGGACCCGTAAATTTGATTCCTATGGCAAGCTATCCCATCAATCCATTGATGAGCTTAGGACAGGTGCTCGTATTGAAGTCGGGGAGAAGAAAGAAGACCCTCTGGATTTCACATTATGGAAAGAGGCTAAATCAGGAGAAATTTCTTGGGAAAGCCCATGGGGAGAAGGACGCCCAGGCTGGCATATTGAATGTTCTGCAATGGCGAAGAAATATTTGGGAGAGACAATCGATATCCATGCGGGAGGACAGGACTTAACCTTCCCTCACCACGAAAATGAAATCGCCCAGTCTGAAGCACACAACGAGACATCTTTTGCTCGTTATTGGATGCATAACGGCTATATTAATATTGAAAATGAAAAAATGTCTAAATCACTTGGTAATTTTGTTTTAGCCCATGATCTTGTGAAAAAGCATGATCCTCAAGTAATTCGATTTTTCATGTTAAGTGTGCAATATCGTCATCCTATTAATTTTAGCGATGAATTATTAAAAGGCGCTAAGAGCAGCTTTGAGCGGATTCAGAATGCGTTCGAAAATATTAAGCATAGAAAACAAGCCAGTATGAACCTTAAAGAGGATGGGGAGAAATGGCTTCAGGAAATTGAACAGCATAAACAGCAATTCATTAAAGAAATGGATGATGATTTCAACACGGCAAATGCCATTTCTGTGCTATTTGATCTTACCAAGTCAGCGAATTTATATCTGCAGTCTGAACAAACGGTTACGGCTGTGCTTGAGGCATACGAACAGACCTTAAAGGAATTGACTCAAGTGCTTGGAATTAAGCTGGAACGTCAAACAGAGCTATTAGACGAGGAAATTGAATCACTAATAGAAGAACGAATCCAGGCCAGAAAAGACCGTAACTTTGAACGTGCCGATCAAATTCGTGATGAATTAAAAGATCGGAATATCATTTTAGAAGATACGTCCCAGGGCATACGCTGGAAAAGAGGGTAATTCGATGGAGGCTGGAAATGTAAAACAATTAAAGAGCCTTGCCCTTGCATATATGGGGGATTCGGTATATGAAATCTATGTTCGACAACATTTGATTGAGTCGGGTAAAGTACGCCCGCAGCATTTACATCAATCTGCGGTGCAATTTGTTTCTGCCATTTCCCAGGCAAAGGTAGTGAAGCATTGGCAGGATGCAGGATTGCTCACGGATGAGGAGGAAGCTGTGCTCAGACGAGGCCGAAATGCCAAGTCTGGGTCAGTTCCAAAGAATACACCTGTTCAAACTTATCGATACTCTACAGGATTTGAAGCGGTGCTTGGATTTCTTTATTTATCCGAACAAATCGAGCGATTAGAAGAGTTAACTGCCTCAGCGATTCAGTTTGTGGAAGAAAGGAGTGGAGAAGAGTGAAGGATGAATGGATTATTGGAAAAAACCCTGTCCAAGAAGCGTTACGGGCAGGACGAGCTATTAACAAGGTATTTGTCTCGGATCAGTTACAGCACCAGGCGTTTAAAAAACTTGAGCAGCTTGCGAAAGAAAACGGCGTGATGGTCCAAAAGGTTCCAAAGAAGAAAATCGATCAATTGGTCGATGGAAACCACCAGGGCGTAGCAGCATCTGTCGCGGCATATGAGTATAGTGAACTGGAGGATTTGTTTGCCAAGGCAGAAGCCAAAGGAGAGGCGCCGTTTTTTATCATTTGTGATGAAATTGAGGACCCTCATAACCTGGGATCTATTTTGCGTACAGCGGATGCGAGTGGAGCCCACGGAGTGATTATTCCAAAGCGGAGGTCTGTTTCACTTACGGCTACGGTGGCGAAAACATCGACAGGGGCCGTGGAGTATGTACCCGTCGTGCGCGTCACTAACTTAAACCAAACCATAGATGAATTAAAGGAACGATTCGTCTGGGTGGTTGGAACAGATGCCGAAGGGGCAGAAGATTATCGTCAGCTAGATGGAAAGATGGCGATTGCATTAGTAATTGGGAGTGAAGGCAGGGGGATCAGCCAGCTGACAAAGAAGAAGTGCGATTGGATGGTCAGCTTGCCCATGACAGGTCATGTGACGTCTCTTAATGCCTCTGTTGCTGCTTCTCTGCTTATGTATGAAGTCCATAGAAAGCGTCACCCCCTCGGGGAATAACAGATGATAGTTTTATTGGTCGATGGATACAATATGATTGGAGCCTGGCCGGAGTTAAAGCAGCTAAAAGAGAGAGATCTCTCACAAGCACGTGACTTGTTAATAGAAATGATGGCAGAATACCAATCTTATACCGGGGACAGAATTATCATCGTATTTGATGCCTACCATGTCAGGGGATTGGAAAAGAAGCAATTAAACCATAAGGTCGAAGTTATTTTCACCAAAGAAAGTGAGACGGCAGATGAACGAATTGAGAAATTAGCCGGCCAATTGAATGATGTCCGTACCCAGGTATACGTAGCAACTTCTGATTATGCGGAGCAAAGAACTATTTTTGGTCAGGGCGCATTTCGAAAATCTGCCCGAGAACTATATATCGAAGTTAAAAATATTGAAAATCAAATAAAAAAAGATGTAGAAGCAAGAAGTGAGGTGCAATATCAGCCTAAGATCCCGATGAATAAAGAGGTAAGAGAGCTTTTCGAGAAGTGGAGGCGTGGAGATAAATAGCTCACCCCCGTGTTGACGCTTTTGAAACGCTTACTGTATAATATTGCTATATTTAGCAAGCACGGTCGGGGGGATCCTGAGTGAGCATCGGTCAAACTGAGAAGAACATCAATGAGTTGGATCTTAGCAAGCTTGATGATGAGGTTATCATTGAACGGATTAATGATGGACAGGTTCAGGCGCTGGATTATTTGATCAATAAGTACAAGAATTTCGTTCGCGCAAAAGCCAGAACGTACTTTCTTATTGGTGCAGATCGAGAAGATATTGTGCAGGAAGGGATGATCGGTCTTTATAAAGCTATACGCGATTATCAGGAGGACAAGCTGTCTTCCTTTAAAGCCTTCGCAGAATTATGTGTCACCCGTCAAATTATTACCGCTATCAAAACTGCCACTAGACAGAAACACATTCCGTTAAATTCCTACGTTTCGCTGGACAAGCCTATTTATGATGAAGAATCAGATCGAACACTATTAGATGTTATTGCCGGTTCGAAAGCGATTGACCCGCAAGAATTAATTGTTAATAAAGAAAAGTTCGGAGATATGGAAGAGAAAATTTCTGAATTATTAAGTGATTTAGAAAAGCAAGTGTTAACTTTATATCTTGATGGCCAATCCTATCAGGAAATTTCTGTAGAACTGAAGCGGCATGTGAAATCCATAGACAATGCTCTTCAGCGGGTGAAAAGAAAGCTTGAGAAGTACCTGGAAGTGAGTGAAATTACCTTGTAATTAGGCAGATTGACAGGTACTTTGAACCGTGCTACATTTATGAAAGTGATTAAACCTCGTTTATTGAGGAGACGAGCATATGCGGAAGAAAGTTATTTTAGCCTGTATAGAATGTCATAGCAGAAATTATAGTACGTACACCAATCGATCCAGCCAATCAGAACGCTTAGAAGTTCGTAAATATTGTAAGAGATGTGGGGCCCATGCTTTACATCGTGAAACGAAATAGAGCATGAAGCCGGCAGGCGCAAGTTTGGGGGTAGGTAAGAATGTTTAAGTTCTTTAAGAATGTAGCTCGTGAAATGCGGAAAGTAAGTTGGCCAAAAGGGCAGGAATTGATGCGTTATACCGTCACGGTTATAGCGACGGTAGCATTTGTGGCTGTGTTCTTTGCGGTTATAGATTTAGGGATTACACAAGTACTTGAACTCATTTCTAAGTAATAGTAGAGTTGGATTTGTGCTATACTGTTAAATAGACTTACAAAAAAACCCGTCAAGCGGGTTTTTTCATGTTGGGCTGATTTTTTATTTAAATTTAAAATAAGGGAGGGAAGGGCAAGCCACTTGTCCTGTATAAATGGAAAAAAGATGGTACGTTGTTCACACCTATTCAGGTTATGAAAACAAAGTAAGGGCTAATTTAGAAAAGCGTGTAGAATCCATGGGAATGGAAGATAAGATCTTCCGCGTATTAGTCCCTGAAGACGAAGAAACCGAGATTAAGAACGGAAAGCGTAAAGTAGCGAAAAAGAAAGTATTCCCAGGCTATGTACTAGCTGAAATGGTTATGACGGATGATTCCTGGTATGTAGTTCGTAATACCCCGGGAGTTACAGGATTTGTTGGTTCGACCGGTTCTGGTTCGAAACCAATCCCTCTCTTACCTGAAGAAGTGGATACCGTTCTTAAACGGATGGGTATGAATGACCAACCGAAAACTGAGGTTGACTTCGAAGTGAAGGAAAGTGTTAAAGTAACAGAGGGACCTTTCGCGAACTTTACAGGTATGATCGAGCATATTGATTTGGACAAACAGAAAGTTAAGGTTCATGTGAATATGTTCGGACGTGAAACACCAGTAGAACTGGATTTTTCACAGATAGAAAAATTATAATAAAATGAACGCTCCCCTTGCATTATGCAAATAAAGATGATAGAATTCTTATGTTCTTTATGTGCCTCAAAGTACAACTATTGAGGCAGATTGCGATGAGTGGGAGGGTTCAAACCCTATTACCACATCACGGACTTTAAGGAGGTGTGTCTCGTGGCTAAAAAAGTTATAAAATTAGTTAAGCTTCAGATTCCTGCAGGTAAAGCTAACCCAGCACCGCCGGTAGGACCTGCACTAGGTCAAGCTGGTATTAACATCATGGGCTTCTGTAAGGAGTTTAACGCTCGTACGCAAGATCAAGCGGGTATGATTATTCCGGTTGAAATTACGGTATTTGAAGACCGTTCATTTACATTTGTGACGAAAACTCCGCCAGCTGCTGTTCTTCTTAAGAAAGCGGCAGGTGTTGAATCAGGTTCAGGGGAACCTAACCGTAACAAGGTTGCTTCTGTAAAACGCGATCAAGTACGCGAAATTGCAGAAACTAAGATGCCTGACTTAAACGCTGCTGACGTTGAAGCTGCAATGCGCATGGTTGAAGGTACAGCGCGCAGTATGGGAATCACAGTTGAAGACTAATCCCACAGCGTCACTCTAAAGGAGTTAAAGGTTGCGAGATAGGAGCTATCCTTCTTTTTCGCAACCTTTATTCGTGGGAGGTAAATCCGTTAAAACCACAAAGGAGGAAAATAAAATGGCTAAAAAAAGCAAGAAGCAGCAAGAATTACTAAAATTAGTTGATCGTACAAAATCTTACGATGTACAAGAGGCAATTAATCTTGTACAAGAAACAGCGAAAGCAAACTTTGACGAAACAGTAGAAGCAGCTTTCCGTCTTGGGGTAGACCCTAAGAAAGCAGACCAGCAGATCCGTGGAGCAATGGTGCTTCCTCACGGTACAGGTAAAACTCAGCGTGTACTGGTTTTTGCTAAAGGTGAAAAAGCGAAAGAAGCGGAAGAAGCGGGAGCGGACTTCGTTGGCGAACAAGATCTTATCGCTAAAATCAACCAAGGCTGGTTTGACTTTGATGTAGTGGTTGCCACTCCAGATATGATGGCTGAAGTTGGTAAACTTGGCCGTGTGCTTGGACCAAAAGGTCTAATGCCAAACCCTAAAACAGGGACAGTAACTTTTGAAGTAGAAAAAGCAGTAAATGAAATCAAAGCAGGTAAAGTAGAATACCGTGTTGATAAAGCTGCTAACATTCATGTTCCAATCGGTAAAACTTCTTTTGATAAAGAGAAACTGATTGCAAACTTTGAAGCGATTACTGATACACTGGTTAAAGCGAAGCCACAAGCTGCTAAAGGCGTTTACATGAGAAACGCTGCGGTTTCATCAACAATGGGACCTGGAATCAAAGTTGACGTTTCAAGCTACGTAAAATAATTTAATTGATTGTTGACTTTCCGTTTTTAATTCATTATAATTAGAAACGTTGTATAAATGAATACGTTATACCGTAGACAGCAGGGGCCGATAGCGCTTAAATTCCTGCCGAGGTGTGTGAATAGACAGAGCAGCGATCAATCAGCCCTGTTCTGACATACGTACCTCCATGTCTGCATGGAGGTACTTTTCTTTTGTGTCGATCTTTCATGGCCCATGACACCGGACGGTATGATTTAAAATAGTCAATAGGAGGTGGAACGATGAGCAAAATTATTGATCAGAAAAAAGAAGTTGTTTCAGAAATTGCAAATAAGTTCCGTAACAGTAAATCTGCAATGCTTGTAGATTACCGCGGTCTTAATGTTGCTGAAGTGACTGAATTGCGTAAGCAGCTTCGTGAAGCAGGCGTTGATTTCAAAGTGTATAAAAACACAATGACTCGCCGAGCAACAGAAGAAGCTGAACTTTCTGAGCTGCATGAAGTTCTAGTAGGACCGACTGCATTAGCATTTCATGAAGAAGATGCTGTAGCTCCTGCGAAGGTTCTTAATAACTTCGCTAAAGATCATGATAACCTTGAAATTAAAGGCGGAGTGGTTGAAGGACAAGTTGCTACTCTTGAACAAATCAAAGAGCTTGCCAACCTTCCAAACTACGAAGGTCTTGTATCTATGTTCCTAAGCGTACTACAAGCGCCAATTCGCAACTTCGCTTATGCGACAAAAGCAATTGCGGACCAAAAAGAAGAAGAAAGCGCGTAAGTCAGCGCTCGTATAATCTAAAATACAAATATTTGAAGGAGGAAATTTCTAATGTCTAACGAACAAATTATCGAAGCGATCAAAGAAATGTCTGTTCTTGAACTTAATGACCTAGTTAAAGCAATTGAAGAAGAATTTGGTGTATCTGCTGCAGCTCCTGTAGCTGCTGGTGGCGGTGCTGCTGAAGAAGCGGCAGAAGAGCAAACTGAATTTGACGTAGTTCTTGAATCTGCTGGAAGCTCTAAAATTAAAGTGGTTAAAGCAGTTCGTGAAATCACTGGTCTTGGTCTTAAAGACGCAAAAGATCTAGTTGATAACGCACCTGGCGCTATCAAAGAAGGTATTTCTAAAGAAGAAGCTGAAGAAATGAAAGCTAAACTTGAAGAAGCAGGCGCTTCTGTAGAAGTTAAGTAATTTCATCTTTTCCAAAGTAAAGCTCGCTGATCATCGGCGGGCTTTCTTTTTCTTAATCAGTGCGGTTCATGACTTTGAGAAGAAGGTGGTCGCATGTCAGAACATTATTATTCAAAGAAGACTACAGCTAAAAGTGAAGAGATCCAGTGGACGTTCACTTTAAGAGGGCACTCTTTTAATTTCACAACAGATCATGCCGTATTTTCTAAACGAGAAGTAGATTTTGGTTCTCGATTAATGATAGATGTATTTAGAGAACCAGATATTCTAGGTGATTTACTGGATCTTGGGTGCGGGTACGGGCCAATAGGTTTAGCGCTTGCTCGAGAGTTTCCTGATCGTCGGATGATTATGGTAGATGTAAATGAAAGAGCGCTTGCTCTTGCGAAGAAGAATGCTGAGAATAATCATATTTCTAACGCAGCCATTAAAGAAAGTGACCGGTTGAAAGCGTTGGAAGGCCGACAATTCGCGGCCATTATTACCAACCCCCCCATTCGTGCAGGTAAAGATGTTGTTCACGCAATGTTTGAGGAATCAAAGAATTCTTTACTCAATCACGGTGAGTTATGGGTGGTCATTCAGAAGAAACAGGGAGCACCTTCTGCAAAGAAGAAGCTTGAAAGTTTGTTCGGAAACTGTGAAGTGGTGGCAAAGCAAAAAGGCTACTATATTCTGAAAGCAATAAGTGTTGACTAGCACTTTTAATTGTGCTAGTATTGAAAAATGCCAATATGACCATAGTATGTCAAGTCCTTTTTCTTATTTTATGTATAAAAATTTGATAGAGGGGCAGAATGGTAAAATCGAACACAATATAGTGAATGAGGTTTTTAATATATGAAAACCCTTTTTCTTTTTTGTCTAACGTTAGAGAGAAATGAAGAATCACCATTCGCAATGGAGGCGAATGTTTAAATAGTGCTTGTGGTAAGATCAACCCCAAGCCTGTTCGGCATGCCTTTGCCGAACCCTTTTTTCGTTATTAAATTGCTTGATTTGAGGGGTGAATCAGTTGACAGGTCAACTAGTTCAATATGGACGACACCGCCAGCGCAGAAGTTATGCACGTATCAGTGAAGTATTAGAATTGCCGAATTTGATTGAAATTCAAACTGCTTCTTACCAATGGTTTTTAGAAGAAGGTTTGAAAGAAATGTTTCAGGATATTTCTCCAATCGAGGATTTCACAGGCAACTTATCACTTGAGTTTGTAGACTACAGCCTTGGCGAACCAAAGTATCCAGTCGATGAGTCAAAGGACCGGGACGTAACCTATAATGCACCACTTCGTGTGAAGGTTCGTCTATTAAATAATGAGACAGGGGAAGTGAAAGAGCAAGAAGTGTTTATGGGTGATTTTCCACTCATGACCGACACCGGCACCTTTGTTATTAATGGCGCCGAACGTGTTATTGTTTCTCAGCTTGTTCGTTCTCCGAGTGTTTATTTCAATAAGAAAATTGATAAAAACGGTAAGAAAGGCCATACTGCAACGGTTATACCAAACCGCGGTGCATGGCTTGAGTTCGAAACCGATGCGAAAGATGTAGTACATGTTCGTATTGACCGTACTCGTAAATTACCAATCACCGTTTTATTACGTGCTTTAGGTTTCGGAACAGACCAGGAGATCCTTGATCTTATTGGTGAGAACGAATACCTGAAGAACACACTGGAAAAAGATAATACGGAAAACAGTGAAAAAGCATTGCTGGAAATTTATGAACGTCTGCGCCCTGGTGAACCGCCAACCGTAGAAAATGCGAAAAGTTTACTAGTTTCCCGATTCTTCGATCCAAAACGCTATGATTTAGCGCGTGTGGGTCGTTATAAGATTAATAAGAAGCTTCATATAAAAGACCGACTGTTTAACCAGACACTGGCAGAAACGCTTGTGGATGAGGAAACAGGTGAAGTACTTGGTGAAAAAGGCGATAAGATTGACCGCCGTTTGTTAAATAAATTGATTCCTCATTTCGATAATGAAGATGCCAATTTAAGTGAACAATCTCTGGATCCTGTAGATGGTGTACTGGAAGAACCAATTAGAGTTCAGTCCGTGAAAATTGTGGACCCTACCGATCCTGAAGGAGAACGTTCTATTAATGTAATTGGTAACGCCAATATCGACCGAGGCGTAAAAAATATTATGCCTGCTGATATTCTTTCAGCGATCAGCTACTTCTTTAACTTGCTTCACAATGTAGGCGGAACCGACGATATCGACCACCTAGGAAACCGTCGTCTGCGTTCTGTTGGTGAACTGCTTCAAAACCAATTCCGAATTGGTTTGTCTCGTATGGAGCGTGTGGTTCGCGAGCGTATGTCTATTCAAGACACATCCTCCATTACACCACAGCAGTTAATCAATATAAGGCCGGTTATCGCTTCCATTAAAGAATTCTTTGGAAGTTCCCAGCTTTCTCAGTTTATGGACCAAACAAATCCACTTGCAGAATTGACGCATAAACGTCGTTTATCTGCACTTGGACCCGGTGGTTTAACTCGTGAACGTGCAGGCTTTGAAGTTCGAGATGTTCACTACTCCCACTACGGCCGTATGTGTCCGATCGAGACTCCTGAGGGACCGAATATCGGGTTGATCAACTCGCTTTCCTCTTATGCGAAAGTAAATGAGTTTGGGTTTATTGAAACACCATATCGCCGGGTTGATCCGGATTCCAATAAAGTAACTGCACAAATTGATTATTTGACTGCAGATGAAGAAGATAATTATGTAGTAGCTCAGGCGAACGCGAAGCTTGGTGACGATGGTTCCTTCCTTGATGAAGAAGTTATCGCGCGTTTCCGCGGTGAGAACACAGTAGTTCCCCGTGACCGTCTAGACTACATGGATGTATCACCGAAGCAGGTTGTATCCGCAGCGACGGCATGTATTCCTTTCTTAGAAAACGATGACTCCAACCGTTCTCTTATGGGAGCCAACATGCAGCGACAAGCTGTACCATTGCTGAAACCAGATGCACCTTTAGTAGGAACAGGCATGGAATATGTATCCGGTAAGGATTCAGGGGCTGCTGTTATATGCCACCATGAAGGAATTGTTGAACGCGTAGAAGCGAAAGAAGTGCTTGTCCGCCGAGTTTCTGAAGTGGATGGCAGAGAAGTTGAAGGCGACCTTGATCGTTATCGTTTGCAGAAGTTTATCCGTTCCAATCAGGGAAGCTGCTATAACCAGCGTCCAATTGTCTCTAAAGGGGACCGCGTTACTAAAGGTGAAATCCTTGCTGATGGACCATCCATGGATATGGGTGAATTGGCACTAGGTCAAAACCCTCTTGTTGCCTTTATGACATGGGATGGTTACAACTACGAGGATGCGATCATTATGAGTGAGCGTCTAGTCAAAGATGATGTCTATACTTCTATTCACATTGAAGAATATGAATCAGAAGCCCGTGACACCAAGCTTGGACCAGAAGAAATTACTCGTGATATTCCAAACGTAGGAGAAGATGCTCTTCGTGACTTAGATGAACGAGGGATTATCCGCGTTGGTGCTGAAGTTAGTGATGGCGATCTGTTAGTAGGTAAAGTAACTCCTAAAGGTGTTACAGAACTATCTGCAGAAGAACGTTTACTTCATGCTATTTTCGGTGAAAAAGCTCGGGAAGTGCGCGATACTTCCTTACGTGTGCCACACGGTGCGGGTGGTATTGTGCTCGATGTTAAAATCTTCAACCGTGAAGATGGCGACGAGCTGCCGCCAGGAGTTAATCAGTTAATTCGTGCTTATATTGTTCAGAAACGTAAGATCTCTGAAGGAGATAAAATGGCCGGGCGTCACGGAAACAAGGGTGTTATATCTAAGATTCTTCCAGAAGAAGATATGCCATTCCTTCCAGACGGCACACCAGTTGATGTTATGTTAAACCCTCTTGGGGTTCCATCACGTATGAATATCGGACAGGTACTTGAACTGCACTTAGGAATGGCGGCTCGTTTGATGGGCATCCGAGTAGCGACTCCGGTATTTGACGGTGCTCGCGAGGAAGATGTCTGGGAGACACTTCAGGAAGCAGGTATGGCACGTGATGCGAAGACCATCCTTTATGATGGACGTTCAGGTGAACCATTTGATAATCGTGTTTCTGTTGGGGTTATGTATATGATTAAACTAGCCCACATGGTTGATGATAAATTGCACGCCCGTTCGACTGGACCGTACTCCCTGGTTACTCAGCAGCCGCTGGGTGGTAAAGCACAGTTCGGTGGACAGCGTTTTGGTGAGATGGAGGTATGGGCACTTGAAGCATATGGTGCTGCATATACTCTGCAAGAAATTCTTACTGTGAAATCGGATGACGTCGTAGGTCGTGTGAAAACGTATGAAGCCATAGTTAAAGGCGATAATGTTCCTGAACCAGGAGTTCCTGAATCCTTTAAAGTTCTAATTAAAGAGCTTCAAAGTCTTGGGATGGATGTGAAAATCCTTTCTGGTGACGAACAAGAAATAGAAATGCGTGATATAGAAGAAGAGCAAACCAAAGAATCCGAGAATCTGAACTTAGACGACCAATAAGACTAAACCCCAGATCTTTGTTCTAAGCTTAGGGTGAAACTTGGATACTAAAAGGGAGGTAGGCCCCTTGCTAGATGTAAATAATTTTGAATATATGAAAATAGGCTTGGCTTCACCTGATAAAATTCGTTCTTGGTCTTATGGTGAGGTTAAAAAGCCAGAAACGATCAACTATCGTACTTTAAAGCCAGAGAAAGACGGCTTGTTCTGTGAAAGAATCTTCGGCCCGCAGAAAGACTGGGAATGTCATTGTGGTAAATACAAACGTGTCCGTTACAAGGGTGTCGTTTGTGACCGCTGCGGGGTTGAAGTAACGAAAGCAAAAGTCCGTCGTGAGCGTATGGGGCACCTGGAATTAGCTGCCCCGGTTTCTCACATCTGGTACTTCAAAGGCATTCCAAGCCGTATGGGACTTGTTCTTGACATGTCCCCGCGTGCTTTGGAGGAAGTGATTTATTTTGCGGCGTATATCGTAACTGATCCTGGTGAAACAGCGTTAGAACGGAAACAGCTGCTTTCAGAAAAAGAGTACCGTGCCTATCGTGAAAAGTTTGGTCAAGGTTTTCAGGCGGCAATGGGTGCGGAAGCTATTCGTAAGCTTCTTTTTGACATCGATCTTGATGGAGAAGTGGAGACGCTTAAAGAAGAATTGAAAGTTGCCCAAGGGCAGCGCCGTACGCGTGCTATCAAACGTCTGGAAGTGTTAGAGTCTTTCCGTAATTCAGGAAATGACCCATCATGGATGATTCTTGATGTACTGCCGGTCATCCCGCCGGAACTTCGTCCAATGGTTCAATTGGATGGAGGGCGTTTTGCAACATCAGACTTAAACGATCTGTACCGCCGTGTCATTAACCGTAACAATCGTTTGAAGAGGTTGTTAGACCTTGGAGCTCCTACGATCATTGTTCAAAATGAGAAGCGTATGCTCCAAGAAGCTGTTGACGCTCTTATTGATAATGGCCGCCGCGGCCGTCCTGTAACGGGACCAGGAAATCGTCCGCTTAAATCTCTTTCTCATATGCTGAAAGGGAAACAAGGACGTTTCCGTCAAAACTTATTAGGTAAACGTGTTGACTATTCAGGGCGTTCTGTAATTGTCGTAGGTCCATCATTGAAAATGTATCAGTGCGGACTTCCGAAAGAAATGGCACTCGAGCTATTCAAGCCATTTGTTATGAAAGAACTTGTATCCCGTGGATTAGCGCATAATATTAAATCTGCTAAACGGAAAATCGAACGTGTGCACCCGGAAGTCTGGGATGTACTCGAAGATGTAATCAAGGAGCATCCGGTTCTATTAAACCGTGCACCTACATTGCACCGTTTAGGTATTCAGGCATTCGAACCGACGCTTGTTGAAGGTCGTGCGATTCGTCTGCACCCGCTGGTATGTACAGCTTACAACGCTGACTTTGACGGAGACCAAATGGCCGTTCACGTTCCATTATCTTCTGAAGCTCAGGCAGAAGCTCGTATTTTAATGCTTGCGGCACAAAACATTCTGAACCCTAAAGATGGCAAACCAGTTGTTACTCCTTCTCAGGATATGGTACTAGGTAACTATTATCTAACCCTGGAACGTCCGGGAGCAATTGGAGAAGGAATGTCATTTAAAGATTTGAATGAAGCTATAATGGCTTATCAGAACGGCTATGTTCATCTGCACACTCGTGTGGCAGTGCAAGCAAGTTCGCTTAACAACGATACCTTTACAGAAGAACAGAATAACCAGCTGTTGTTAACTTCCGTGGGTAAATTGATCTTCAATGAAATGCTGCCAAGCTCATTCCCTTATATTAATGAGCCGACGCAGGAGAATTTAGAAGTGAAAACACCTCCTATGTACTTCGTGGAGAAGGGTACTAATATTCGCGAGGAAATTTCTAAGCGCGATGAAGTTTCTCCATTTAAGAAAGGCATATTAGGAGATATCATTGCTGAAGTGTTTAAACGCTTCTCTATCAGTGAAACCTCTAAAATGCTAGACCGTATGAAGGACTTAGGGTTTGCTTACTCTACGAAAGCAGGTATCACAGTTGGTGTATCTGACGTTGTGGTACTTCCAGAGAAGCAGGAAATCTTAGTAGAAGCTCAAGGAAAAGTAGATAAAGTATTAAAACAGTTCCGCCGTGGTTTAATCACGGAAGAAGAACGATATGATCGTGTTATCGAAATTTGGTCAGGTGCTAAAGATACGATTCAAAATCTTCTTATGCAGTCATTGAACCCTCGTAACCCTATCTTTATGATGAGTGATTCAGGAGCACGTGGTAACGCGTCTAACTTCACTCAGCTTGCAGGTATGCGTGGACTCATGGCCAACCCGGCCGGCCGAATTATTGAGCTGCCGATCAAATCAAGCTTCCGTGAAGGTCTGACAGTACTTGAGTACTTTATTTCCACTCACGGTGCACGTAAAGGTCTTGCCGATACCGCACTGAAAACGGCCGATTCCGGTTACTTGACACGTCGTCTTGTTGACGTAGCTCAGGATGTTATTGTGCGTGAGGATGATTGTGGAACAGATCGCGGTCTTCCTGTAAGTTCGCTTACGGAAGGTACCGAAACGATTGAGCCATTAATCGACCGTCTGATTGGCCGTACGGCTTTCCAAACAATTAAGCACCCTGAAACTGGCGAAATACTTGCGACAAGAAACGAAGTGATCTTCGAGGATGCCGCTAAGCAAATCGTAGATTCCGGTATCAAGCAAGTTGTGATTCGCTCAGCTTTCACATGTAACACGAAACACGGTGTTTGTAAGAAATGTTATGGCCGAAACCTTGCAACGGGAGATGAAGTCGAAGTGGGAGAAGCTGTGGGAATCATTGCAGCACAATCCATTGGTGAGCCAGGTACACAGCTTACTATGCGTACCTTCCACACGGGCGGTGTAGCTGGAGACGATATCACGCAAGGTCTTCCTCGTATCCAGGAAATCGTAGAGGCTCGTAACCCGAAAGGTCAAGCTGTCATTACTGAAATTGAAGGTACTGTACGAGAAATCAATGAAGTAAAAGAAAAACAAGAAATTGTTGTTCAAGGCACAGTAGAGACACGTTCTTATACAGCGCCTTACGGTTCTCGTATGAAAGTCTCCGTTGGGGATGAAGTCAAAGCGGGTGAACCACTAACTGAAGGTTCCATTGATCCAAAAGAATTGCTGACAGTTCAAGGACTGGACGGTGTTCAGGAATACCTTCTTAAAGAAGTACAGAAAGTATATCGTATGCAAGGTGTTGAAATTTCTGACAAGCACGTAGAAGTAATGGTCCGCCAAATGCTTCGTAAAATCCGTGTACTTGATTCCGGAGACACTGATGTACTTCCAGGTTCTCTGCTTGAGATCCATCAATTTAAAGACGCCAACCAAAAAGCACTTATGGAAGGCGGACAGCCAGCAGTCGGACGTCCTGTCATCCTTGGTATTACAAAAGCTTCGCTTGAAACCGACAGCTTCTTGTCTGCAGCATCCTTCCAGGAAACAACTCGTGTCCTGACTGATGCAGCGATCAAAGGTAAGCGCGATGAATTACTAGGGCTTAAAGAAAATGTTATTATTGGTAAGCTTGTTCCTGCCGGTACTGGAATGACCCGCTACCGCAAGATTCAAGCTCAATCCGATAATAAAGACCAAGTGACTGCACCAGTGGAAGAAGTCACCCAGCCTTAAGTAAATAGTTAAAGGTAATTTTAGGGTAAAATTCAGGGAGCATCTTGAAAACTATTTGAAATTCAGTTGACATGGATTTTACGTAGTGATAATATAATCAAGGTGCTTCCATTTATCCTAGTTGCTTTGGAGGATATGCAGATGTCTTATGAAAAAGTGGCGAAGGCTAAAGAGGAAATAGTCATTGGGACTAAACAAACACTTAAAGCTATGAAGAATGGCGAAGTGAATGAAGTCATTACGGCTGAAGATGCTGATCAGTCTATGACAGAGAAAGTAGCCCGGCTAGCCAAGCAGCTCAATATCCCGCATACAAGAGTCGCATCAATGAAGGATTTGGGAAATGCTTGTGGTATAGATGTAGGAGCTGCAACAGTGGCGATAAAGCAATAAAGTTTTGGCGCTTGGCGCGAAAGCTTTGTTTTTTGCCTTTTTATGAACCACCTGGATGTGTGGTATTAAAAAATGCAATAGGAAGGGAGGATTTCCAAAATGCCTACTATTAATCAATTAGTACGTAAAGGACGCGTGAACAAAACTAGAAAGTCTGACTCTCCAGCTTTGAACAAAGGCTTTAACAGCTATAAAAAGCGTATGACTGATCAGTCTTCACCGCAGAAACGCGGGGTTTGTACACGTGTTGGTACAATGACACCGAAGAAACCGAACTCTGCACTACGTAAGTATGCACGTGTTCGTTTGACTAACCAGCTTGAGGTTAACGCCTACATTCCTGGTATCGGCCACAACCTTCAAGAGCACAGTGTTGTTCTTATCCGTGGCGGACGTGTTAAGGACTTACCTGGTGTGCGTTATCACATCGTTCGTGGTGCACTTGATACTGCAAGCGTAGATGGACGTAGACAAGGCCGTTCTAAATACGGTACTAAAAAGCCTAAACAATAATCGATATTTAATATCGCTTAATAAATCAATTAATCAAGAAGGGAGGGGAACATATGCCACGTAAAGGTCCAGTAGCTAAACGTGATGTGTTACCAGATCCAATGTACAATTCAAAGCTTGTTACTCGCTTGATTAACCAAATTATGGTTGATGGTCAGCGCGGTAAAGCTCAGAAGATTCTATATAAAGCTTTTGAACTAGTTCAAGAGCGCGGCGGAAACGACGCTATGGAAACTTTTGAACAAGCAATGAAAAATGTAATGCCCGTACTAGAAGTACGCGCTCGCCGTGTCGGTGGTTCTAACTACCAAGTACCAGTTGAGGTACGTCCTGAGCGTCGTCAAGCTCTAGGTTTGCGTTTCATTGTTAACTATGCGCGTCTTCGCGGAGAGAAAACAATGGAAGAACGCCTAGCTAACGAAATTCTAGATGCAGGAAACAATACCGGTGCTGCAGTTAAGCGTCGTGAAGATATGCACAAAATGGCGGAAGCTAACAAAGCATTCGCTCACTATCGTTGGTAATCACCAGCAAAAAATAAATTTACTATCAGGAAGGAGAAAGATTCATGCCTAGAGAGTTCTCCTTAGAAAAGACTCGTAACATTGGTATTATGGCTCACATTGATGCCGGTAAGACCACTGCTACAGAGCGTATTCTTTTCTACACAGGACGTATCCACAAAATTGGTGAAACTCACGAAGGGGCTTCCCAAATGGACTGGATGGAGCAGGAACAGGAACGCGGAATTACCATTACTTCCGCTGCCACTACTGCTCAGTGGAAAGGTCATCGTATTAACATCATCGACACGCCTGGTCACGTAGACTTCACAGTTGAGGTTGAACGTTCCCTTCGTGTACTTGATGGCTCTGTAGCTGTACTTGATGCTCAGTCTGGTGTAGAACCACAAACTGAAACAGTATGGCGTCAGGCAACCACTTACGGTGTTCCACGTATTGTGTTCGTTAACAAAATGGACAAAATTGGTGCAGATTTCATTTATTCCTTAGGTACCCTGAAAGACCGCCTTGGAGCAAATGCTGCAGCAGTTCAGCTTCCTATTGGTGCAGAAGATGAATTCGAAGGAATCATTGACTTGGTAACAATGGAAGCATTCTTCTACATGGATGACTTAGGAACTCGTGCTGAAGCACGCCCTATTCCTGATGAATACAAAGATCAAGCCGAAGAGTACCGTGCGAAGCTTGTTGAGTCCGTAGCGGAGCTTGATGAAGACTTGATGATGCAGTACCTTGAAGGAGAAGAAATCACAAATGAACAGCTGAAAACGGCTATCCGTGCAGCAACTCTAACCGTTGATTTCTATCCAGTGTTCTGTGGTTCAGCTTTCAAAAACAAAGGGGTACAGCTATTAATTGATGGGGTAATTGATTACCTTCCATCTCCATTAGATGTTCCTCCAATTGAAGGACATGTACCGCAAACAGAAGAAGAAGTTGTTCGTAAAGCTGACGATAAAGAGCCATTCTCTGCTTTGGCCTTTAAAGTTGCTACCGACCCTTACGTTGGTAAACTAACTTTCTTCCGAGTTTACTCTGGTACTTTAAATGCCGGTTCTTACGTAAAGAACTCCACGAAAGATAAGCGTGAGCGTGTAGGACGTATCCTGCAAATGCATGCGAATTCTCGTGAAGAAATCTCTACTGTCTATGCTGGTGACATTGCGGGTGCAGTAGGACTTAAAGATACAGGTACTGGTGATACTCTATGTGATGAAAAGAGTCTCGTTATTCTTGAATCTATGGAATTCCCGGAACCAGTTATCTCTGTAGCTATTGAACCAAAATCAAAAGCTGACCAGGATAAAATGTCCATCGCTTTAGGTAAACTTGCTGAAGAAGATCCAACATTCCAAACTGAAACAAACGTTGAAACTGGTCAAACCATCATTGCTGGTATGGGTGAGCTTCACCTGGACATCATTGTTGACCGCCTTCGCCGTGAGTTTAAAGTGGAAGCTAACATCGGAGCTCCGCAAGTTGCTTATCGTGAAACCTTCCGTGGAAGTGCTAACGTTGAAGGTAAATTCGTACGCCAGTCTGGCGGACGTGGACAATTCGGTCACGTTTGGGTAACTTTTGAACCAAACGAAGAAGGTGCCGGCTTTGAATTCGTAAACAAAATCGTCGGTGGTGTTGTACCTCGTGAGTACATCCCATCCGTAGAGGCTGGTATTAAAGAATCCTTGGAGAACGGCGTATTAGCTGGATATCCTATGGTAGACATTAAGGCCACTCTTTATGATGGTTCTTATCACGATGTCGACTCTAACGAAATGGCCTTTAAAGTTGCTGCATCAATGGCACTGAAAGAAGCTAAAAACAAATGTAAACCTGTTCTTCTAGAACCAATGATGAAAGTTGAAGTAGTCATTCCTGAAGAATATATGGGTGATATCATGGGTGATGTAACTTCCCGTCGCGGACGTGTTGAAGGTATGGAAACTCGTGGTACTGCGCAGGTTGTTAAAGCGTTTGTTCCACTATCTGAAATGTTTGGCTATGCAACAGCGTTGCGTTCCAATACACAAGGACGCGGAACTTACACTATGCATTTTGATCACTACGAAGAAGTACCTAAGAGTATTTCTGAGGAAATCATCAAGAAAAATTCTGGTGAATAATTGATTTTTTTGACGAGTTAAAGTATAACTTGTATTGTAAGCTTAGGAGTGCAGTGAACTGTCTCCTAGGCTTCAAATAAAAAATCAATCATAAACTTTGTTATTTAATTAAAGGAGGAAATATACTAATGGGTAAAGAAAAATTTGACCGGTCCAAGTCCCACGTTAACATCGGTACTATTGGACACGTTGACCATGGTAAAACTACATTAACTGCTGCAATTACTACAGTACTTCATAAGCGTTCCGGATCCGGTACGGCTATGGCGTACGACATGATCGATGGTGCTCCTGAAGAACGTGAACGTGGTATCACAATCTCAACAGCACACGTTGAGTACGAAACAGAAAAACGCCACTATGCACACGTTGACTGCCCAGGTCACGCTGACTATGTTAAAAACATGATCACTGGTGCTGCTCAAATGGACGGCGCGATCCTAGTTGTATCTGCAGCTGACGGTCCAATGCCGCAAACTCGTGAGCACATCCTTCTTTCTAAAAACGTTGGTGTACCAGCTATCGTTGTGTTCTTGAACAAAACTGATATGGTAGACGACGAAGAACTTCTTGAACTAGTAGAAATGGAAGTTCGCGATCTATTATCTGAATATGATTTCGATGGCGACAACGTACCAGTTATCAGTGGTTCTGCTCTTAAAGCTCTTGAAGGTGATTCCGAGTATGAACAAAGAATCTTTGATCTTATGGATGCAGTGGATGAGCACATCCCAACTCCAGACCGTGACACTGACAAACCATTCATGATGCCAGTTGAGGACGTATTCTCAATCACTGGCCGTGGTACTGTAGCAACAGGCCGTGTTGAACGTGGTCAAGTTAAAGTCGGTGACGAAGTTGAAATCATCGGTCTTGCACCAGAAGCGCGCAAAACAACAATCACTGGTGTGGAAATGTTCCGTAAGCTTCTTGACTATGCTGAAGCTGGCGACAACATTGGTGCACTTCTTCGTGGGGTTAACCGTGAAGATATCGGACGTGGACAAGTACTAGCTAAGCCTGGTTCTATCACTCCGCACACAAACTTCAAATCTGAAGTTTATGTACTATCTAAAGACGAAGGTGGACGTCATACTCCATTCTTCTCTAACTACCGTCCACAGTTCTACTTCCGTACTACGGACGTAACTGGCGTTATTCAACTTCCAGAAGGCGTAGAAATGGTTATGCCTGGAGATAACGTTGAAATGACTGTTGAACTTATTTCTCCAATCGCGATCGAAGACGGAACTCGTTTCTCTATTCGTGAAGGTGGACGTACAGTAGGTTCTGGCGTAGTTTCCGAAATTACTAAATAATTTCAGGATCAGCTGAATAATTAAAAGAGGCAGCTTAAGTGCTGCCTCTTTTTTATTGTAATTCAAGCTAAATATAGGCTTTGGTTGCAACTGACTTTAAAGTTTGTTTTAATAGAAAACAGTCGTAATTATTCCATATAGAGTTCACGGAAGTCAGCTGGATCAGCGGGCTTTTTTGTTGGGATAAGAGCATGTGCGAAGATTCAAAGTTATACTTGAAATTCATCTGAATAGCTAGTATAATTCTTTGAGGTGTTCATATTTAAAAAAATATGAATTACACCTTGCATTGATCGGCATTCTTCTATATAATGAATAATGTTGGTCATAAAAGGCGATGAAGCGAAAGGTTGTTGACACACCCGGCCCCTTTGCCATGGCTAGTGAGTCAAGTGAATTTTCGCGGAGAAAGTCTATTTTAAAAATGGGCGAAGAAGGAGGGAAAATAATGGCAAAAGAGAAAATTCGTATTCGTTTAAAGGCGTATGATCACCGTGTACTTGATCAATCTGCTGAGAAAATCGTAGACACAGCGAAGCGTTCCGGTGCTAATGTATCTGGTCCAATCCCGCTTCCAACTGAAAAGTCAATTTACACAGTACTTCGTGCAACTCACAAGTATAAAGATGCTCGTGAGCAGTTCGAAATGCGTACGCACAAACGTCTTATCGACATTGTTAATCCAACACCACAGACCGTTGATTCATTAATGCGTTTGGATCTACCATCTGGTGTGGATATCGAAATTAAACTATAAATTATATTGAATTATATTAGGAGGTGTAACGGATGACGAAAGGAATCTTAGGACGTAAGGTCGGTATGACTCAAATCTTCTCAGAAGATGGAGAGTTGATCCCAGTAACTGTTGTACAAGCAGAGCCAAACGTTGTTCTTCAAATGAAAACAACAGAAGTCGATGGCTATGAAGCGTTGCAACTTGGTTTCGCAGATCAGAAGTCCAATCGTTTAAAAAAGGCTGACCAAGGTCACGCTGATAAAGCTAATACAACACCTAAGCGCTACATTCGTGAATTCCGTAATACAAACCTTGATGACTATGAACTTGGTCAAGAGGTTAAGGTGGATATTTTCGAAGCTGGTGATGTAATTGATGTAACAGGAACTTCAAAAGGTAAAGGATTCGCAGGTTCGATCAAGCGTCACAATCAATCCCGCGGACCAATGAGCCACGGTTCCCGTTATCACCGTCGTCCAGGTGCTATGGGTCCAATCGATCCAATGCACGTATTTAAAGGCAAAAACCTGCCTGGACAAATGGGTAATGAAAAAGTTACTCTTCAAAACCTTGAAGTAGTAAGAGTGGACGCTGAGCGTAACTTACTTCTAATCAAAGGTAATGTACCTGGCCCGAAAAAATCTTATGTGAAAATCACAAGTGCAGTAAAGGCAAGCAAATAATTAACTGAAGGGAGGATATGTCATGCCTAAAGTAGCACTATTAAACCAAAGCGGTTCTAACGTTGGAGACATCGAACTGAATGACACCGTTTTTGGTATCGAACCTAATACTCACGTATTACATGAAACTGTGTTAATGCAGCGCGCATCTTTGCGTCAAGGCACACACAAAGTAAAAAACCGTGCTGAAGTTCGCGGCGGTGGACGTAAACCATGGCGCCAGAAAGGTACTGGCCGTGCTCGACAAGGTACAATCCGTGCACCTCAATGGGTCGGCGGTGGTACTGTGTTCGGTCCAACACCACGCAGCTACAGCTATACTATGCCTAGAAAAATGCGTCGTTTAGCTCTTCAATCTGCATACTCTTCAAAAGTAAAAGAAGACAACCTCGTTGTTCTTGACAGTATCTCTTTTGATGCTCCAAAAACCAAAGAAGTTGTAAATATGCTTAAAGCATTGGACGTAAACGAAAAAGCTCTGATTGTTACTGCAGAGAAAGACGAAAATGTAACTCTTTCTTCTAACAATCTTCCTACAGTTAAATCACTTTCTGTAGAAGAAGTTAGTGTGTTAGATTTACTAACGCATGACAAGCTGATCCTAACGAAGGAAGCAGCTGAAAAAGCAGGGGAGGTGCTCTCATAATGAAAGAACCACGTGATATCGTAAAGCGCCCTGTCATTACTGAACAGTCTGCTGATCTTATGGGAGAAAAGAAATATACGTTTGAAGTTAGCCCAAAAGCTAACAAAACTGAAATTAAACATGCAGTTGAAGAAATCTTTGGTGTTCGTGTTGCTTCTATCAACACTATGAACCTTAAAGGTAAATTCAAGCGTATGGGCCGCTACGGCGGATACCGTTCTGATCGTAAGAAAGCTGTTGTTACTTTAACTGAAGACAGTGAAGAACTAGAATTCTTTGAAGTATAAATTATAAACTCAATTCGTGAAGGAGGGAAAAAAGATGGCGATTAAAAAGTTTCGACCAATTACAAACGGTCGTCGACACATGACAGTATCTGATTTTAGTGAAATCACTACTGACAAACCTGAACGCTCCCTTTTATCTCCACTGCACAAACGCGGTGGCCGGAATAACCAGGGTAGGCTGACAGTTCGTCATCAAGGCGGAGGACACAAGCGTCAATACCGTATTATCGACTTTAAGCGCGATAAAGATGGCATACCAGGACGCGTTGCTACGATCGAATACGATCCGAACCGTTCCGCTAATATTGCACTAATCAACTATGTTGATGGTGAAAAACGTTATATCTTAGCTCCAAAAGGTGTTAAGGTAAACACACAAATTATCTCTGGTGAAGGCGCGGATATCAAACCAGGTAACGCTCTTCAGCTAAAAGATATTCCAGTTGGTACAATCGTACACAACGTAGAACTTAAACCAGGACGCGGCGGACAGCTTGCTCGTTCCGCGGGTGCTTCAGCTCAAATCCTTGGTCGTGAAGAAAAATACACTCTAGTACGTCTGACTTCTGGTGAAGTTCGTCTTGTACTAAGCACTTGCCGTGCAACGATCGGTCAAGTAGGTAACCTGCAGCATGAACTGATCAGTGTAGGTAAAGCAGGCCGCTCTCGCTGGCAAGGTAAGCGTCCAACAGTTCGTGGTTCCGTTATGAACCCTAGTGATCACCCTCACGGTGGTGGTGAAGGACGTGCGCCAATCGGTCGACCTTCTCCGGTATCTCCATGGGGTAAACCAACTCTTGGATACAAAACAAGACAGCGTAACAAACCGTCTGATAAATATATCGTTCGCAGAAGAGGTAAAAAATAAACGGGATTGACCGGCGGGCAAAAAAACCCGTCTTTCAATCGCGAAGGGAGGTTTATCTATGGGTCGCAGCCTAAAAAAGGGACCTTTTGTAGATGATCATTTGATGAGCAAGGTAGAGAAATTGAATGAAGATAGTAAGCATCAGGTGATCAAGACATGGTCACGTCGTTCTACAATCTTCCCAAACTTCGTTGGCCACACAATTGCCGTATATGATGGACGCAAACACGTCCCTGTCTACGTTACAGAAGACATGGTCGGTCATAAACTTGGTGAATTCGCGCCAACTCGTACGTTCAGAGGACACTCTGGCGATGACAAGAAAACAAAACGCTAAATAGAGAGGAGGCACTCTAATGCAAGCTAAAGCAGTTGCTAATACCGTTCGCATTGCTCCTCGTAAAGCTCGTTTAGTTATTGATTTAATTCGAGGCAAAAACGTAGGTGAAGCTATCGCAACGTTACGTTTGAAACAACGTGGCGCATCCCCGATTATTGAGAAAGTTCTCAAATCAGCGATCGCAAATGCAGAACACAATTATGAAATGGATACTGACAATTTGTATGTTTCCGAGGCGTTTGTAAACGAAGGTGTAACTCTTAAACGTTTCCGCCCTCGTGCTATGGGACGTGCAAGCCAAATTAATAAACGCACCAGCCACATCACTGTGGTTGTATCAGAAAAAAAGGAGGGATAATCAGTGGGTCAAAAAATTAATCCGGTAGGTCTTCGTATTGGCGTTATCCGTGACTGGGAGTCCAAGTGGTACGCTGGTAAAGACTACGCTGACTTGTTGCATGAAGACATTCAAATTCGTGAATATGTTGAAAAACGTCTAAAAGATGCTGCCGTATCTACGATCGAAATCGAACGCGCAGCTAACCGTGTTAATATTACTGTTCACACGGCTAAACCAGGAATGGTTATCGGTAAGGGCGGTTCTGAAGTTGAAGCACTTCGAAAAGCTCTTAATGAACTGACTGGTAAACGAGTTCACATCAACATCGTTGAAGTGAAGAAACCTGACTTAAACGCTACTCTTGTAGCTGACAATATCGCACGTCAATTGGAAAACCGTGTATCTTTCCGTCGTGCTCAGAAACAAACGATCCAACGTGCAATGCGCGGAGGAGCAAAAGGTATTCGTACGCAAGTATCAGGACGTCTTGGCGGTGCCGATATCGCTCGTGCTGAATATTACAGTGAAGGAACAGTACCACTACACACACTTCGTGCAGACATCGACTACGGAACTGCAGAAGCAGACACTACTTACGGTAAACTTGGTGTTAAAGTGTGGATCTATCGTGGAGAAGTCCTTCCAACTAAAAATAAAAAGTAAGGAAGGGGGAAAAGCATTATGTTAATGCCTAAACGTGTTAAATATCGTCGTCAACACCGTACCAGCCTAAAAGGTCGTGCTAAAGGCGGTACATCCGTATCATTTGGTGAATATGGCTTGCAAGCTATTGATCCAGCATGGATTACAGCCCGTCAAATCGAGGCAGCGCGTATCGCGATGACTCGTTACATGAAACGTGGCGGTAAAGTCTGGATTAAAATCTTCCCAGACAAACCTTATACTGCTAAGCCCCTAGAAGTACGTATGGGTTCCGGTAAAGGTTCTCCTGAAGGCTTTGTAGCAGTCGTAAAACCAGGAAAAATTATGTTTGAGATCGCAGGTGTTCCTGAAGAAGTGGCACGCGAAGCGCTGCGTCTTGCTTCACACAAACTGCCGATCCGTACTAAATTTGTAAAACGTGAAGAAATTGGTGGTGAAATCAATGAAGGCTAATGAAATCCGTGAATTAACCACTGCCGAAATTGAACAAAAAGTTAAGTCTTTAAAAGAAGAACTTTTTAACCTGCGTTTCCAGCTGGCAACAGGTCAACTTGAGAATACCGCGCGCATTCGCGAGGTTCGCAAGTCTATCGCACGCATGAAAACTGTTGCTCGTGAACGTGAACTAGGCGTAAATAATTAATAGATGAGAGGAGGTTACCCTCACATGAGTGAACGTAATAATCGTAAAGTTTATACTGGTCGTGTTGTATCTGACAAAATGGATAAAACCATTACAGTATTAGTAGAAACTTATAAATTCCACAAACTTTACGGCAAGCGCGTAAAGTATTCTAAAAAATTCAAGACTCACGATGAAAATAATCAGGCCAAAATTGGTGATGTAGTTAGCATTATGGAAACTCGTCCGCTTTCAGCGACTAAACGTTTCCGTCTGTTAGAAGTTGTAGAAGAGTCTGTTATTATCTAATTCAAGTTCGCTCGGATTTATTCCGAAGGGAGGTACAGTAGTATGATTCAACAGGAGTCTCGTTTAAAAGTTGCAGACAACTCAGGAGCCCGTGAAATCCAAACGATTAAAGTTTTGGGAGGATCTGGCCGTAAGACTGCTAATATCGGTGATGTAATCACCGCAACTGTGAAACAAGCAACACCAGGGGGCGTTGTTAAAAAAGGTGAAGTAGTTAAAGCTGTTATTGTACGCACTAAGAGCGGAGTTCGCCGTAAAGATGGTTCCTACATTCGTTTCGATGAGAACGCAGCAGTAATCGTTCGTGATGATAAAGGGCCTCGCGGAACTCGTATCTTTGGACCGGTAGCTCGTGAACTTCGTGATGCTAAATTCATGAAGATCGTATCTCTAGCTCCAGAAGTACTATAATGATTTAATGATATGCCTTGTCAATAAGGAGGTGCGCGAAGCAATGCACGTAAAAAAAGGTGACAAAGTAATGGTTATTTCCGGTAAGGATAAAGGCAAACAAGGAACAATCCTTGAAGCTTACCCAAAGAAAGAGCGTGTTCTTGTAGAAGGTGTAAATGAAGTGAAGAAACATGCTAAACCATCTCAAGAAAACCCTCAGGGCGGTATTCTTACTCAGGAAGCATCAATCCACGTCTCTAACGTAATGCCGATTGATCCTAAATCTGGCGAACCAACCCGTGTTGGTTACAAAGTTGAAGACGGCAAGAAAGTTCGTATCGCGAAAAAATCTGGTGAAGCATTAGATAAATAATCCAGTTACGAAAGGAGGGCCACACGATGAACGAACTCAAGAAACAATATAAAGAAGAAGTAGTTCCATCCCTAATGAATAAATTTGAATATGATTCTATTATGCAAGCACCAAAGATTGATAAAATCGTTATTAACATGGGTGTTGGCGATGCTGTACAAAATGCAAAAGCATTGGATACAGCAGTAGAAGAGCTTACTGCGATTGCCGGTCAGAAACCAGTAATCACTAAAGCTAAAAAATCAATTGCAGGATTCCGTCTGCGTGAAGGTATGCCAATCGGTGCGAAAGTAACTCTTCGCGGCGAGCGTATGTATGAATTCTTCCAAAAGCTAGTCGCGGTATCCCTACCACGTGTGCGTGACTTCCGTGGGATCTCTAAGAAGGCTTTTGACGGACGTGGCAACTACACACTAGGTGTAAAAGAACAATTGATTTTCCCAGAAATTAACTATGACAAAGTAAATAAAGTACGTGGCATGGATATCGTTATTGTTACAACTGCAGACACTGACGAAGAAGCCCGTGAACTATTAGCTCAATTCGGTATGCCGTTTCAGAAGTAATGAGCTAACCATAAGGAGGGAAAATTGTGGCTAAAAAATCAATGATCGCGAAACAACAGCGCAAGCAAAAGTTTCAAGTACAAGAATATACACGCTGTGAACGTTGCGGACGTCCTCACTCCGTACTACGTAAATTCAGACTTTGCCGTATTTGTTTCCGTGAACTTGCATATAAAGGACAAATCCCTGGTGTCAAAAAAGCCAGCTGGTAGAACCCGAGACAGGGAAGGAGGTAAATGAGTTATGACAATGACAGATCCAATTGCTGATATGCTGACGCGTATTCGTAACGCTAATATGGTGCGTCACGAGAAGCTTGAACTTCCAGCTTCCAACGTAAAAAAAGAAATCGCTGATATTCTTAAACGTGAAGGTTTTGTACGTGATTATGAATTCGTAGAAGACAGCAAACAAGGTGTACTACGTATTTTCCTTAAATACGGACAAAACAACGAGCGTGTAATCTCTGGTGTGAAACGTATCAGTAAACCAGGATTACGTGTATATGCTAAAGCCGAAGAACTTCCTAAAGTTCTAAATGGTCTTGGTGTTGCAGTTGTATCCACTTCAAAAGGTGTACTAACAGATAAAGAAGCACGTGAACAAGCCATTGGCGGCGAAGTTCTAGCTTATGTCTGGTAATAAAAACAGATAAGACAGGAGGTGCCCAATATGTCTCGCGTAGGCTTAAAAACATTAGAAATTCCTGAAGGTGTTGAAATCAAGCAGGATAATAATACAATTACAGTCAAAGGTCCTAAAGGGGAACTTACTCGTACGTTCCACCCGGACATGACTGTGAAGATTGAAGATAACGTTCTTTCTGTTGAGCGTCCAAGTGATCATAAAGAACATCGCGCTCTTCACGGTACTACACGCAGCCTGATCGGTAGCATGGTTGAAGGTGTTTCCAAAGGCTTCGAAAAAAGCCTTGAAATCATTGGTGTAGGTTACCGCGCTCAAAAGCAGGGAGAAAAAGTAGTTATCAACGCTGGTTACTCTCACCCTGTAGAAGTTGAACATCGTGATGGTATTGAAATTGAAGTGCCGTCTAACACGAAATTAACTATCAAAGGTATTGATAAAGAACTAGTTGGAGCTGTTGCAGCTAAGATTCGTGCTATTCGTCCTCCAGAACCTTATAAAGGTAAAGGAATTCGTTACGAAAACGAACGTGTACGCAGAAAAGAAGGTAAAACAGCTAAATAAGTTCTGATGGAATGAATAGAAAGGAGTGACCCTGATGATCACGAAGGCTGATAAAAATATCGTACGTAAAAAACGTCACGCCCGCGTTCGTACTAATGTATTTGGTACAGCAGAGCGTCCGCGTTTAAACGTATATCGTTCTAACAAACACATTTATGCTCAGTTAATTAATGATGAAAGCCAGGTAACAGTAGCTAGCGCTTCAACTGTTGACAATGGTTTTGATTTAGATAATACAGGAAATAAAGATGCTGCTAAAAAAGTCGGTGAATTAGTCGCTAAACGTGCCATCGACAACGGATTTAAAGTCGTTGTGTTCGACCGTGGCGGTTACTTGTATCATGGACGTGTAAAAGCTTTAGCAGATGCCGCGCGCGAAGCCGGCCTTGAATTTTAATCGTTAAGTTAAAGGAGGGACATACATGCAAACAAACATTGACCCTAGTAAACTAGATCTTGAAGAACGCGTAGTTACGATCAATCGTGTTGCAAAAGTAGTAAAAGGTGGACGTCGTTTCCGCTTTGCTGCATTGGTTGTTGTTGGAGATAAAAATGGTCATGTCGGCTTTGGTACAGGGAAAGCCCAAGAGGTACCAGAGGCGATCAAGAAAGCTATTGATGATGCTAAGAAAAATCTAATCACAGTACCAATCAAAGATACGACTATTCCTCACGAAATTACAGGACGTTTCGGTGCAGGCAGCATTCTTATGAAACCAGCAGCCGAAGGTACCGGAGTTATCGCTGGCGGACCTGTCCGTGCGGTACTCGAGCTTGCAGGTGTTCAAGACATCCTATCTAAGTCACTTGGTTCTAACACACCAATTAACATGGTGCGTGCGACACTAACTGGTCTTGGCGAGCTTAAACGTGCAGAAGACGTTGCAAAACTTCGTGGGAAGTCCGTAGAAGAACTGTAGGATAAGGAGGGAAAAACAATGGCTAAGAAGTTAGAAATTACCCTCACGCGCAGTGTTATTGGCAGACCACAAGATCAGCGTTCAACTGTTAAAGCGCTAGGTCTGAACAAGATTCGTCAATCTGTCGTAATTGAAGATAACCCAGCGATCCGAGGTATGGCTCATAAGGTATCTCACCTTGTATCGATTAAAGAAGTATAATTAACGAAAGAAATAAGGAGGTGCTCACATGAAACTGCATGAATTAAAAGCTGCAGAAGGTTCTCGTAAAGAACGTAATCGTGTAGGTCGTGGAATGGCATCTGGTAACGGTAAAACTTCCGGTCGCGGCCATAAAGGTCAAGGCCAGCGTTCTGGTAGTAAAACTCGTCCAGGTTTCGAAGGTGGCCAAATGCCGCTATTCCAACGCCTGCCGAAGCGCGGCTTTACGAATATTCATCGTAAGGAATTCGCGATCATTAATCTTGATGCTCTTAACCGCTTTGAAGAGGGCGCAGAGGTTACCCCTGACCTTCTACTAGAAACTGGCGTAGTCAGCAATCAAAAAGCTGGCATTAAAGTTCTAGGAAAAGGCTCAATCGAGAAGAAACTTACTGTGAAAGCTCATAAGTTCTCTGCTTCAGCCAAAGAAGCGATTGAAGCAGCGGGCGGTCAAACTGAGGTGATTTAATGTTCCGGACAATCTCCAATTTTATGCGCGTGAGTGATATTCGCCGGAAACTTATTTTCACTTTGTTGATGCTTGTTGTTTTTCGATTAGGAACGTTCATACCTGTTCCCTTCACCGACAGAGAAGCCATTAACTTCATGGATTCCCAGAATGCTTTTGGCTTTTTAAACACGTTTGGCGGGGGAGCACTTAAGAACTTTTCCATTTTTGCAATGGGCATTATGCCGTATATTACAGCCTCCATTATTATGCAGCTGCTGCAGATGGACGTTGTACCTAAATTTGCTGAGTGGAAGAAACAGGGTGAAGTTGGCCGTCGGAAATTAGCTCAGTTTACCCGCTATGGAACGATTGTTCTTGCCTTTATCCAGGCTATTGGGATGTCTATCGGTTTTAACGCTTTAGCTGGCGGTCAGTTGATTTCTGATCCAGGTGTGTTTAAATTTATAGTGATCGCATTAGTATTAACAGGTGGAACAGCTTTCTTGATGTGGCTTGGTGAGCAAATTACTTCACACGGAGTTGGAAATGGTATTTCCATTATTATCTTTGGCGGGATTGTTTCGCGTATTCCGACAGGAGCTAACCAGCTTTATGATCAATATATATCTGGAGCTCAGGATCAACTGTTCATTAACTTAATTATTATTGCTCTAATTCTTCTGGTTATTGTGGCAGTTGTTGTGGGAGTTATCTTCATTCAGCAGGCGCTGAGAAAGATACCGATCCAATATGCCAAACGTTTAGTAAATCGTTCACCAGTAGGCGGGCATTCGACTCACTTACCACTGAAAGTTAACGCTGCGGGGGTAATTCCAGTAATCTTTGCGATTTCATTCATTATCGCACCAAGAACCATCGCTGGATTCTTCGAAGGTAATGAAGTTGCCTCTGTGATTCAATATATCTTTAATTATCAAAACTGGCCGGGAATGATTATTTACGTAGTGTTAATTATTGCTTTCACTTACTTCTATACATTTGTTCAGGTTAATCCAGAACAAATGGCAGAAAACCTGCAGAAGCAGGGAGGGTATATTCCAGGTATTCGTCCGGGAAAAAATACTGAGAAATATTTAACACGCGTTATGTACCGTTTAACGGTTGTAGGTTCATTATTCCTTGCTGCTGTTGCTATTCTTCCGATTATTCTAGGCTCGGTGGCAAAGCTGCCGCCATCTGTTCAAATCGGAGGTACTAGTCTTCTCATCGTAATCGGGGTTGCCCTGGAAATGATGAAGCAGTTAGAAAGCCAGCTTGTAAAACGCCACTATAAAGGTTTTATTAAATAATTAGTGAGTCACAAATGAAATATGAGAGCGAGGGGAACACGTTGAATTTGATTCTGATGGGTCTTCCTGGTGCTGGTAAAGGCACTCAGGCAGAGAAAATAGTCGAAAAATATAACATCCCTCATATCTCAACTGGAGATATGTTCCGTTTAGCTATTAAAGAAGGAACAGAACTTGGTAAAGAAGCTAAGTCTTTTATGGATAAAGGCGATCTAGTACCTGATGCAGTAACCATCGGAATTGTACGTGAGCGCCTGAGTAAGCCGGATTGCCAGGATGGCTTTCTACTTGATGGATTTCCAAGAACGATCGCTCAAGCAGAAGCCCTTGAAAGTCTGCTTAACGATATGGAAGAATCATTAGATTATGTTCTTCATATCGATGTTCCAAAAGATCAGCTCATCGAGCGTCTGACTGGACGACGCGTTTGCCCGACATGCGGAGCAACGTATCATGTGATTTTCAATCCTCCTAAAGAGGAAGGGAAATGCGACCATGATGGCTCGGAGTTAATTCAGCGCGAAGACGATCAGCCGGATACCGTTAAGAAACGTCTAGAAGTTAATGTAGAACAAACGAAGCCGCTTCTAGATTTTTATCGTGAAAAAGGGTATGTCGTTTCCTTTAAAGGTGATAGAGATATCAACGAAGTGTTCCAGGATATTGATCAAAAATTGGGAAACTTATCTCAATGATTAACACTAAGACTCCACGGGAATTGGAAATTATGCGTGAAGCTGGCAAAATTGTTGCCTTGACGCACCAGGAATTGAAGCGTTACATTCAACCAGGGGTCACAACCGGTGAACTGGATGAAATTGCTGACCAATTCATACGCAGTAAGGATGCAATCCCATCCTTTAAAGGTTATAATGGATTTCGTGGAAGTATTTGTGCATCAGTCAATGAAGAACTGGTTCATGGAATTCCGGGAGACCGGGTTCTGAATGAAGGAGATATCATCAGCATTGATATTGGGGCGAAATACCAAGGCTATCATGGTGACTCGGCTTGGACTTATCCAGTCGGCACTATTGATGAAAACACTCAGGAGTTGCTGGAAGTCACTGAAACTTCATTGTTTAAAGGACTTGCAGAAGCAAAACCAGGTGAACGCCTTTCAAATATATCTCATGCGATTCAAAAGCATGCAGAAGCTCATGGATTTTCTATCGTCCGGGAATACGTGGGTCATGGAGTAGGCAGGGAGCTTCATGAGGATCCTCAGGTTCCTCATTATGGTCCGCCGAATAAAGGTCCTCGTTTAAAACCCGGAATGGTTTTGGCTATAGAACCAATGGTAAATGCAGGGGGCCGCTATGTTAAAACTCTTGCAGATCGTTGGACGGTAGTCACACAAGATGGTAAAATGTGTGCGCATTTTGAACACACCATAGCGATTACGGAAGAGGGTTACGAAATATTAACAAAATCCTAAGTGAAGGTGATCGTGTTTGAACGAATCTGAGTCGAGTCCACAGATAGGTCAAGTTGTTCGTATTCTGCAGGGGCGAGAGGCAGGACAGTACGCGGTTGTGATCGATGTACTGGATGGCCGCTTTGTGCTGCTTGCCGATGGAGATAAGCGCAAGTATGATCGACCAAAGAAAAAGAATATGCAGCATATTGAGCTAATGGATTTCATTTCTCCGGAAGTCCAGAACAGCCTTCTAGAAACGGGTCGCGTCACAAATGGCAAGCTTCGGTTTGCCGTATCTAAATATATTAATGAAGCAGTGACTGATTTGAAGAAGGGAGATCAACTCGATGGCGAAAGACGATGTAATTGAAGTAGAAGGTACCGTCGTTGAGACCTTACCTAACGCACAGTTTAAGGTAGAGCTTGAAAATGGTCATTCCGTTTTGGCTCATGTTTCCGGAAAAATTCGTATGCACTTCATTCGAATTCTCCCTGGAGATAAGGTGACGGTTGAACTTTCCCCTTATGATTTAACTAGAGGACGGATTACGTACCGTTATAAATAAGAAACTCCGATCTTAAAGGAGGTATTGACGATGAAGGTAAGACCTTCTGTAAAACCAATTTGCGAAAATTGTAAAGTTATCCGCCGTAAAGGTAAAGTTATGGTCATTTGCGATAACCCTAAGCATAAACAAAAACAAGGTTAATTAAGAAGGAGGTGCACGTACCAGATGGCACGTATAGCAGGTGTAGATATTCCTCGCGATAAACGCGTAGCGATTTCACTAACTTATATCTATGGTATCGGTAAATCACTAGCTACTGAGATTTTAGCCGAAGCAGGTGTTTCAGAAAACACTCGTGTTCGTGATCTTACAGAAGACGAACTAACTAAAATCCGTACAGCAGTAGACAACCACAATGTCGAAGGTGATCTTCGTCGTGAGAACTCTCTAAATATCAAACGTTTGATTGAGATTGGTTCTTACCGTGGTATTCGTCACCGTCGCGGACTTCCGCTTCGTGGACAAAAGACTAAAAATAACTCTCGTACTCGTAAAGGCCCACGTCGTACAGTGGCTAATAAACGTAAGTAATCGAAAGCAGAAGGAGGTAAACTAACCATATGGCACGTAAAGGAAATACTCGCAGTCGTAAACGTCGCGTGAAAAAGAATATTGAGACTGGTGTAGCTCACATTCGCTCTACATTCAACAATACTATTGTTACTGTCACCGATGTTCAAGGTAATGTTATTGGCTGGAGCAGTGCAGGTTCTCTTGGTTTTAAAGGTTCTCGTAAATCTACTCCATTTGCTGCACAAATGGCTTCTGAAGCCGCAGCTAAAAATGCTATGGATAATGGAATGAAAACTCTTGAAGTAACTGTTAAAGGACCTGGAGCTGGCCGTGAAGCAGCCATCCGTTCCCTGCAAGCAGCTGGTCTTGAGATCACAGCAATTCGTGACGTGACTCCAGTACCACACAATGGTTGCCGTCCGCCAAAACGTCGTCGCGTATAATAGTTCTGAATAGAATTTGTCACACTGTCTATAATGGGTTATGATAGCTATTTATAATAGCAAGCTCTAGACAGCAAATATGCAGTTTTAAAAACGGGACTGCTTACCTGAGGAATTTCGGTTAGACAAGGGTCTAACCGGGGTTTCGACGTTTTGAAGGAGGTTTTTGTGTAATGATCGAAATTGAAAAGCCAAAAATTGAAACGGTTGAGATCAGCGATGAGTCCACTTTTGGTAAGTTCGTCGTCGAACCGCTTGAACGTGGGTATGGTACAACACTTGGTAACTCCTTGCGTCGTATCCTGTTATCCTCACTTCCTGGCGCTGCTGTGACATCCGTTCAAATTGATGGAGTTCTTCACGAATTCTCAACTATCGATGGTGTTGTTGAGGACGTTACTACCGTCATTTTGAACCTGAAGAAACTAGCTCTTAAGATTTATTCTGAGGATGAAAAGACTTTAGAAATTGATGTTCAGGGTGAAGGAAAAGTTACGGCTGCTGATATCACTCATGATAGTGATGTAGAAGTTCTGAATCCAGATCTTCACATTGCTACAATGGATAGCAATACAAGTCTTCGTATGCGGATTACTGCTGAACGCGGACGTGGATATCGTCCTGCAGAAGGTAATAACCACGAAGATTTACCAATTGGTGTGATTCCAGTTGACTCAATCTTTACACCAGTATCTCGTGTCACTTACCAAGTAGAGAACACAAGAATTGGTCAGACTTCAAACTTCGATAAGTTAACTTTGGATGTATGGACTGACGGAAGTCTTCGTCCAGAAGAGGCGATTTCCCTAGGTGCTAAAATCTATATGGAACACCTTAATATCTTTGTCGGCCTTACTGATGAAGCTCAGAAAGCTGAAATCATGGTTGAAAAAGAAGAGGATCAGAAAGAAAAAGTTCTTGAGATGACGATTGAAGAATTGGATCTATCCGTTCGTTCTTATAACTGTTTGAAACGGGCTGGTATAAATACAGTTCAGGAACTTGCGAATAAGTCAGAAGATGACATGATGAAGGTTCGTAACCTTGGCCGCAAGTCTCTTGAAGAAGTGAAGCACAAATTAGATGAGCTCGGACTAGGCTTAAGAAAAGAAGATTAATCGATCACATCTAAGAGTTTCTGAAAAGGGAGGGATTATCAATGGCTAGAAAACTAGGTCGTACTACAGATCAACGTATGGCGCTGCTACGTAACTTAGCAACAGACTTGATCGTTCACGAACGTCTAGAAACAACAGAAGCTAAAGCGAAAGAGCTTCGTTCAGTTGTAGAAAAAATGATTACACTAGGTAAACGAGGCGATCTTCACGCCCGTCGTCAAGCTGAATCATTCCTTTACCAAGCAGGTGCTAATGAAGAAGGGGATCAAACAGCTTTACAAAAGTTGTTCTCTGATATTGGCCCACGCTACGAAGACCGCCAAGGTGGTTACACTCGCGTGCTTAAGCTAGGTGAACGTAAGGGTGACGGAGCGAAAATGGCGATCATTGAACTAGTTTAATGTCACCATATGCGATAGGTGTAAAAGGGCAGGAAGAAATCTCGTTCAGAGGTTAACTCCAGCCCTTTTTTTATTGCCTGGGAAGTTTAAATGAGTTGGTGAGGTTTGCGGTGCAGTCAGCACTAGTTATCAAACTCCTGAGTCTCATGTGGATGTGAATAATGACTATCCATTCTATGCTAGCGGACTCGGATCCTAACTAGACATTGGTACAGAGCTTCGTCCTTAAAGCTCTTAACCGAGGTATTCCGTTTGGGTGTGGATCCGCTTGTGATGACTATGTTGGTATCTACTATTTCCTAAACACAGATTTTTATGTGGAAATACAGCTGGAATTTACTATACGATTTAATATGAGCTGGGGAATATTTGTCGTATTTCCCGGGAAATAGTCGGTTAAGAGCAGAGGAGGAAGCTTCATGAGCAGGATTGAGTTTAGAAATGTTTCGTTTCGTTATCAGGAGGATATGCCGTGGGTGCTGAATAATGTCAGCTTCGCTATTGAATCGGATGAGTGGGTGGCTATTATCGGTCATAATGGATCGGGGAAATCTACGATAGCCAAATTAATGAATGGCCTTTTATTTCCTGAAAAGGGTGAAGTGCTTGTAGATGGTCAGTCTGTAAATGAAGAGACTGTCTGGGAGGTCCGCAAACAAGTAGGAATGGTCTTCCAGAACCCCGATAATCAGTTTGTTGGCACCACTGTTCGGGATGATGTAGCTTTTGGTATGGAGAATCACGGTATGCCCAGAGAATTAATGGTTGAGCGCATAAAAGAAAGTCTTCAGGCGGTTGGAATGACAGATTACGAAAGTCAGGAACCACACAGGCTCTCTGGCGGTCAGAAACAGCGTGTAGCCATCGCAAGCGTCCTGGCGGTGTCACCTCAATACATTATACTTGATGAAGCGACAGCTATGCTTGATCCAAAGGGACGGAAAGAAATTATGCAGACGATACGCGAATTGCAGCATCAGCGTAACTTATCTCTTATCACGATTACTCACGATCTTCAGGAAGTGACCCAGGCCGGACGTGTAATTGTCATGAACCAAGGAGAAGTATGGCTGGAAGGCAGCCCTAGAGACATTTTCGCAAAAAAAGAAGATTTATTAGAAATTGGCTTAGATACTCCTTTCGTAACAAAACTGGCAGAAGAAATAAAAGCTGCAGGTGTTAACTTACAACGTGAGCCACTCAATCACGAGGAGTTATTGGAGGAATTATGGACATTACATTCAATGAGGTAAGTTATGTTTATCAGCCCAATAGTCCATTTGAACATCGGGCTTTAAATAAGCTGTCCTTTTCTATTAAGTCGGGTTCCTTCGTGGCTGTGATTGGACATACGGGTTCTGGTAAGTCTACTTTGATTCAGCATCTCAATGGCTTAGTCCGCCCGACTGAAGGTGAAGTAACAATTGGTGATTATCGATTGAAAGCTGGGGAAAAGAATAAACATCTTCGTGAATTGCGCAAACAAGTAGGGGTTGTATTTCAGTATCCCGAGCATCAGCTTTTTGAAGAAACAGTGGCCAAGGATATTGCATTTGGTCCTTTAAACTTTGGTGTCAAAGAAGAAGAAATTAAACAGCGGACAGCTGAATCTATGGCTGCCGTTCATCTGCCTGAAGAAATGCTGGACCGGTCTCCCTTTGATTTAAGTGGCGGTCAAATGCGGCGGGCCGCTATTGCGGGCGTGCTTGCTATGGAACCTAAAGTGCTGGTACTTGATGAGCCAACCGCTGGACTTGATCCCAGTGGGCAGCAGGAGATCATGGATATGTTTTACCGGCTTCATAAAGAAAAAGAGGGAACGACCATTCTGGTTACCCACAGTATGGAAGATGCGCTGGCTTATGCAGATCACATTATTATTCTAAATCACGGAGAAGTGTATATGGAGGGACCTCCTCTTGAGATCTTTACTCAAAGAGAAAAGCTGAAACAAGTTCAGCTGGATGTTCCAGAAGTGATTGAGTTCCTAACTAGAGTTAAAGAGCAATTCGGGATAGAAATTCCCTATACAGGACAATCGATAGCAGAATTAGCAAAGGAATTGTCCCAATTGGTACAAAGGGGGCGTGTCCATGAGTAGTTCTATGATTATTGGACAGTACATTCCAGGGAATTCGGTAGTGCACCGGCTAGATCCCCGCTCCAAGATTGCCATTATCTTTTTCTTTGTTGTGATTGTCTTCTTTGCTAATTCTGTTATGAGTTACGGACTGCTAACGGTATTCGCGGTGGGCAGTGCGATCATCACTCGCATTCCTGTTTATTATATTCTGAAAGGCCTTAAGCCAATATGGCTGCTAATTCTGTTTACTTTTGTGCTGCACTTAATTGTTACTAAGCAAGGAGATGTCATTTTTAATGTGCTGGGCTGGAAAGTATACAGTGAAGCTTTAATCCAGGGGGCTGCTATTTCCCTGCGTTTCTTTTTACTTATTATGGTTACTTCATTGTTAACATTAACAACCACACCTATAGAGATTACCGATGCGATTGAGGAATTATTAGCTCCTTTGAAGAAGGTTCGCTTTCCGGTTCATGAATTAGCTTTAATGATGTCGATTTCTCTGCGGTTTATTCCAACCCTTATGCAGGAAACAGAAAAAATTTCAAGAGCGCAGGCGTCACGAGGTGTGGATTTTCGTACAGGGTCGTTTAAAGACCGTATAAGAGCAATCATTCCTTTGCTAGTCCCTTTGTTTGTGAGTGCATTTAAACGGGCTGAGGAGCTCGCTATGGCGATGGAAGCTCGAGGCTACAAAGGTGGAGAAGGACGGACGAAATTGCGTGAATTGCAGATTAGCAAAGTGGATATTTCTTTGTATGTGTTATTTTCAGCTCTGATTGTGGGGCTTATTCTAACAAGGAGTTAATTGGGAGGCGTCCTCGGTGAAACGGGTAAGATTCAAAATTGAGTATGATGGAACTAAGTTTTCAGGTTATCAAATTCAGCACAATGGGAGAACCGTTCAAGAAGAATTAGAAAAGGCTCTCTCCAAGCTGCACAAAGGCAAACCTATTAAGATCTCGGCTTCAGGCCGTACGGACGCTGGTGTCCATGCAAAGGGGCAAGTGATTCACTTTGATACACCGCTTGAGCTTGCAGAGTTTAATTGGAAAAGTGCGCTCAGCTCCCTGCTGCCTGACGATATACAAATCGCGGCAGTAGATGAAGTGGACGCAGATTTCCATTCCCGATATGATGCTAGAGAGAAAGAATACAGATATTACGTATGGAATGCTCAGGATCCTGATTTTTTCAGGCGTCATTACACATGCCATATTCGGAGGGCTTTGAATATAGAGGCTATGCGTGATGCTTGTACCTTGATAGAGGGGGAGCATGATTTTACTTCCTTTTGTTCTGCCAAAACGAATATTAAAGGCAGTAAAGTCAGAACCATTACTGAGGCGCGGATAGCCGCAAGTGGATCTGAGCTCGTGTTTATTTTCAAAGGAACCGGCTTCTTGTACAATATGGTACGAATTCTTGTCGGAACTATCCTTGAAGTGGGTCTTGAAGAACGATCCATCGACGATATCCCACGCATTATTCAGAAGAGAGACCGTGAAGCTGCAGGTAAAACCGCCCCTTCAAGAGGGTTGTTTCTTTGGAAGGTAGATTACTAAGCGTTCACGGAGTTCATGAATGAATTTATAATTTAATCAAAAAAACAACGATTCCTGGTGTTTATTCTCTTGACATAGGTGTTGGGTGTGTTATATTATATTCTATGGCATTTTATTTCTATACCACGGTTAGCCCCGGAAACTAATCGTATTTGAGATAAATTTTGACAAGCTTATCGAAATTAACAATTCAGGAGGGAAACCGATATGCGCACAACTTTCATGGCGAATGAAAACAACGTGGATCGCAAATGGTTTGTTGTAGATGCTGCAGGGCAGACACTCGGCCGTTTGGCAAGCGAAGTTGCTGCGATCCTTCGCGGTAAAAATAAACCAACGTACACACCTCATGTTGACACTGGTGATCACGTAGTCATCATTAATGCAGGTGAAATTCAATTAACAGGCAACAAGATCAATGACAAGATTTATTACCGTCATTCAAATCACCCAGGTGGTTTGAAATCCCGTACGGCTGACGAAATGCGCACAAAATACCCAGAGCAAATGCTAGAACTTGCTGTTAAAGGTATGCTGCCAAAAGGAAGCCTAGGACGTAAAATGGGTAAGAAACTTCATGTATATGCTGGCACTGACCACAAGCATGAAGCACAACAACCAGAAGTTTACGAACTTCGTGGATAATAGAAGGAGGTAATCAAGAGTGGCACAAGTACAATACTCCGGTACTGGACGTCGTAAAAAGTCAACAGCTCGTGTACGTCTTGTTCCAGGAACTGGTCGTGTAGTAGTAAATAATCGTGATGCCGAAGACTTTTTCCCATATGAAACTCTTCGAATGATTCTTAAACAGCCTCTAGCTGTTACAGAAAATGAAGGAAATTATGATGTTTATGTAAACGTCGATGGTGGAGGATTTACAGGACAAGCGGGTGCTATCCGTCACGGAATCGCTCGTGCTTTATTAAAAGCAGACCCTGAATATCGTACACCGCTTAAACGCGCAGGACTACTGACTCGTGATGCACGTATGAAAGAACGTAAGAAATACGGTCTTAAAGGTGCTCGTCGTGCTCCACAGTTCTCTAAACGTTAATTTTTTTCAAAACCAGCCCTGGCCATTTCGGCCGGGGCTTTTTTGTATGTTCAGAAACAGATCTTACTGCTTCTTGGCGGATTTTCTCCATCCCTTTTGCTCATAAATGCAGATCTTGTCCCATATAGTGAAATAGAGAGAATGAGGGAGTGTGGGATGGATGATACGTCGGATGAAAACGGTGGGTTGGCTGGCGGGGATCATTGTTCTCGTGTGTCTAGTTTCTTATCCAATCCAGGAAGCGAAAGATGCCTGGATGACTTGGTCGTCACCTCTGTCTGGAAAAGTAATTGTGATTGACCCTGGTCACGGAGGGCCGGATGGCGGAGCAGTAGGTAGTGATGGAACGGAAGAGAAGCAGATTACTTTGCAATTATCTAAATACATCCAGGACTATTTGCAGCAGGCAGGTGCTTTGGTCTATTTGACGCGTTATGATGATGAAGATCTTTCTTCGGATGAAGCGGGAAGCTTATCACGCAGGAAATCAGAGGATATTAGGAACAGGGTTCAGTATATTAAAGAGAAAGATGCGGACTTTTACTTAAGTATTCACTTAAATGCCATTCCATCACCGAAATGGAGAGGGGCACAGACTTTTTATTATCCGGGCAATAAAGATGGTGAAAACCTGGCTAAATTCATCCAATCTGAAATAAAGACGAATTTGGAAAATACAACGAGAGAATCACTAGGTTTATCCAACATTTACTTATTAAAACATGCAGAAGCTCCCGGTGCTTTAATTGAAGCCGGTTTCCTGTCGAATAGCCAGGAGAGAGAATTACTGGCAAGCAACGATTATCAAAGGAAAATGGCAGCGGCGGTTTATCAAGGCGTCTTACGGTATGTAACAGAGCGTGAATACCCTGCAAAATAAAGGAAAAATCAATTCGTAAGGCATATCGCTTAGAAAGCGTTTCATGTATGTTATACTTGCAATGTTGAAACATTTCTAAGGATGGTGAACCGAAGTGCTTACACAAGAAAAAGTGCTGAATATCCTTCATTCAATCGAGGATCCGTTTTTACATAAAACGTTGGAAGAAACCGGTGGAATTGAAGAGATTAAAATTAAAGAAGAAAAGAACCACGTAAGTGTAAAGGTATTAATCGCAAAAACCAACACTGCGGAACAAATGGAATTACAGCAGACGATTGTTAACGCTCTGAAGAGTGGAGGAGCAGCGACAGTTGGTCTTCGCTTTGATCAATTACCGGAAGAGGTTGTAAATAAATTTCAGCCGGCAGCAGAAGAAGCCGCCCAGAACTCGCTGCTTGATGGAAACAGCAAAACTAAATTTATCTCTATTGCAAGTGGTAAAGGCGGAGTAGGAAAATCTACGGTAACGGTTAACCTTGCTGTTGGTCTTTCCCGTTTAGGGAAGAAGGTTGGAATTATCGACGCTGATATTTATGGATTCAGCGTACCTGATATGATGGGAGTGGAACATCGCCCCGTTGTACGTGGTGAAAAAATTATTCCTGTTGAGCGATTTGGAGTAAAAGTTATTTCTATGGGATTCTTTGTAGAAGATAATTCACCGATTATCTGGCGTGGTCCTATGCTTGGCAAAATGCTGACCAGTTTCTTTAAGGAAGTAGAGTGGGGAGACATGGACTACATTTTGCTTGATCTACCTCCAGGTACAGGAGATATGGCTCTAGATGTACATGCCATGCTTCCTGCTTCAAAAGAAATCATAGTCACTACGCCGCATCCGACAGCCGCGTTTGTAGCAGCCCGTGCAGGCCAAATGGCCATAAAAACGGAACATGAAATTCTTGGTGTTGTGGAAAATATGGCATATTTTGAAAGTAAAGAAACAGGTAACAAAGAATTTGTATTCGGACGAGGCGGTGGAGCTAAGCTTGCCGAAGAGCTGAAAACGGATATTCTTGGCCATATTCCTTTACAGCAGCCTTATGAAGAAAAAGATATTTTTGCGCCTTCTGTGTACCAGGAAGACCACCCGATTGGTTTGGTCTATCGCAATATGGCAGCAAAGGTTATTGATAGGTACTAACATACAAAATCACGCTTCCTTTTTATAGGAAAGCGTGATTTTTTTATGAGCCGCCAGATTGTCCGCCTTGCCCTTGGCCCTGGCCTTGTGCTTGACCATCAGATGATTGGCCGGTGGTGCCTCCTTGCTGGTTTCCGCCTTGCTGTCCAGAAGAGTTACCGCTTTTCATCTTTTCCGCCGCTTTTAGCAGCGTTTCACTCATCTTGGCTTGGAAGACAGGACTGTTTAATGTTTCCTGAATCGTCTCTTCAAGATAAGAGCGGAACTTTTGGGATTGCATGGCTGTGACCATTTCACTCATCATTTCTGGATTTTTATATAATTCAATTAAGGTCTTTTGGTATTCTGCATCTTTCATCAGGCCTTTCATCAAGTCTTTCTGTTCATCCTTGATGACCTTGCTGAAGCCTTGAACAAAGGTCGGATCAGAAAATAGTTTGCTCCAGAACGCTTTTCCATCTTCTGAGACCAGGGTTTTAGTTACGGCTTCAGAAACTACTTGAGAGTCAAGCGCCATGGATTGCTGCATCTCTTTATCAGAGAGTACATTTTTTATGGCTTTTTTTCCATCATCTGTCTTTAAGATATCTACCATCATTTTCTTGGTTTCATCATAATCCGCCTGCTGGCTTGCTCCAGAACTGCCACCGCAAGCTGACAGGAAAACAAGAATTAGGACGGTACATACATAAATGCTTTTTTTGGACATTGGAGCTGTCCCCTTTCTTAAGTTCTCCTTACTTTACTATTTGTAAATCGCAAAAAAATATGCGGTCTTAAGGAAAAATGAGAGGCTTCATGATAAAATACGAAGGATACATTCTTTTTTGCAATTAGGGGGAACGGTCGTGAATAGTCGTAAATGGGTCCGAATGTTTTTGACCACGCTTTTATTAGGCGGGGTTTTAACTGTTATCTCAAGTTTTGTTATTAAGGCAGATGCTTATCAAAAAGTTCTTGATCCCTTTCAATTGGTGGAATTATTAGGGGTATTGCTTTTTTTTATTGGATTAGGATTTATTTTCAGTGTTATCAGCCAAATGGGGTTTTTTGCGTATTTAACCGTTAATCAATTTGGTCTGGGTGTCTTTCGTTCCTTATGGATTCCTATTCAAGTGGTTTTAATTGCTTTTGCCTTATTTGATCTTGTGTATTTTCGTTATCAAGCGACAGAGAATGGATCTTTATTAGAATATTTTCTAACTGCTATTGCACTATTAATCATTGGGTTACTCACAGCTAAAAGAAAAGCAAAAGAAACCAATGCAAAAGCGTTTATTCCTGCATTGTTCTTTATGGTTGTGGTGACTACAATCGAGTGGGTGCCTGCTTTAAGAACTCAGGGACATGATTATGTGCTGTTAATGATCATCCCATTGCTTGCTTGTAATATTTATCAGGTTCTTCTTCTCCACCGGTTAACGGCAAATGCCAAACGAAAATCTGCTTAAAAAAACCATGGCTCTGGGAAAGTCTTTATGCTTACATAGAGAAAACGCCACGATCCTTGAGCCGGAGAGCTCACTACAGTCATATAAGCTCTTATTCTTTGCCAGAACCAACATAAAAGGCACTTGCTGAAATTCAGCAAGTGCCTTTTATGTAAACATTTTAGGGTGATGTCAGTTAATTTACTTGAGTAGTTTTTGCTTTGCCGCCATTTGCCAATTCCGTAATACTTACAAATTTTAAGCCTTTTTGTTTCAGTCCTGGAATGATGACATCTAATGCATTGGAAGTTTGTTTAACAGAATCAGAAGCATGAAGTAATATAATATCTCCTTTTGAACTTTTCTCTAATACTTGGTTGATAATTTTGTTGGTTCCGGGGTTTTCCCAGTCTCGTGGGTTAATGCTCCATTGGACTGTTTGTAATCCTTCTTTTTCTATTTGATTTAAGACAGTTTTATCAAAATGGCCGTGCGGTGGCCGGATCCACTTTATATTTTCATACCCTAATTTATCGAATGCCTCTTTAGCGTGTCGTAAATCCGCGTCTACTTCTGCAGGTTTTTGCTCTAAATAACTCTCATATCTATAGCCTAGCATCCCAACTTCATGGTTCCCTTTTTGAATAGCTTCGAGGATTTCTGGATGCCTTTCTGCCCACTCGCCACTAACAAAAAAAGTCGCGTGGGCATCATATGCCTTGAGTTTTTTTAAGATATCATAAACTTTTTCACTCCCCCAGCTGATATCAAATGTCAGCGCTACATAAGGAGTATCCTCACTTCCTTGACTGAGTGCCCTCGGTTCTCCTTTGTTAGAAAATACAGGCAGCTGGCTTCGTTGACCTACCCATAATAAAATTGCGCAGAATAAGGCTAAAATAATGACTAGTCCATATTTTTTTATTTTCTCTGCCTTCCAAGTATAGAAAGTCACGACCACGCATCTCCTTCCACCATTATGTTCTATACATATGAAAAAAAGGACAGCCTATGCTATAAATACGCGAAAACGGGTAAAAATAACAAAGAGCTGTTTTTCTAGGGAGGTCGCAGTTATGCATGGGTTAATGGTAAATGAACAAGAGCGTCGTGAAATTGAATACTTACTAAAGAGAGAAATGGGAGAGATCACATTTGATCTAGGGGATCATAGAATTGATCCAGGTATTAAACAGGCAATGGAAGAAAGGTATGACGTTCTTTTTCAGATTTTTAGAAGGTTTGCTGCACGTGAAGAGTGTTTGCAATACATGCCCAAAAAGAAAAAACATAATTAAATTCTGACTAATGTAATGAGGAAGACCTGAGTTCATTCTTAGGTCTTTTTATGTGCATTTCCATTCTGAAGAAGGAATTAATGATTTTTTTAAAGAAATTTTCCAGAAGTTATTGCAAAGTGTTTTTATTCTATGCTATATTATTAATCGTTGTCGGGAAAAGCAGCCGTGATTTTGAAAGCCGCTTAAAGGGAAATAATTTTTTACAGAAAAGTTATTGACTAATCACCGAAACCATGATAAATTAGATCTTGTCGCCAAAACGGCAGACAAACATTTGATCTTTGAAAACTGAACGAACCAACCAGTACGT